>NZ_JBFODE010000032.1:0-267264 GCF_040908155.1 Aeromonas sp. R6-2 | reverse complement strand
CAGCGATCCCTTGGCCAGCATCACCTTCGATGCCAGCCAGCCCGGGCTGCAGGGGTTGACCTCCGGCCAGCAGAGCGTCGCCATAACGGTGGCCGATCACCTGATTGAAGGACGCACGCCGGATGGCCAGCTGGTGTTCACGCTCACCCTCGGCAACGACGGCAAATATGGCTTCACCCTCTATCAGCCGCTCGATCAGGGCAGTGCCGACAGCCTGCTTAGCGCCGCGTTTACCCTGACCGATAGCGACGGAGATCGCGTCTCTTCCAGCTTGAGCGTCGCCATCGGCGACGGGGCCAACCCGGTGATCAGCGCCGTGGCCGGCACCGGGATGACCGAGGCCAATCAGGGGGCGGGGGCTGTGGTGAGCACCATGAGCTTTACCGTAAGCCACGGTGCAGATGCCTTGGCGCGCGATAGTCTCAAGTTCGACATCTCGGCCATCCAGCAGAGTCTGGATGGCAAATACAGCAGCCATGGCAGCCCGGTCACCTTTACCCTGGATGGCAACGGCGATCTGGTGGGCACCAGTGCGGACGGTCGCGAGGTATTGCGGGCCGAGCTCGATCTGGTGGAGAGCAATGGCAACTGGAGCGTCACCAGCAAAGTCACCTTGAGCGGCGAGCTGGATCATCAGGGGAGCGAGTCCCTCGACTTGCCGCTGGTGGTGACGCTCACGGATAAAGATGGGGACAGGGCCTCCACCCGGTTGCCCTTGGTCATCAAGGATGGCAGCGCCCCCACCTTTGTCGCGGGTAGCGGTGTCAGCCTGGATGAGGGCAACCTCGATGGTCACAATCCTCTCACCGGCACGGGCCAGTTCCAGATCAGCGCCGGTTCAGATCGGGTGAGCGAGGTGTCGTTTGCCGATCCGGCCGAGCAGCCGGCGTTGACCGCCCTGGGTCAACCGGTGAGATACGAACTGGTGGAGGGCGACCCAGCCATCCCCGGCAGCCAGATCCTCAAGGGTTATGTGGAGGTGGCGGGTCAGCGAATCGAGGTGCTGCAGGTGGAGCTGGTTGGCAAGCTCGACAACGCCGCCAACAACGGTTTCGACTACAAGGTGACCCTGTTCGAAGGCGTTCATCAAAGCGGTGGCAACGCCACCGAGCTGCCATTCAAGGTCAACGTTGTCGACAGCGACAAGGGCACCGGCAACAACGACAGCACCACGGGCACCCTCAACGTCACCATTGCGGAAGGGGGCAAGCCGACCTTGACGCTCACCGGCGTGACTCTGGAAGAAGGACGCTTTGATGGCGTCAACTCGAGCGCGGATGATCAGCAGGATACTGGCAAGATCACCATCAAGGCAGATTCCGATCCCGTGACGGATGTGCGCCTGACCCTCTCCGGCCAGGTGCTGGATGCAAGCGGTAACCCCATCACCCACAACGGCCAGACGCTCACCTGGCAAGAGGTACCGGGCAGCCATGGGCACACCTTCCAGGCGGTCACGGCGAGCGGCACCCTGGTGCTGAGCGTGACCCTGCCGAGTGTGCCGGGGCGCATTGAGGCCCATAGTGAGGCGACCCTGGATTATCGGGTGACGGTACACACCAATCTGGATCACAAGGCGAGCGACACGCTCAATCTGACCTTGCCGGTCCAGGTCACCGACAGCGACGGCAGCCAGCGCCAGGGGACGGCCACCATTATGGTGACCGATGGTGAGAATCCGCTTGTCAGCGCCATCGAGCCGGTGCGGGTTGAGGAGTCGGATCTCGATGCCAGCAGTACCCAGCATCCGGGCACCACCCCGACCGAGGGCGGTGAGACTGCGGGCGGCAGGGTGACTATCAGCGCCGGGTCGGACAGGGTGGCGTCGCTGCAGCTGGATGTGGCCGCCTTCAATCAGGCCAATCACCTCACCTCGGGTGGCAAGGCGGTGACCCTGGTCGCCCATAGCAATCCAGGCTGGTATCTGGCCATGGCCGAGGGTGGCAAGCCGGTGTTCTGGATCCATCTCGATGCCAGCGGCAGTTATGGCGTCTATCTGGTGGGTCAGCTCGATCACGGGGCCCAGGGCAAGGATGAGCTGGCCATCGAGGTGCCACTCTTTGTCACCGATCACGACGGAGATCGCAGCCCCAATGTCAGCGTGCGAGTCACGGTGCAGGATGACATGCCCGTCGGCACCCATCTGACCCACAGCCTGAGCGAGACCGGCAGCGCCGTGAGCGGCGATCTGCTGCCGCCGGCCAACGAGGGGGCCGATGGCGCCAGGGTGGCATCGGTCACCGTCAACGGGCAGATGCATGCCATCAACGGCAGCCTGACTCTGGAGGTGATGAGCCCGGATGGCAAACAGGTGATGGGCTCCCTCACCATAGGGGCGGATGGCAACTACAGCTTCACCCCAAGGGCGGGTGTTGATCACGATGCCAGTACCCTCAGTCAGGTCATCACAGCCCAGCTCGTCGACGGCGACGGTGATACCGCACAGAGCACCCTGACCCTCAATCTGCAGGATGAGGCGGTGCGCTTCACCGTAAATCCCGTGACCGGGCAGGAGGATCAGGGCGCCCAGGATCCGAGCCAGGGCATCCCCATCCAGATGGCGCTCGATATTGGCGATTTTGATCGGGGCGAGCATGTGGATGAGCTTCTTATTCAGGCGCCTGCCAATGCCCACGGCACCTTCTACTACAACGGGGTGGCGCTGACCACCACGGCCGATGGCCAGTGGTTTATCGTACCACCCGAGGCCATGGTCACCGGTGACAAGGTCCATTACACCACCACCGGCCTCACCTTTGTGCCGGATGCCAACTGGTCAAGCTGGAGCAACAGTGGTCAGCCGTTGCATTTCCAGGTGGCGCTACAAGTTGGCGTGACCCAGGGCACGGCGCCGGATCCTGTCACCGGCGATCTGGCCATCACGGTGCGCGGCATTGCCGACAAGCCGGTGTGGGTCACCGGTAGCACCAGCCTGCACGACAGCACCGATGAGGACAGCAGTGGCATCAGGCTCAATGTGAAGGCGAGCCTGACCGATACGGACCGCTCGGAGAGCCTGAGCTACCAGATCAAATGGGAGGCGGGCAAGGGCACCCTCATGCTCAACGGCGCCGAGCTCAAGCCAAATGCCAGCGGCATCTACAGCGTCTCGGCCAGCAACATCAACAAGGTCACCGTGGTGCCCGGCAAGGACTACAGCGGCGACATCAAGCTCTCGGTCACCCCGGTCAGCACCGAGAAGGCGCCGGTGGTCAGCGGTCAGAACAAGGCCTTTGGGGATGCCATCGAAGTGGTGATCAACGTCAAGCCCCTGGCCGATGACGCCAAGCTGACCGTGCGCGAGATCCAGGGTAAGGAAGACACCCTGCTCAACCTTGGCAACAAGATAGTGCTCGGCCATCTGGGGGACACGAGTGATGGCTCCGAGCAGCTGTTTGTGCGCATCAGCGGCCTGCCCACCGGCGCCACTCTGCTACTCGGCGGGGTGGCGGTCACCCTGGATGCCAACGGCTACTACGAGGTGCCCTACGATCGCATCAATGACCTCAAGCTGCAGCCGCCGAAAAACAGCAACGTCGATTTTGATCTGACCATCAAGGGGGTGGTGAAGGACAGCGCCACCCTGACCGATGCCAACGGCCAGATTCATACCCTGGTCAATGAGAAGGAGACCGGCAGCCAGACCCTGCACGTGGATCTGGTCGGGGTGGTGGATAAACCGCATGTTGACCTTCACTCCACGGGGTGGGCCCAGGAGGGCGACGGTTACACCATCACCATCAAGGAAGATGGCCGGGCGCCGCTCGATTTCCGGCTGGAGTCGGGGGAGAAGGTCGACACGCCGCAAGACACCTCCGAGAGCCTCAATCTGGTGCTGGAAGGCTTGCCGGCCGGGGCCAGGGTATTTGACGGCAGCGGCAAGGAGCTGACCCTGACCTTTGCCGGGCTCGATGGCCAGGGCAATCCCCTCTATCAGGTGAATGTGTCATCCCTTGGCAATCTGCAGATCCAGCCGCCTCCCAACAGTACTGCCGATATTCACCTCGTCGGCCACCTAGTGGTGACCGAGAATGACGGGGATCACCAGCGCTTCGATGTGCCACTCACCATCAAGGTGGAGCCCGAGATCGACGCTGGCGACTATGCCAAGACCAGCCATGGTCTGGAAGATCAGTTGACTCTGCTCGAGTGGCGCCCGGATCTGGGTGACAGCGCCGAACGGGTGACGCACCTCAGCCTCTCCGGCATCGAACCCGGTTATGAAATCTGGATCCGGGCCGGGGGAGTGGATACCCAGTTGACCGTGAATGGGGGCGCCGTGGACTTGAGCGACGCCGACCTGCAGAACCTGCTCAATGGCGGCCAGCTGCTGGTCAAAGCCCCCGAAGACAGCGACAGGGACACCCGTATCCAGAGCCATGTCACCATCACCCAGCAGGATGTGGACTCCAGTGCCACGGCTCAGAAGGTGATCGAGGGCTCCTTGCTCGTGGATATTCGGGCTGTGGTGGAGCCCGATGGCCAGCTGGTACAAACCGGCCAGCTGGATAGCCAGGACGGGCATGATATCCCGCTCAAGGGCATGTTCACCTTCGAGGATCTCGATCCCGGCAGCAGTGAGGTCATCGACTATCTGGTCATCAGCGACCTGCCGCCGGGCTTTGTGGTGGTGGGGGGCATCAGCGATGGCAAGGGCAACTGGACTGTGCCGAACAGCGCTCTTGGCAGCTATGCGCTGCACGCGCCGGATGGCTTTACCGGTACCGTCGCCTTCAAGGTCAACGCCAGGGTGATCGATCTTGGGGACAACGGTGAGGGGGATATCAGTGCACCAGTGTACCGGGAGCTCAATACCAGCGCCGAGTTCCATGCGGCAAACAACGGGAGCCAGGTTGCCGCGACGGTCGATCTTGACAACAGCCAGCCCATCACGGGAGTGGAAGATCACAGCGTCGATGTTGGCGCCCAGCTGAGGCAGATGGTGACCCTGGGCAGCAGCGACAACGGTGACGACGAGCTCAGCATCGTCATTACCGGTTTGCCAGCCGGCGTCAGTGTGCAGGGGCTCACCTTTGATTTCGTCAACGGCGAGTATCTGATCAAGTTACCCAATGGCCTGAGCGATCTCGACAGCCTGACCCTGACCCTGCCAGAGGACTACGCCGGTGATGGCCTGCATTTCACTGTGCGGCTGGTTAACACCGATACGGTGAGCGGTGACACCAAGATGGTGGAGAAAGAGATCACCCTCTCCATCACCCCCGAGGTCGATATCAATGGCGGCCACGATGGGGCGCCGAGCCTGCAACTGGCGGTGAAGGATGTCAACGGCGACGGCCAGCCGGATAACCTGGAAGACACCGAGATCCACCTCGATCTCTCGGTGAAACTCGCCGATATCAGCCCTTCGGTGACCAATGGCGGTCTCGAGACGGTGGAGCGGGTGACCGTGATCGTCGATGCCAGGTACGGCCACTTCCTCGATGGCAACGGTCATCCCGTCCAGTCGCTGGTGGTGGATGCCAATGGCCTCAAGGATGTGGTGTTTGTACCCAAAGAGCACTTCAGCGGTCAGGTGCCGCTTGCGGTGACGGTGGATATTCTCGATACCGCCACCACGGGTACCGATCGCGGCAGCTGGAGCGGCCAGGTGAATTTCGAGGTCATACCGGTCAACGATCCGGCGACGCTCACCGTGCACGACGTGACGGGTAATGAAGATGGCAGCGTCAGCCTTGCAGGCTTCGATGCCGCCCTGGTGGACAACGACGGCTCCGAGCAGATAGTGGCGCTCCAGATAAAAGGGGTACCCGATGGCTTTACCCTCTCGGCCCCCGCGGTCAACAATGGCGGCGGCGTCTGGCAGGTGCCGGTGGGCACGGACTTCGCCAAACTGACCCTGATCCCGCCGGCAGATTTCAGCGGCACCGTGGATCTCACCCTGAGTGCCTTCACCCTGGACAAGGGGCTCACGCTACCTCTTGAAACCAGTGACAGCTTCACCGTCACCGTCAACCCGGTGGGGGATCCCATCGTCGCCGATATTCAGGACAGGGCGAGCGGTACGGAAGGGGAGGTGATCACCCTGAACCTGGGGCTGGAGACCCGGGATACCCAGGCCACCGGTGGCAGTGCCGGCAATGTGCACGAAAATGGACCCGAGCAGGTTCGCGTCACCCTCGAAGGGGTGCCGGACGGTGCAGAGGTGCGGCTGCCAAACGGGGTCGCCGGCACTGTGGTGGATCTCGGGGGCGGCGTCTGGCAGATCACCACGGATGGCGGCAGGCTCGATGCGGTGGAGCTGGTGACCAACGACGCCAACGGCGCTGTGGATCTCAAGGTGATGGCCCAGAGTCTGGACAACGGCGCCCTCGGCCCCGAGGTGGGCGGCAACATCCATCTGGATATCAGTCCGGTCAACGATGCGCCGGTCAATGTGCTGCCGACGGATCCCCAGGTAGCGCAGGAGGATACCCCCTTTGTCATCCGGGGACTGCAGGTGAAGGATGTGGATGCGGGCAACAGCCCCATCGAGGTGCGCCTCTCGGTCGAACACGGCACCCTTAACCTGCCGGCAGGCAGCGGCGTGACCGTGGTCGGCAATGGCACCGGCTCCCTGGTACTGACCGGCACCCTGACCGATCTTAACGCCCTGCTGAGTGGCGGCGTCACCTATAAGGGGGCGCAGGACTTCAATGGCCAGGACGCTCTGACCATGGTCACCGATGATCTTGGCAACACCGGCAGTGGCGGGCCCCTGAGCGATAGCGACGTCTTGCCCATCGAGGTGCAGGCGGTCAACGATGCCCCGGTCAACCAGGTGCCGGCCAGCCTGACGGTGCAAGAGGATGGCGCTCTCTCCCTCTCTGGCATCAGCGTGAAGGATGTGGATGCGGGGCAACACCCCGTCTCCATGACCCTGAGTGTCTCTCACGGCACTTTGGCCCTGAGCGGCAGTGCGGGCTCGGTGAGTGCGAGTGGGTCGGGATCTCCTCAACTGGTGCTGACCGGGACGCTTGGCGAGATTAATTTGCTGCTTGCCAGTGCCGTGCACTATCAGCCTGACGCCCATTTCTGGGGCAGTGATACCCTGCATGTCACCACCTCTGATCTGGGTAACAGCGGGGCCGGCGGTGTGATGACTGACAGCGACACCCTGCCTGTCCATGTGTTGGCTCAGCCGGATATGCCGACCCTGCTGGTGGAGAGCGGCGATATCGTTACCCTGGTGGGAACGGCGGTACCGCTCGGTATCTCGGCAGATGTGGTCAATCCGGCGCCGGGTGAGCTCTCCTTGCGACTGAGCGGCCTGGACGGTGCCCACATCGTGGATGAGCACGGTAATGTGATCGGCTCGGATCTGGGGCTGGGTAATTGGCTGCTGCCGGTCGATCATCATCAGCCACTCTTTGTGAGCGGTCTGGCAGAGGGGGTTCACCATCTGACCGTGAGCGCCGAGTCGAGCGTCGGGGGCACTCTGCTGGCTTCACTGCCGGAGAGCATCGATATCCATGCTCACGCCAGTGGACCCTTGCTCGGGAGTGGGGCTGCGGAGTCCCTGACAGGCTCCGACGGGCACGATGTGCTGCGTGGCGGGGCCGGCAATGACATTTTGACCGGGGGCAAGGGGAGCGATCTCTTCTTGTGGGGGGCAGGGGACGAAGGGGGTAATGCACCGGCTCACGATATCATCACCGACTTCAACCCCGGCGAGGGGGATGCTATCGATCTCTCCGAGCTGCTCAAGGGGGCCAGTGACCACAGTGTCGATGGTCTGCTCAATCATCTGCAACTGGCGGTGAGCGATGGCAGCAATGGACTCAAGACGCTGGATCTCGCTGTCTCCCCGGCCGGGGATGGGAAGGTGAGCCAGCAGATCACCCTGGAGAACGTCGATGTGAGCCAATGGAGCCTCAGTGGGCACAGCAACCACGACATACTTCAGTCTCTCATCGAGCAGCACAACCTGATCGTGAAGTGATTCCTGTTGCGTGACGCAAAGAGCCGGTATTGATGCCGGCTCTTTTTTGGGTGACGGATTGCTCAGGCCAGGGCCTGGGCCAGCAGGTGGATCGGGTGCTCGCAGCGGTAGGGGGTGCTCATCTCTATCTGCCACTTGCAGGTCTCGCAGTCGGTGATCACCAGATCCGGCTTGAGGCGCCCAATCTGCTCGAACAGCCCCTGGCCGATGCTCTGGCTGGTGGCGTAGTTCTCCGACTTGAAGCCATAGGTGCCGGCGATGCCGCAGCACTGGGAGTCGAGCACGGTGACGCGCACCCCGGGGATGGCCCGCAGGATCTCGAGGGTGTAGATGACGCCCCCCATCTTCTCCATGTGGCAGGGGGTGTGGTAGGCAATGTGCAGATCGAGCGGCTTCATAGCCGGCAGGTTGCCCTTCTGGAACTCCTGCCACAAGAAGCGGGTAATGAGGGAGATGCGGCTGCGCACCTTGTGGTTGTCCTGCTCCAGCAGGTGGGGATATTCGTCACGCAGGGTAAAGCCACAGGTGGAGGAGGTGGTGAGCAGGGGCATCTCATTGCCCGTGAGGGTGCTCTCCATCTGCTGGATGTTGAAGGCGGCCTGGGCCTTGGCCTTCTCCATGAAGCCGTTGGCAATGAGCGGCACGCCGCAACACTTCTCCCGCTCCAGCAGCTGCACGCCTATGTTCATGGCGTTGAGTACCTGCACCAGCTCCTTGCCGAGCTGAGGATGGTTGTAGTTCACGTAGCAGCCGTGGAAGTAAGCCACCTGACGGCCATAGCTGGCCTGGGTCGCCTTCTGTTTCTTGTACCAGCCACGGAAGGTGCCCTGGGAGTACTTGGGAAGATCCCGGTGGGAGGAGACCCCGAGGGCTTTGTCGAGCACCATCTTGACCGGCTTGAGGCTGGTGGTGAGGTTGACCACAGGGGCCATCAGGGTAGACATGCCCCCCATCAGATCGGTGTGGGAGAGGACGAACTCCCGGATCCCCGGCTTCATCCCCCCGTACTGGTGCTTGGCCCGGGCTATGATGTCGCCGATGCGCACCCCGCTCGGGCAGGCCACCTCACAGCGTTTGCAGTTGGTGCAGTGCTTGAGCGCCTCATCATAGAGGGCCGGGCTCTTGATGCGCAGGCGCTCCCCGTCCGGACCGGCCTGCTTGGGGCCCGGGTAGGCGGGGTTGGCCTTGGCCACCGGGCAG
Organism: Aeromonas sp. R6-2; assembly: GCF_040908155.1. Lineage (NCBI taxonomy): Bacteria > Pseudomonadati > Pseudomonadota > Gammaproteobacteria > Aeromonadales > Aeromonadaceae > Aeromonas > Aeromonas sp. R6-2. The sequence continues at coordinate 258,122 of NZ_JBFODE010000032.1, read as the reverse complement.
TAGGCGGTGCAGACGGTGCACTTGATGCATTGATCGAAGGTCTGGTTGGCGTGATCGAGCAGCATATCAATTCTCCTCCCGTTGGGATTGAAGGCACGGGATGTGGGGCAAAGGTCTCATCGGGCCGACTCCAGAATGTGGCCGGCGGCCTGCCAGCCGGTGGCGACGGCCACCCCGGAGCCTGAGCCCTCGGCAATCGGATCGTAGTGGGCCAGTATGCTGCCGGCACCAAAGAGGTTGGTGAGCGGCTGGCCTGAACGCAGTACCCGCAGCCGCTCGTCGGTCTTGACCCCGAAGCCCATGAAGGGGTGGTGGCTGAACAGACGGCGACCGGCCCAGGCATCGCGTTCCGGGTCGCTGAGCACGTCGGCACCGAAGATGGGCTCGCGAATGCCGCGCAGGCGCGACTCCAGGCCGCGACTAAAGAAGCTGCCGGTGGCGAGGATGAAGTGGTCTGCCTCGAACAGGACGTCTTCCCCGTTTTGGCTGTAGAGGCCTATCACCCGGTCGTTTGCACAGTGTGCCCCCTGCACCCGCTCGCTGGTGAGATAGGTGCCGCCGAGTGCGATGAAGCGGCGTTTGAGGGTCTCCTGCAGGCGCATGCCGATGAGCGACGGCGGCATGGTGGCGACCTCGCGGATGGTGCAGCCGGTGCGTTTTTCCAGCTCGCTCAGACGCTCGCCTACCAGTCCCAGGGTGAGACAGGCGGGCAGCACCAGATGGTGGCAGTGGCCACCGGCCTCGTGCATCAGGCGCGAGATCTCCCGGGCCAGGTCGGCCAGCAGATCGTGGCGATCGCACAGGCGGGCGATGTCGGCGGAGCGAAACTCGTGGGGATTGCGGCTAAATTCGGCCAGCTGGGGCAGGCGCAGCTCGCCGGTGAGGATGCGGGTATTGGCAAACCCGGGCTGGTTTGCCAGATTGGCGGCGGCCAGGGCCGGGTGGAAGTCACGAAATCCCTCCAGGGTGGCGAGCATCAGCCGCTCGGGCTGGGGCGTGTCGCCGGCGATGGCGCAGGTATCGGGAGAGAGCCAGGTCTCCTTGAGGGTACCGATGGGGGTGAGGCGTCTGTGGTTGCGCTCGCCGCCCGTCAGGATGAGTCCCTCGGCGGCGCAGTGGCGCTGCAGATCGTCCAGGCTGGCCAGCACATTGGCGTGGCCCACCCGGGCATAGGGGTGCTCCGGGTGCCGGTCGATGAAGTCGGGCAGGGCGGTGCGGGGATCCCCCTCGCCGCCGAGCAAGTCTACCGAGCCGGAGGAGAAATGCAGAGCACTCTGACCCGAGGCCATGATGAGGCTCTTCTGCCCCGCCTCGGCCAGACGCAGGCCGGCGCACAGGCCGGCGATACCGCCACCTATGATGATGCTGTCGAATCTCATGATGCGGCCTCCTCAGTGCGCGGCTCGGCGGTCCAGCTACCCAGCCCGAACAGCCCCTCATAAATCCAGTAGGTAAATTCCGCTTCGCGCAGGGCATCCCCCCACAACACCGGGCGGGTGCCCTTGAAACGCTCCTCGATAAACTGGCGCAGCATGACGCAGGCCTGGCGGCCATCGGCCTTGCCGTACTCGTGCATCAGGCCGGCGGCGCGGTAGGCGCACAGCTCACCCTGACAGGGGCCCATGCCGACCCGGGTGCGGCGGCGCAGATCGATAAGGTTGTCCACATCCAGCTCGCGCAGGGCGTACTCTATCTCGCCGGCGGTTACCATCTCGCACTCGCAGATGAGGGCGTTGGCCCTGGGATTGTCACGAAAGAAGGCGATGACCCGCTCCCCGTGGCGGTACTGGGCCGACCCCTCGGCCGGGGCACTCAGACCCGGGGCCGAGACCTTGTCGGGGTCGCGCGAGCCGGGCAGCGCCAGCTCGGCGGTGCGGCAGGGGGTGCTGTTGCCGAGTTTCCTGGCCACCAGATCGGTGGCCCATTCGGCCATCAGGCGATAGGTCATCAGCTTGCCGCCCGTGATGGTGTTAAAGCCCTGCAGGCCGTCGCGCTCGCCGTGATCGAGCAGCACTATGCCGCGGCTGATGTTGCGGCCCGACTCGTCCCCGTCCACGGCGACCAGGGGGCGTACCCCGGCGTAGGCGCGCAGCAATCGGGTGCGCGCCATGATGGGGGAGAGCTTGATCCCCTCGCGCAGCAAGACGTCCACCTCTTCCGGGGTCACCTTGAGGTTGTCGATGGTGTGGTAGTCCACCTTGCTCGAGGTGGTGCCGATGAGGGAGATGGTATCCCCGGGGACCAGGATGTCGGCGTCGGCCGGCTTGCGGCAGCGGTTGAGCACCAGCTGGTTGATGCGGTAATCCATGATGAGCAGGGAGCCCTTGGCCGGGAACATGCGGATGCCGAGATCGGCGTATTCGCAGATCTGCTGGCCCCAGATCCCGGCGGCGTTGATCACCTCCTGGCACTCTACCTCGAAGGCCTCGCCGGTGCGGGTATTGATGGCCTTGACGCCGTGCACTCTGTCTTGGGTGCGCAGCAGCCCCAGCACCTTGCTGTGAGTGAAAATACGCGCACCGTGCTCCTTGGCGTCGAGCACGTTGGCGGCGGCGAGACGGAAGGGGTCGACCGTACCATCCGGCACCTGGATGGCCCCTATCATGGCCGGGTTGGCGTTGGGCTCGAGGCGCAGCGCCTCACGCGGGTCGAGCTGACGGGTCTCGATACTGGCGCGGGCACAGGCCTCCATAAAGGTCTTCTGAAAGCCGATGTCATCTTCCGGCAGGGTGAGAAAGAGACCGCCGGTGTCCTCCACACAGTGGCTGGCGATGCGCTTGAGGATGCGGTTTTCCTGAATGCACTCGCGGGCAGACTCTTGGTCGGTGACGGCGTAGCGGGCGCCGGAGTGGAGCAGGCCGTGGTTGCGGCCCGTGGTGCCCGAGGCGATGTCATCGCGCTCGAGCAAAACACAGTCGATACCGCGCAGGGCGCAATCGCGCATGATCCCTGCGCCCGTTGCCCCGCCGCCTATGATAACGACCTGGGTGGTGATCCGTTTCATTGTGCTCATCTCACTGCTTCTTGTTAGGAGCAGTGTGACGGGAACGCCATGAAAAATGTTTGATTCAGACCAAATTAATGAGCGCAAACGCTCAAGTGATGGGTGTTGTGTGGTTTTTTGTGAGCCATATCGCACTCGTCGGGAGCGTCATTGGTGCGCCTCTGGCTGATGTTGGCGCATCACCATGTGGTGGCCATTGAACTCCAGATGCTCGAAGAAGCGTGCGCTCTGCTGGCGGCCATGGGCGTCAAAGCGCATGCCGTAGCGGTGTTGTCCTCCGACCGTGCGCAGGTTGCAGAGGGTGCCGGTGAGACGAAACTGGGTGGCATCCCGTGTGGCGGGTCGAAAGCGCAGCTCCAGCTGCCAACCGGGGGAGAAGGGCGGGGCCAGGTGATTGGTGGCGAAGGCGCAGCCATCCTGGGAGAGATCGAGCAGGCTGATCTCGACCTGGCGCTGCCCGACCACGGCCAGCCCTTCACACTGGACCGGATAGCGCGTCTCCTTGCGGATCTTGCTCAAGAGCAGGCTCTCGGGTGTGCGCACCGTGAATACCAGCGGCGCACTGCTGAACTGCTCGATGAAGCTGCTGAAGTGCACCATGGCTCCCATGCCCCGTTCACACACCAGCGAGATGGCGACCCGATAACCGGGGCGGCAGCAGAGGGCCGCCTCGTTGGCCGAGACGGTGTAGAGGGTGAAGTAGAGGAATCCGCGGCGATCCGACCCGATCAGGACGGCGGGGAGTGCCCGGTTGACCCCGGTCGGCGTGATCACCTCGACGCCGGCTTCGCTGGCGGGTTGCAGGTAGGAGAGCACATCGCTCCCCTTGATTGGGGTCCCTTTTTCCCGCTGGGCGAGCAGCTTCTGCTTGATGGCACTGGCCTGGCTCTGTTCTGTCACAACGCCTCCTTACATGCAGAGATGTGTTTCATTTAAGGCCGCTCCCTCAGGAGGCACAACACTTCTTGAACTTCTTGCCGCTGCCACAGGGGCAGGGATCGTTGCGACCGATCCGGGTGGGGGGCGGCGATATCTCCCCCTCCGTGTAGCGCCAGCGTCCCGCCTCGCGCAGGAAGCGAGAGCGCTCGTGCAGGCAGGCAAGTTGTCCGCCATCTTGAAACCAGGCCTTGAACTCGACCCACCCCTGATCGCCCTGCTCGCCGCTGCCGAGGATCTCCAGATGATCCCAGTGGGTATCTTGCTGCCCCAGCTCTTCGGCGCTGAGGCCCCCCAGATGGTCCGGATGCCAGGTCTCGACCAGGTACTCCCCCAGTCCCAGCACGAAGGCACAATAGCGGGAGCGCATCAGGGCTTCGGGAGTGGGGGCGGCGGCGCCCAGATGCAGGGGTTGGCAACAGTCGGCATAGGGGCGGCCCTGGCCGCAAGGACAATCGGACATGAAAAGGACTCCGTGTGCGGTGAGGGGAGCCATACTAATCGGCCCTCACCCCGGGGCCAACCCCCTTGTTATCAGGGAAGGGCATCGCTTTTGAAGGTGGCGCGGATTTGGGGCAGCAGGGGCGTGGGGTCAAATCCCGCCTCTTCACCCAATACCGGGTGCAGCAGGGGCTGAGGCTCGGCGGCCTGCAGGCGGCCGGCCAACAGGGCTCGGGTGATCTGGCCCAGCTCATAGAGCTGGCGCACCTCGCCGAAGGCGATGGCCGGGTCGAGCAGATCCCCCTCGCGGGTGAAGACCATCAGGGGGATCTCGTAGCGGGCCGCCCGGGTTGGGTTGGGACCCAGGATGCCATCCCCCGCACCCATCAGGAAGGGTTGGTGATCGCCAAAGGCGATCACCAAAAAACGTTCATCGCCGGCCGTCAGGGTCTCGAGCAGCTTCTGCAATGAGGCCATGGCATCCACCACGCCTGTGTAGTAAGTGTTGAGGGTCTGCCGCTCGTCGGCGGGGAGATCGGGGCAGGCTCCATCGAGCTCGGCCCCCTGATAGCGCGGGCCATCGAAGGGACCATGCCCCTGCATGGTGACCCCATAGGCAAACTGGGGAGCCTCGCCGCTCAGCAGGCGAGCTATCATGGCATCGTCCGAGACATAGAGTCCCTTGTGAGAGAGGGTGGTAAAGGCCTCCTCAAACCAGCGAGTCTGGTAGCCCAGCGCCGGGATCGCCCGATCCCTGCCCCAGAATTTCTCCACATAGGGGTGGACGAAGAGGGTCTGATAGCCGTTGGCCCGCGCCGTGTTGGCGAGGCTCGGCACACTCGGCTGCAGATAGTAATAGGGCACTATGCCCTGCTTGAGCAGTCCCACCGGCAGCCCGGTGTTCATCTCGAACTCGGCCAGCACCGTCATCCCTCCCGTGGTGGGGGAGTGGATGGTTTTGCGCCACTGGTGCACGCCGGCGGGCAGGGTGAGCTCCGGCGCCCTGGCACAGATCTTCCCCTGCCAACCGAGCCAGAGGGATTCATATTGCAGCACGATCACCCTGTCCCAGAGGGGAGGGTGATGGTCGGGAGCGTGCTCCCGCTGCGGGGCGAGACCCGAGCTGAGCAGGGGGTAGCGGAAGATGGATCCCTGGCTCACCATGTCATCCACCAGGTTGAAGAGGTAGAGGCCGGGGCCGGCGCGGATCAGATCCCTGTGATAGGTGACGCTGTGCTGAAAATAACGCACGTTGGGGCCGAGCAGGCGGTTGCTGGCCTGGGTGGCGAAGACGCACAGGGCGAAGAAGGCGAGGGTAGCCGCAACCCCGCGCAGCAGCCAGCGCGACAGGGCGAAACGCCAGCAGGCGAGCGCCAGCAGCAGGGCCAGCGCCCAGGGCGCCCAAGGGTGCTCCTCGCGCAGGATCTGGAGCAGCCCCAGCAGGTTGCCGAGATCATTGCCACCGATGGGCACCCCGTAGATGGCGATCTTGGTGAAGTTGGCGACAAGGCCTAAGCCCATCAAGAGGGTGAAGGCCAGTCCCATGTAGAGATGAAAACCGGCCAGGGCGCACACTCCCCAGCCTATCACCATGGTGCCCCAGGCCAGGTAGTAGTGTTCGATCCGAAATCCCGACCAGAGGGTGAACTCACCGAAGCGAAAGAAGGCAAAGCCGTGCAGCAGCAGGAAGGTAAGGTTACCCAGCAGCAGGCTGGCCGCCAGCCGGGAGCGTCGGCGCAGGCGAAACAGGGGAGCCAGCAGGTGCAGCAACAGGGCGTTGACCAGCACTATGGTGCCGAGAGCGAGTAGCAGTTGGGGCAGGGAGAAGCCCCGGGCCGGCAAGATCTGCAGGAAGCGGGTGGGCAGCGGTGCCCCCTGGATCTGCGGTTTCACCCAGAGGGAGTACTCCCGGCTGGCCGCATCATCGGGGACGCGCATCGTGCTGTTGAGCTGTACAAGGCACCCCTTGTCGCCACAGCGTTGGCGCTTGCTGGCATCGATGTCGAGGCGGCCGGCCTCACCGCCGTCTTCCCGGCGCAGGATGAAGGTGAGACGGTCGGCTCCTTGCAGGGGCTCGGCCAGTCGCCACTTGTGATGCAGTACCACATACATGCCGCGCTCGTCACTCTTGTAGAGCAGGGAGGCCTGCTCGAGGCGGGCGACCTGCAGGGTGCCGCTGTGAAAGTCGATGGGCTCGAAACGGTTCAGCACGGCGTCGAGGCGCAGCCAGGGAAGCAGCAGGGCAAAGAGAAGCAGGCCCCACAGCAGGTGGAGCAGGAGGCGCCGCCAGTCGGCGGCTGGAGTGACAAATCGGGATCTCATCTGGCCCTGTCCTTGAGCAACGAGAGTGGCCGATGGTGCGGCCAATGCCCTCTCGTTGTCAATTTTATGACCGGAAAATGAAGATCTGATTAACAGTTGATGACGGGTCCCTCCATGGACCCGGATCGATTAGCCGAGCAGACCCTGATGCAGCCGGTTGACCACGGCGCCGGCCTCCTCTTCGCCCACCAGGAAGCAGAGGTTGTGGGCGCTGGCCCCATAGCAGATCATGCGGATATTGTGATCCTGCAAGGTGGCGAAGACCTGGCTGCCCACACCATTGACCTCGCTCATGCGATTGCCGATAAGGGCCACCAGGGCGAGCCCGCTCTCTACCTTGACCTTGCACAGCTCACCGAGCTCGGCCAGTACCTTGTCGCTCAGGGTCGCCTCTCCATTGCTCTGGCTGCCGGTGTGATCCAGGGTCAGGGAGACGCTCACCTCGGAGGTGGTGATGAGATCCACCGAGATGCGGTGGCGTGACAGGATGCCAAACACCTCGGCCAGAAAGCCGTAGGCGTGAAACATGTTGGGGCTGTGCAGGGTGACCAGCACCTGGTTGCGGCGCAGGGCCACGGCACGAAACAGGGGGCTGCTGCGGGTGGCTGCGCGGATCCAGGTGCCGCCGGCCGCCGGATCCCGGCTCGAGCCGACGAAGACGGGGATGTCTTTGCGCACCGCAGGTTGCAGGGTCGAGGGGTGCAGCACCTTGGCACCGAAGGTGGCCATCTCGGCCGCCTCGGCGAAGCTGATTTCGGGGATGGGTCTGGCCCGGGTCACCAGGCGCGGATCCGTGGTGTAGATGCCGGGAACATCGGTCCAGATCTCGATGCTGCCGGCATCCATCGCCTCGGCGAGCAGGGCTGCGCTGTAATCCGAGCCACCACGGCCCAGGGTGGTGGTGCGGCCATGTTCGTCGGCCCCGATAAAGCCCTGGGTGACGACGATGGTATCGCCGAGCAGGGGTGAGAGCGTCTGCTGGCAGAGGGTACGGGTAGTCTCGAGATCGACGCTCGCCTTGCCAAAGCGGCTGTCGGTACGCAGCAGCTGGCGCACATCGATCCATTGGGCGCTGGCCCCGCGCTGGCGCAGCAGCTCGGTGAAGAGGCGGCTCGACATCATCTCGCCACAGGCGATGAGGCGATCGGCCAGCTCCGCATCGGTGTGCAACCTGGCCTGGCGTGCCATGGCCTCGATCTCGGCAAGCTGGGCATAGATGGCCGCCCGCAGCTCGGGGCTGGGGGAGAGGGCGTCGAGGATACGCTGCTGGATCTCTGTCAACCGGGCCAGCTGCTCGCCCAGGGCCTCGTCACCGAGTTCCCCCTGGGCCAGGGCGACCAGCAGATTGGTGACGCCGGCGCTGGCGCTCAGCACCACAATACGGGTGGCGGGATTGGCGAGAACGACATCGGCGCAACAGCCCATGGCGGTGGCATCGGCGACACTGGTGCCGCCAAACTTGGCGACGTTGAGAGCGGTCATGAAAACTCCTGTCTATATAAAAAAGCCGGTCCATCGGGCAAAGACAGGGGAAGCGGTAAAATGGCAGGAATAGGTGAACATCCCGGCCAGAAGCGCTCCACCTGAGAAGGGCTAACCCTTCACCGATGACAGCCCGGGGGATTCAGCCCCCGCAGCCGACGGGATGCATAACGGTATGCTTCCCATCTCGGCGCTGCTCCCCCTGGCCCGGGATCGTCGGAGACCGAACTCCTCCCCCTGGCTGCCTGGGCAACGCTCCTCTTCTGGCTCCACCCCTTGGGCGGTGGAGTAATTAAACAAATAACCCGTCTTGGTCATCAGTGTCAATCAAGAATCGACAAACATTAAGGGTTCTTTTTTTACTCATTTTAAATCAATCAATTAAGCAATGTTCTTTAGCAAAATCTTGGAGCGGCGCTGCCAGTTGTAGAGGCGCTGCTTGGCCACAGGAAGATCCTCCACGACCACAGGATAAAAACCGCGCTCCTGAAACCAGTGGATGGAGCGGGTGGTGAGCACGAAGAGGCGCTCTATCCCCTGTCTGCGAGCCTGCTCGCTGACCCGGCCGACCAGCATGTCCCCCCGGTGGCCACTGCGATACTCGGGATGAATGGCCACGCAGGCCATCTCGGCCATCGCCTCGTCGGGAAAGCTGTAGAGGGCGGCGCAGCCGATGATGAGGCCGTCGCGCTCGATCACGGTGAAGTGCTCGATCTCCATCTCCAACTGTTCCCTGGAGCGACGCACCAGAATGCCCTCCTCCTCCAGGGGGCGGATAAGGTCCAGTATGCCGCCGATGTCGTCTATGGTGGCGGAGCGCGCCCGCTCGGCACTCTCGCGCACTATCTGGGTGCCCACCCCCTCCCGGGTAAAGAGCTCCTGCAGCAGGGCCCCGTCTTCCGTGTAGCTCACCAGATGGGAGCGCGGTACCCCGCCGCGGCAGGAGGCGATGGCGGCGCGCAGATAGCGAGCCGTGCCCGAGAGGTGATCCCCCTCCTGGGCGAGCAGGGCCAGATGCTCCTGCGCCTCTTCGGGAAAGAGCTCGGAGATGGCATTGCCCCCCGCGTCGAGCACCCCCTGATGGGAGCTAAAGCAGATGAGCTTGTCGGCTCTGAGATCAATGGCGATGCGCTGGGCCACCTCTTCCGAGCAGAGGTTAAAGCTCTCGCCGGTGACCGAGCAGCCGATGGGGGAGATGAGCACCAGGTTCTGCTGATCCAGCTGGCGACGGATCCCGTCGGTGTCGATGCGTCGTACCCGGCCGCTCAGGCAGTAGTCGACCCCTTCGTCCACCCCCAGCGGCTGGGCGGTGACGAAGTTGCCGCTCACCACGCTGATGCGAGCCCCCTGCATGGGGGTGTGGGCCAGCCCCATGGAGAGGCGGGAGGTGATCTCGAACTGCATGCCGCCACACACCTGCTTGATGATAGCGAGGCTCTCCTCGTCGGTGACCCGGGTCTGCTTGTGGAAGTGGGGGGCTATCTGGTGGCGGGCCAGCGCCTCGTCGATCTGGGGGCGGGCGCCGAAGACCAGCACCAGACGGATACCCAGCGTCTGCAACAGGGCGATATCATTGATGATGTTGCTGAAGTTGGGGTGACTGATGGTTTCTCCCCCCGCCATCAACACGAAGGTGCCACCCCGATGGAAGTTGACATAGGGGGTGGATTGACGAAATGCATTGACCAGAGCGGGATCCCTTTCACGCACAGCTGAAGCCCTAACAATAGAAAGTCACGAATGGGGTCAATATATGAAAATCAATTCACAAATCAAGCTTATTTATTCTGGGTGAGCTCTTTATTTCTCCAGGTGCTAGGATGAGCGCATCACAGCCTGTTTCAGAGGGGAGAGTCATATGACCCAACCACATCTCGAGTTGCCGGAGGATGAGCCTCTGGCCGAGCGGCTTGGCCCTCTGCTACTGCAACTGCTCACGGCCTATGGCGACGGGGATCTGGCCAGCTTCTCGGCCCTCTTGCCCCCCGACTTCGTTGCCGGGGAGTACGGTGCCGAGCGGTTTCACAAGGGAAGCCTCCAGTTTCGCGAGCGTTTTGGCCCCTGTCTTCGTCTCACCTTTCTGACCCGGCTACGGCGGGGTCACGACACCCTGTTGCTCTGGAAGGGCACCTTCTCGAGTTGTGAGGATGAGTTGCTGCTCCACCTCAAGGTGAGCGGGGAGGAGGGTGTCGAAGGGTTTTGGATCGTCTGACCCCTCTTGATCCCGGGTCTGACTCTCCCGTATTGTCGCTCGCTCATGGAGCCGTCAGGAGAGAGTCATGGAAAACATCAGCCTGGTATCGCCCGCCGATGCCCTGCCGGGGCGTAGCGAGCCCCTCGCCGTCAATCCGGTGCACGTTGTCAACGGGCATGCCACCGTCGGGCCCTGGCCCGATGGGATGGCGGTTGCCTGGTTTGGCATGGGCTGTTTTTGGGGCGTCGAGCGCCTCTTCTGGCAGCAGGAAGGGGTCTGGTCGACGGCGGCGGGTTATCAGGGCGGGATGACCCCCAATCCCACTTATCGAGAGGTATGCAGCGGCCTGACCGGTCACGCCGAGACGGTGCAGGTGGTGTTCGATCCGACCCGTATTCGTTACGGGGATCTGCTGCGCCTCTTCTGGGAGCATCACGATCCGGCGCAGGGAATGCGCCAGGGCGGTGATGTGGGCACTCAGTATCGCTCTGTCATCTTCTGGGCCGACGAGGCGCAGCGGGCCGAGGCCGAGGCAAGCCTGGCCGTCTATCAGGGGGCGATGGCACAAAGCGGTGATGGCCGGACTATCACCACGGCCATCTTGCCCCTGGTTCCGTTTTATTACGCCGAGGAGTATCACCAGCAATATCTGGCCAAGAATCCCGAGGGGTATTGTGGTCTGGGGGGGATTGGTGTCTGCCTGCCCGTTGGGGCGAATTGAACGCAAACTGTACCGATAGTAAAAAAAGCAGAAATAAAATGAACTTTCTTTGCCAGGAGTGCTCCAACCAGTTGAGCCCTCATGGACGGGGGCCCAGACCAGACACTTCTTGCCAAACAAGATGACAGCAAGCCAGGCCGCCCCATACCGGGCGGCCTGTTTCTTTTTGGGTGGGGGAATCAGGTTAGCGGATGGCGCTGTCGAAGAGGTTCTTGATAAGAATGATAAATTCGATGAGAAACTCCCGCTGGGCGGCCGTGGCCGGACGCTCCCAGACGGCGGAGAGGACCTCTTGCAGGTCGGCCACCACTGAGTCGGCTTCACGCATAATGACGAAGCGGACCTTGGAGTCGAGCTGAGGGTTCTGCTCGCACAAGGCGATCAGGCTCTCGGCGACCTGGTCGCTCACCAGATGCTCGATGGTCTCACCTCCGGCCTCGTCGCCCTTTTGCTCAAACAGTCCAAGGCTCTCGACCAGATATTCGATGAGCGCCAGATACCCTTCACCGTCTACAACCATGTCGCGCTACTCAATGTGTGATGGAAATGGAGCTATTGTAGTGAGCCCACCGGGGATGACAATCGGTAACGGAGACGATGGCGGGAAAAGAGTACCGACCCGCGCCGGATCTGCTCGAGCGCCGTCACCCGAAAACCCAGTCTTAAAAATAGCCCAAGACTCAGCAGACTGGCCTCGGTTTGCAGCTCGTGCCAGCCTCTCTCCCTGGCAGAGGCGAGCACTGTGGTCACCAGATGTTCGCCTATGCCCTGTCGTTGGTGATCCGGTGCCACATAGAGAAGACCCAGATGGGCAGTTCTGGTCAGGGTGACGAAACCCACCCGGTTTGCATCCAGCCAGGCCACCCAGCCCTCGCTGGCGGCCAGCTCCCTTAGAAAGGCGGGGCTGCGGGCGCCGACCGCCCAGGCTTCGACCTGCTGTGGTGTGTAGTGCCCGGGAGCGCTATGGCGTACCGAGTGCTCGAACAGGGTTGCCAGCGCGTCGTGATCGCCTGGCTGCATGGGGCTGATGGTCAGCATCATAGAGGCCTCTGCAGGCGGCGGGGCAGGGTGGCACTTACCCTCTGATAAGAGTGGTGCACCCACCCCTGCCAGAGATCGTCGGCCAGGGTGTCTTGCAAGGTAACGCTGTTCCAGTGGCGCTTGTTCATGTGCCAGCCCGGGGTCACTTCCGGGTGGATCTCGCGCAGCAGCAGCGCCAGCTCGGGATCGCACTTGAGGTTGAGCACCATGGGATTGGCCTCCCAGCGCAGCAGGGCAAACATCTTGCCGTGCAGGCGGTAGACCAGAACTTCCGGGCCGAAGGGGGTATCTTCGGTGGCGGCGGGGAGGCTGAGCAGGTGATCCCGCACGGCAGTGAGCGTTATCAAGGTTCGCTCCGGCTTTTCTGTTAGAATCGGCGACCCAGTATAACCCCGACAGAGGCGCATGCGCGGATGCTCTATCACAAGACCTATGAAGTTGGGCCCGACAGGCCCTGGGTTGTCTTCGTCCACGGGGCGGGGGGGAGTTCCAACATCTGGTTTCGCCAGCTCAAGGCGTACCGGGAGCGCTTCAATGTGCTGCTGCTCGATCTGCGCGGTCACGGCCACTCCCATCGCCTGCAGCAGGTGGTGCAGGGCAAATACAGCTTTCGGGCGGTGACCGAGGATATCGTCCGCCTGCTCGATCACCTGGGGATCCAGCGTGCCCACTTCGTCGGCATCTCCCTTGGCACCATCCTTATCCGCCATCTGGCCGAGCTCTGCCCCGAGCGGGTCAAGAGCATGGTGCTGGGCGGCGCCATCTTGCGCCTCGATATTCGCTCACGCATCCTGGTGCAACTGGGACGCCTCGGCCAGCACATCCTGCCCTATATGTGGCTCTATCGTCTGTTTGCCTTCATCATCATGCCACGGGATCGCCATCGCGAGTCGCGCCTGCTCTTCGTGCGCGAGGCGCGGCGCCTGTGTCAGAAGGAGTTCAAACGCTGGTTTCGTCTCGCCACCGAGGTCAACCCCCTGATGCGCTACTTTCGCGAGCGACCGGTCTCGATTCCGACCCTCTATATCATGGGAGAGGAGGACTACATGTTCCTCGCGCCGGTGCGCGAGCAGGTGTCGCGCGACCCCTATAGCGAGCTGGCGGTGATCGAGGGATGCGGCCACGTCTGTAACGTAGAGAGCCCGGAGCGATTCAATCGTCAGTCCATCGCCTTTCTTGCCGCTCAAGACGGGTGAGCCGGGTGGCGCGGGTCTATCTTATTCAGAGATAACCCGTTGGACTGTTCACCATGAGTGCCTTTTCCCCCAAGTACCCCATCCACGCCGATATCGAGATCCCGGTTAACCTGAAGGCCTCATGGCAGCAGACCCTGGATCTCATCGCCCGCCTGTTCGAGGTACCGGCGAGCCTCATCATGCGGGTCCATGCCCGGGAGATAGAGGTCTTCGTCAGCGGTAACCATCCCGACAACTGCTATGGGGAGGGGGCGCGGGAGCACCTCGACTCCGGGCTCTACTGCGAGCACGTGATGGATACCCGCCGTCCCCTGATCGTGCCCAATGCCCTCAAGGATCCCCTGTGGGATCACAACCCCGATATCAAGCTGCAGATGATCTCCTACTGCGGTCTCCCCATCCTCTGGCCCGATGGCCATATCTTCGGCACCATCTGTGTGCTGAGCCGGGAAGAGAACCCCTATCCCTCTCCCTATCCCGAGCTGCTCGAGCAGTTTCGCGACAGCGTGCAGGCCAGCTTGCACATCCTGCTCGACAATTTGCAGCTTGAATCGGCCCAGCAGGCGTTGGTGGAGCGCGGGGAGCAGCTTGCCACTGCTCTGTACTCGGTCAAGGTGCAGCAGGAGGAGCTGCTTAATCACGAGAAGCTGGCGGCGCTGGGGGCCATGGTGGCGGGCGTCTCGCACGAACTCAATACCCCTCTTGGCAACGTGATCACCCTGCTCACCACCCTGGGGGATCGTTTCGCCGCCCTGGAGAGGCAGCTAGAGAGCAAGACGCTGGCCCGTTCACTGCTCGAAGAGTTTGTGGTGAGTGGGCGTGAGATCTGCTCGGTGGCCGACAAGGAGCTGCAGCGTCTGAGCCGCCTCATCAATGACTTTAAACGGGTCTCTGTCGAGCAGGTCTCCGAGCAGCGCCATCGTTTCGATCTGTGCGAGCGTATTGCCGAGCAAGTCAGGGTCGAGGGGCTGGAGCCCGGGGGGGTGAGGGTCGAGAACCGGGTACCGCAGGGTATTGGCTGTGACAGCTTCCCCGAGCCACTGGGACTCTTGCTCCACCATCTGTTGCAAAACGCGTTGCGCCACGGACTGGCGGGGGTGAGTGATCCACAAATCACCCTGGAGGCCAGGGTGACAGGGGGAATGGTAGAGCTGACACTGGAGGACAATGGCACCGGTATGGCACCCGAGGTGCGGGCCCACGCCTTCGATCCCTTCTTCACCACCCGACTTGGGCAAGGTTCAGGGATGGGGCTGGCCATCTCACGGCGTATTGCCAGTGCCATCCTGGGGGGGAGTCTGGATCTGGCCCCCGTGCTTACCGGTGCGGGTTGCCGCTTTATCCTGCGCTTTCCCCTGACGGCACCGGGGCGGGTGTGAGGGGCATGCGCCTGTGGTAGCGCGCTACTACCCCACACGATGAGCGACTCGTTACCCTAAGGCTCTCGTTACCAAGGAGCCAAGATGACCAAATTAGCCCACACCATGATCCGGGTCCGCGACCTGGATGCGTCGACCCGTTTCTATCGTGATGCCCTCGGGCTTGAGGTGAAGGATCGTTTTCTCTTCGAGGACTTCTCCCTGAGCTACCTGGCCAATGAGCAGAGCGGCTACGAGCTCGAGCTGACCCACAACCACGACCAGCGCGAGCCTTACAGCCACGGTAGCGGCTATGGCCATATGGCCGTGACGGTGGAGGAGATAGAGGCGGCCCACCACAGGCTGATCTGCCTCGGGCTTGCCCCTTCACCGATCAGAGAGATGCGCCATGAGGGGATGCTGTTGGCGCGCCTCTTCTTTATCACCGACCCCGACGGCTACAAGATCGAGTTTATCGAGCGCAGCGGCCGTTTTGCCTAGGATGTAGCGGTACGAGTCTCGAGGTGGATAAGGCATGAGCAGCGCAGCAGAGAGGTGAAGTTACTTTTGTCCATGCCGCTGGCCAGAGACTCCTGATAGAGCGCTGAGAGAAACTGCCCCATGGTGCGTCCCTCGGCCTGGCAGATCTGCTCGAGGATATCCCAGAACTTGTTTTCGAGCCGGATACTGGTGCTGTGGCCACAGAGCCGGAGCGAGCGGGTGGTGCAGGTATAGTGGTCAGGGCTCTGGCCAGTAAAGAGGGTGCACATGGGAAGATCCAGAGGGAAAGAGGAGGCAAGAGTAAGCAACTTCGGCTTTCGGGTCAAAATCGGGTTTGCAGGCACGGTGCTCGACCGGAGGAGGTATGGATCTCAAGGCGTGGCCCCCCTATCATCCCCGGCCAGTGAGAGGGGGCCGCATGATGAGCAGAAAACCGGACAGGATCACTGCAATGCAGCAAATTATCGATGCGGTCAAGAGGGAGTTCCCCCTCTACCGGGCCGATACCTTTCGCTGTGGTCCCGACAACACCTGCCTCGGTTGCCCCAAGAAGCTGATGGAGCTGGTCGATACCGAACTTTGCTATTGGCAGCATCAGATCGAGCGGGGCATTCCCCCCACCTTCGACGAACTCAGCCGCTTTGGCAAGATGTGCCGCAATATTCGCCGGGCCCTGGTGCGCAATGGCCGGATACCGGCCTGAATCGCCCACTCCTGGCGGGGCGGCAGCTCCCTTAAGGGGTCCCCGGGCAAAGGGCCGGGTCGAAAACCCTGTTCCAGTCGTTTTTCATATCCACAACGACCCAGCCCCGTCGCTTGGCTTGAGCAAGCCCATCGACCAGCTTGCCGCTTGCCGGCGGATGGCTATCGTAGGCGTATTCACGCTCGCCATCGGTATGGTGGATCAGTAATCCAAGGGGGGCGTAGTCAGGGTTGGTCGACGTGTATTGCAGCATGGGAACATCCCCATCACTGTTACCAAACGCCGCCACCGGGCGCTGACCCATGAAGAGATGGATAGCCACCGGTTTACTCGCCCCGTCATTGAAGAAGGCCCCGCTCATGCCTTTCTGGATCTCGCTCCCCTCCTGGCTGAGCGCGAAGGTGTTGATGGCAAAGGAGCCAATAACCTGTTGAGGCGCGATACCGTACATCTTTTCAGACACGACCCGCATGAAATCGATGCCACCGCCGGAGACAATCCAGGTCTGGAAGTCATTGGCCCTGAGGAGATCAAGCAGCTGTCTCATCGGTAGGTAGCCAAGTTGATCGTACTGGCATCCATAACGTGGATCCCGGTGGTGGTTAAGCCAGGTGGTCACGCGTTGACGAAACTCGCTCGAATCTATGTCGCTGTGCGTCAGGGCCAGCAAGCGTGCCAGGCCTCGCCGGCCGGACTTGGCGATAGCCTGGAAATCGTTGTTGAGTGCGGCTTGGACGATGGGATCCGCCTTCCACCCGGGGTGTGCCGGGGCCAGGCGTTTGATCTCGTCCACGGCAAATTGCAGTTGAAATGTCACCGGTGCTTCTGGCCAGAGGGTGCCGTCGTTATCAAACACTACGTGGCGTTTTTCCCGGGGAATAAAGGTTCCTTTGGCGGGGTCGGTGGCGTTGGCAATCCAGTCAAGGACACCTTGTTTGGCGGCCGTGTTATTCCAGGCCGGCAGAGGGTCGCTCTGGGCGGCCTGAGAGGCAAAGGTGGTCAGGAGTAACAGTGCGGCAGTGAGGGTGCTCATGTGCATGGTATTAACCTTCGAACAGTACTGGTGGCGGGTTCTGGTCGCCGATAAAGGTCGATCATAGGGTTGCCACCTTGTACTGGGGCTGACACGGGAGGATGAGTGTCTTTTGTGCTTGTGACGCTGTGAGCGAGCGCGCAGTTTAGGTGATGAATTGTTGAGATCGACACTCAGGGTGGTCGGGGGCGATGGATCCCGGCCGGGATCCTGGCCTCAAAACAGGAGGCGTCAATGGGGAGTCTGAGTCAGGAAAGAGAAACAGGTGACAGTCGCCCCTAAGCAGTGGCCAGAACGTCACCCTCGTTCGGTCAGGACCGTCGGGGCGGTATCGAATCGCTGGTTCACCCGGCGTGGGATCATGTGGCGCTCAATGCCAACCTAATACCCGGTCATCTCCAGATAACCCAGGCCGCTGGCATCCCCCGAGACGCTCACCGCGCCCTCCCAGTAGTTGAAGCGTCCGCTCATGGCCTGACTCGCCTGGCGGGCCCGGATGGTGAGGTTAAGATCCCCGGCCTTGAGTCGCCACTCGATGGGATAGGCCTCCCCCTTGGGGCCGCGCCACACCTTGCCCGGGATAAAACGTATCTGCCCGGCCGGGATCTGCCGCTGGCGGCCGTCTCGCTCAATCACCACGGCGTAGCGGCTCTCGGGCTCAGTGCGCCCTGCCTTGGTGCGCAGGCGAAAGAGCATCAGCTCGCGCCCGTCGTCAAGCTGCAGGGAGAACCAGTCCCACCCCGCCTGCCACTGGGCCAACACCGAGCTGCTCCACTCGTGATCGAACCAGCCCTGACCCTGCACCGTACGGGCCTCCCCGTCCAGGGTGAGGGTGCCGCGCAAGGAGAGCCTCGGGTAGGAGTAGTAGTAAGAGGCGTTACCCGGGCTCTTTTCGCTGTAGCCCCCATCCCCCTGCAGCACGGCGGGCTTGCTGGCGATCGCCGCCAGGTCCAGGGTGAAGGGGGCGGCGCTCACGGTCAGGGTCGCGGGGAAGAGATCGTCACCCCGGGCGATCAGCGCCCAATCCCGCAGCCAGTAGCGCCCGCGGCTTGCCCCGGCAAGGCCGGGCCCCTGGCGGCTGATGCGCTCGTCGCTCAGGTGACGGCCACTGGCCAGATCCGTGATGGCCGCCTGGGCCAGCCAGATCTGGGGAATGCGCCAAGGGTTGCTGGCCGCCTCGCCGGGTCTTATCCCCTGGCGAAACAGGGTCCACTGCAGGCCATATTCGCGCCCCTGCTCATCCTTGAGATGGCCGGTGAGATACCACCACTCGGAGCGGTAGTCCGGGTGCGCCCCGTGATCGAGGGGCAGGCGCAGGGGATGCTCCCGGCTCGCCTTGCGAAAGCCGGTGGCATCGCCCCCCAGCAGGGAGCCGAGCTCGCTGGCCCAGAGGGGGAGGGCGCACAGCAGCAGGATCAGAAAGCGCGTCATGAGGCTCTTCTCGTCAGGTGCCAGGCCAGGGCCGAGGCGGCCAGTGCCGACAGGGGGGCGAGCAGCAGGGTCAGGGCGGCGTGGGCGGGGGCCGGGGTGAAGGCGAGGCTCCAGCCGAAGGCGCGGGGGTTGACCACCTCGATCAGGATCCAGGCCAGGCCATACCCCACCGGTAGGGCGAGCAGGGCGGTGAGCAGCCCCAACACACCCCCCTGCCACAGTTGCAGGCGCAGCAGCTCCCCCCGGGCGAGGCCGAGGGCGTGCAGGGTCTGCTGCCAGGGGGCGCGGGCCAGCCCCTGCACCATGAAGGCGATGGCGACCCCGGCGAAGGCAATGGCGAGGATGAGCAGTTTGAGCAGTTCGGTCACCACAAAGGTCTGATCGAAGATGGCCAGCGCCTGGGTGAGGATCCCCCGGGCGGGCAGCAGGCGCACCCTATCTCCAAAGCGTGCCGCCAACTCGGCCTCCAATCCGGGTGGGGGGGCAAAGAGCGCCAGGGAGTGGGGGTTAAGAGTTGTCTGCCAGGGGCGCAGTAATTGCCCCTTGTCGCTGCCATAGTCCCGGTAGCTGCCGCAAAGGCGCAGGGTGAGTCGACCGAAGGGGCCCTCGATGTGCACCCTGTCTCCCACCTTAAGGTCGAAACGGCGCAGCAGGGGCTCACTGGCGAGGGCCTCGCCGGGGCCGGGCAGACGCCCCGCGAGCAGGGGATAGCCGCGCATCAGGGGCGGGATCATCTCCATGCTCGCCAGCTCGATGGCCTGATCCCCGAGCAGGGCCGAGTCGACTCGTCGCCGGGAGAGCTGAAGCGATCCTTGCGCCTCGAGCCAGGGGATCAGGGTCGGCGGGAGGCTGGCATAGCCCCCCTGGGGGGCTCGAGGGGCCGTCACATAGAGATCGGCCGCCAGACGCTGGACCAGCCACCCTTCCACGCTCAGGCGAAAACTCGCCACCATGACGCCGATGCCGATGGCCGCCGCGATGGCGAGCTGCAGGGCCATCACCGCCACCGTGTTGCGCTCGCGCTCGAAGTCGAGATCGCTCATGGCCAGGCGTAGCAGCCAGGGGCCGCCTCTGTGTCCATTCTTCGACTGCTCTCTGCGCCTGAGGTGGCGCAGTCGCCCCAGCAGCGGGGTGAGCAGATCCGGCAGCCACAGGGCCATGGAGAGCAGCCAGCAGGCCGAGAGCAGCAGGGCGCCGGGCAGGCCGCTTGCTTGCCAACCGAGCAGCACGCCGCCAAGTCCGAGCAGCATCAGCGCCATCCATCGGCGCAGGCGAGGCCGGCTCATCCCGGGGCCGGGTAGCTCCAGCTCGCGCAGGGGGCGGCGCAGCAGGCCATACCAGGCGGGAAGATTGGCGGCCACCACCCCGGCCAGACAGAGCAGCAGCGTCTTGATAAAGGTGAGGGGGGTCAGGCGCAGCAGATGGATGGGGTTGGGGCCATAGAGATCCCCCAGGGCCTGCCCCACCTGCCCCATCAGGGCGGCCGCCAGGGCCACCCCCAGCATCATGCCGAGCAGGGCGCCGGTTAAGGTGATGAGCAGCAGCTCGGTGGCGAGCAGGCGCAGCAGGCGCGTTGGCCCCAGCCCGACCGTGATGAGACGTGCCAGATGGGGGCGACGCACCGAGAGCACGAAGCGCTGGGCGTTGAAGACCAGGAAGAGCCCCACCGCCAGGGCCAGCAGGGAGAGGGCGGTGAGATTGAGGGCCAGGGCATCCCCGAGCCGGCTGGCATCGAGCTCGGGGCCGGTGCGCTCGAGGGCTTCGCCGGGAGCAAGCCGGGCCGTCAACGCCTTCACCCCGGCCTCGTCCAGCCGAAAGTAGACCCGATCGATGCGCCCCTCGCGTCCCAGCCACTGCTGGGCCAGGCCGATATCGGTCACCAGCAGGTGATCGAGGGGGATCTCCCCCTCCTCGAGCAGACCCGCCAGGCGCAGGGTGAGGCGTCGCTCGGCGAGCAGGAAGGTGCGTGGCTGCCCAAGCTGCCAATCGAGGCGGGCCGCCTCTTTTCGGGCGATCCAGACCGCCTGCTCATCCTCACTGGCCGGCTCGGGGGCGCCGGATTGAATGAGGCGGCGCAATGGTCCGCCGAAGAGAGGATCGATGCCGATCAGCTGAAACGGCTGGCCGGTCTCGTCGCGCAGCCAGGCGTGGATCTGGGGGGCGGCATCGAGTCCCGGGAGGGAGGTGGCCCAGGTGACGAAACGCCGCTCGTCGATGCCCCCCTCGGGAGCCAGGCGCCAGTTGGCCTCTCCCTCTATCTGGGTGCGGGCCGCCACGAAGTTGGTGCGCGCGCTGTGATTGATAAGATCGATAGCCACCACCAGTGCGGCCCCCAGAATGAGGCCAAACAGGCTCATCAGCAGCAACCAGGGATGGGTGCGATAGAGGCGCAGCAGGGAGCGCAGGGCCAGGCTCATGGGCGTGACTCGTGCAAGGCGCCGCCTTCCAGGTGCAGCACCCGATCGGCCAGAGCCCCATAGGCCGGGTTGTGACTGACCAGCAGCAGGCCGCACCCCTGCTCGCGTACCGCCGCCACCAGCAGATCCATCACCTGGGCGGCGTTGGCCTCATCCAGGCTGCCGGTGGGCTCGTCGGCCAGGATCCAGCGCGGGCGGTGGATGAGGGCGCGGGCCAGGGCGACCCGCTGGCGTTGCCCACCGGATAGCGTATCGGGGAAGCGATCGGCCTGGGTCGCCACGCCGAGGCGATCGAGCAGGGCCATGATGGCGCCCTTATCCACCGGCAGGCGGTTGACCTCGAGGGCCAGGGCCAGGTTCTCCCACACCTTGAGGGTGGGCAGCAGATTGTACTCCTGGTAGACGATGCCGAAGTGGCGACCGCGCAGGCGTGCCATGGGATCGGCAGCCAGGGTATCGAGACGGATCTCATCGAGGGTAATGGTGCCGGCGTCGGGCCGCTCGAGTCCGGCAATCAGGCGCAGCAGGGTCGACTTGCCCGAGCCGCTCTGCCCAAGCAGCAGGTGCAGACGGCCGGGCGCCAGGGTGAGGTCGAGCCCGGTAAAAAGGGTCAGGGACTGGCGTCCGGTATCGAAACACTTGCGCACGCCGCTCAGGGTGATCATGGGGATATCCAGCCAGGTCAAGAGGTTACTACTATGCCAGTTGGTGACATGGGTGGCAAAACCAGAGGCGCCCGAGGCTGGATCCCCTCTGTCCGGGATGGTTAAAATAGAAGCCATTCTGGCTCAGGGGATCTCAGGGATGCTGTTACAGAAACAGGTGAGTTTCATCGTCGATAGCAAGGGCAACCGGCAGGCTGCTGTGGTGCCGATCGACATCTATGAAGAGTTGATGGCCCTGCAACGGGCCTTGGCCGAGAGTCGCCCCGGCGAGCGGGAGATCTACCACTTCTCGGTGAAGGGTGCTGAGGCGCAGGGCTACCCGGTGGGCAAGCGCCAGAGCCCGGGCTTCATGGTGCTGGCGGGCTCCACCGCCAACGGCGAGGATGCGGCCTCCCTGCGCGAGGCGGTGATCGAGCTGCGCGAAGAGCTGCTGGCCAAGGGGGCCCTCGCGCGTCATGACGAGGGATATCGCTTCACGGTGGATCAACTCTTCAACAGCCCGAGCCTCGCCGCCAGCCTGGTGGCAGGGAACAACCGAAGCGGTCTCGATGCCTGGCACAACAGCAGCGGCCATACCCTGAAACAGTCAGGGTTTGGCAAGAAAGAGTAAGCAGGGGAGACCCTGCTTTTTTATTGGATCTCCGCCAGAGTCCGGGCCTCCGGTCATCCTGACCCCGGTCGCCCTGAAGAGGCCAAAAAAAAACCGGCGCACGAGGCGCCGGTTTTATCACTGAACCTATGAATTACATGGTGGCAGTGAAAGTACGGGTGATGACGTCCTGCTGCTGCTCCTTGGTCAGGGAGTTGAAGCGAACGGCATAGCCGGAGACACGGATGGTCAGCTGCGGGTACTTCTCGGGGTTTTCCATGGCGTCGAGCAGCATCTCGCGGTTCATCACGTTGACGTTCAGGTGTTGGCCACCCTCTACGCTCTCTTCGTGGTGGAAGTAACCGTCCATCAGACCGGCCAGGTTGGCCTTCTGGGCATCCATATCCTTGCCCAGTGCGTTCGGCACGATGGAGAAGGTATAGGAGATACCATCCTTTGCATAGGCAAACGGCAGCTTGGCGACGGAGGTCAGAGAGGCAACGGCACCCTTCTGGTCACGACCGTGCATCGGGTTGGCACCCGGGCCAAACGGAGCGCCGGAGCGGCGGCCATCCGGGGTGTTACCGGTCTTCTTGCCGTACACCACGTTGGAGGTGATGGTCAGCACGGACTGGGTCGGAACGGCACCACGGTAGGTCTTGAGCTGCTGAATTTTCTTCATGAAGCGCTCAACCAGGTCGCAGGCAATGGCATCGACGCGCTCGTCGTTGTTACCGAACTGCGGGTACTCACCTTCGATTTCGAAGTCGATGGAGATACCGTCTTCGTCACGCACCGGCTTGACCTTGGCGTACTTGATGGCAGACAGGGAGTCGGCGGCAACGGAGAGGCCGGCGATACCACATGCCATGGTACGGTACACATCACGATCGTGCAGCGCCATCAGGGAGGCTTCGTAGCTGTACTTGTCGTGCATGTAGTGGATGATGTTCAGGGCAGCGACGTACTGCTTGGCCAGCCAGTCCATGAAGTGGTCCAGCTTGTCCATCACTTCGTCGTAGTCCAGGTACTCGGAGGTGATCGGTGCGGTCTTCGGACCGACCTGCAGCTTGAGCTTCTCGTCCACGCCGCCATTGATGGCGTACAGCATGGTCTTGGCCAGGTTGGCACGGGCACCGAAGAACTGCATCATCTTGCCGACGATCATCGGGGAGACGCAGCAGGCGATGGCGTAGTCATCGTTGTTGAAGTCCGGACGCATCAGGTCGTCGTTCTCGTACTGAACGGAAGAGGTTTCGATGGAAACCTTGGCGCAGTACTTCTTGAACGCGGTCGGCAGCTTCTCGGACCACAGGATGGTCAGGTTCGGCTCCGGGGACGGACCCATGGTGTACAGGGTGTTCAGCATACGGAAGCTGTTCTTGGTGACCAGGGTACGGCCATCAACGCCCATACCGGCCAGGGTCTCGGTGGCCCACATCGGGTCGCCGGAGAACAGTGAATCGTATTCCGGGGTACGCAGGAAGCGAACCATACGCAGCTTCATGACCATGTGGTCCATCAGCTCCTGGGCTTCTTGCTCGGTGATGAGACCCTTCTGCAGGTCACGCTCGATGTAGATGTCGAGGAAGCTGGAGGTGCGACCGAAGGACATGGCGGCGCCGTTCTGGGACTTGACCGCCGCCAGGTAGGCGAAGTAGGTCCACTGCACGGCTTCACGGGCGTTGGTGGCCGGTACGGAGATGTCGCAGCCATACTTGGCGGCCATTTCCTTCATCTGACCCAGGGCACGGTGCTGATCGGAGATCTCTTCGCGCAGGCGGATGGTGGCTTCCAGGTTGACGCCGTTTTCCAGATCGTCCTGCAGGGACTTGAACTGGGCCAGCTTGTCCTTCATCAGGAAGTCGATACCGTAGAGGGCGACACGACGGTAGTCACCGATGATACGGCCACGGCCGTAGGCATCAGGCAGACCGGTGATAACGCCGGACTTACGGCAGTTCAGGATGTCCTTGGTGTAGACATCGAACACGCCCTGGTTGTGGGTCTTGCGGTACTCGGTGAAGATCTTCTCGACCATGGGGTCCAGCTGACGACCGTAGACTTCGCAAGAGGTCTTGACCATCTTGATACCGCCGTTGGCGATGATGGCGCGCTTGAGCGGCTTGTCGGTCTGCAGGCCGACGATCTTCTCCAGAGACTGCTCGATATAGCCGGCATCGTGAGAAGTAATGGTGGAGGGCAGGTCGGTATCAAAATCGACCGGCGCGTGAGTGCGGTTTTCGATCTTGATCCCTTCCATGACCTTGTCCCACAGCTTGGTGGTAGCTTCGGTCGCGCCAGCCAGGAAGGACTCGTCACCTTCATACGGGGTGTAGTTCTTCTGGATGAAGTCACGGGTGTTGACAGAGGTCTGCCATTCACCGGCTGCGAAGCCTTCCCATGCTTTTTGGAACTGTTCGTTAAGTTCTGCCATTTTCATTACCTCTCACGGTATTGATGTAGTCCGCAATCATCCTTAATGATGACGACGGAAGATAAACCAGTAAGTCAGACCAACCATGACACCACCACCTATGATGTTGCCGATGGTGACGGGGATCAGGTTGTTGAACACAAAGTTGGATACGGTCAGGTCGGCAAACTTGGCCGGGTCCACGGCGATGGCCTGCCAGAATTCGGGGCCTGCGATGGCGTGGATGACGATGCCGACCGGAATCATAAACATGTTGGCGATGCTGTGCTCGAAACCGGAGGCGACGAACATGGCCACCGGCAGCAGCATGACGATCACCTTGTCGGTTGCACTGCGGGCACCGAAAGCCATCCACACGGCGAGGCACACCATCAGGTTACAGAGGATGCCCAGCGCTACGGCTTCGATAAAAGTATGGTGGATCTTGTGCTGGGCCACCTTCATGGCGTTCAGGCCCCACTGACCATCGGCCGCCATGTATTGGGAAGAGAGGGCGATCAGGGCCACCATGATGAGACCCCCCACCAGGTTACCGAAATAGACGATACCCCAGTTACGAAACAGTTGACCCCAGGTGATGCGGTTGGCCGCCTTGGCCACCAGGGTCAGGGTGGTGGAGGTGAACAGCTCACCACCGAGCAGCACACAGAGGATGAGGCCCAGAGCAAAACAGAGGCCACCCACCAGCTTGGTCATGCCCCAGGGCATGGTGCCGGCACCCGTGGTGACAGTGATATAGAAGATGAAGGCGATAGCGATAAAGGCACCGGCCGTGATGGCCAGGGGGAAAGCCTTGTAAGCGGGTTTGGTGGCTTTTCCGTAGGTAATGTCTTCTGCCAGTGCGGCGATGGCTTCAGGCTTGAGACTATCGAAGGGGGATTCGGCTTTCAATTCAGTGTCACCCGAGAGTTGATGTCTGGTGAAATCATAGCAAAGGCACCTGGCGCCAAAGTTGACCATGATCAATTTTCGCAAATCATTAATGTAATTTTACTACATTAATCGGCCTCTTTTGAGGCTTTATTTTAGGGTTGAGTTGCCGGTGAAACCACTTTTAATGGGTTTATAACCCTATGATTGATAACGTTTAAATTGGCAGTCGCCAATTACCGCTAAAAAAAAGTCGTGCTACTTCAACAGGTTGCTACGTCTAAATGGGTTAGCCAATAAGGGGTAATTATTGTTCTTTATCACCATTTTGTGATGAAGGGCACAGCGTCGGGAAAGAGAGAGGGGGCCTGAGCCCCCTCTTGTGGTTACTGCCAGCTGAAGGCTCGTTTGGCCCGCTGCAGCTTCTCATAGGCGGCCAGCAGTTTCTGGTGCAGGGGGAACTGAACCAGCGACTCGTCGCCGCTTTCAAGGCCATGGAAGCGCGCCTCACCGTTGGCATGGCGCCACGCCTCCTGGAAGGCGGCCTCGCCATACATGCGGGTGAAGACGGCGAAGTATTGCTCGGGCTCGCGCTCGTCATCGAGCAGCAGCTCTACCGAGCTCTTCAGGGCGCGGTAGTAGTTGGCGCGATCCTGGGTGAAGACCGACTGGTTGAACTCCATGGTCCAGTCGATCCACTCCAGGGCGGTCTCCAGCTCACCGGCGGCCAGGGCCAGCATAGCCTTGAGCTCACCCACTCGCAGGGTGTGCAGGGCGGTACCCTTGGCGGCGGCGATGCCGAGCAGCTCGCGCACCCGGGTGCGCTCGTCGTGTCCTTCCTCTTCCAGCTGGTCGTAGAGGGCCATGTACTGCTCGGCATCCCACTCCAGGGAGGGCAGGGCCAGGATCACCTCGCGCAGGTGGGCGCCCATGTTGTTGTTGGCCAGCAGCAGATCCTCGGCCGGGTAGATGTCGGACATGCCCGGCACCAGGATGCGGCAGGCGTAGACGCCCAGGTGCTCGTAGTCGGCGATGTAGACCGGCTGCTCGAGCTCGTGGAAGATACCGATCAGATGGTCGAACTCCTCCTGGGTAGAGCCAGCGAAGTTCCAGTCGGCGAACTCGAAGTCGGCGTCTTGCTTGAACAGATCCCAACTGATGAGGCCCGAGGAGTCGATGAAGTGGGTCTCCAGGTTGTGGTGATCCGCCACTTCGTCGTTATCGAAGGCCGGCGGCATGAAGACGTCGAGATCCTTGAGGCCGCGGCCCTGCAGCAGCTCGGTCACGGTGCGCTCGAAGGCCACCTCGAAGCGCGGGTGGGCGCCGAAGGAGGCAAAGCAGGTACCGTTTTTGGGGTTGAGCAGCACCACGCAGATGACCGGATAACGACCACCGAGGGAGGCGTCATAGCTCAGGATCGGGAAGCCTTCGGCCTCCAGGGCGTCGATGGCTGCCTTGATCCCCGGATAGCGGGCGATCACCTCGTCCGGGATCTCCGGCAGGCTGATGGCCTCGGCGATGATCTTGTTCTTGACGTGGCGTTCGAACACCTCGGACAGGCCCTGGGTACGCGCCTCGGTCTTGGTGTTGCCGGCGCTCATGCCGTTGGAGACATAGAGGTTGCCGATGATGTTCATCGGGATGTAGACGGTCTGGTGATCCGACTGACGCTCGAAGGGCAGGGCCACGATGCCACGCGTGTCGTTGTTGGATTGCAGATCCACCAGCATGTCGGCGGTCACCTCCCCTTCCGGGTTGTAGAACTTGCGGGTGAAGTCGTCGAGCAGACCCGCCGGCAGTTTGTCGCCCTCGATGGGGAACCACTTCTCGTTCGGGTAGTGGACGAAGTCGCCATTGGCGACCTCTTCACCCAGGTAGAAGTCGGCGAAGAAGTAGTTGGTGGAGAGACGCTCGAAGTATTCGCCCAGAGCCGAGGCCAGGGCGGCCTTCTTGCTGGCACCCTTGCCATTGGTAAAGCACAGGGGGCACTCCTTGTCGCGGATGTGCACGGACCAGACGTTGGGCACGGGGTTAAGCCAGGAGGCCTCTTCGATATCGAAGCCCAGGGCCTGCAGCTTGGTCTGGAAGCGCTCGATGGAGTCTTCCAGTGCCGCGTCCTTGCCGGGGATAAAGGTATGGTCAGTCATCACTGTTGTTCCTGATAGGCTCATGTTTGGTCGCAGATAATAGCAGGAGCGGGGGGGCTTGGCAGGCCATTGGGCGAGGAATTTGGCGCGCCACCCTCTCGCTCGCCTGCGGCCACCCCGTTCAGGGGATTTACCGACCAGTTTGAGCCCCAGTATGCCGGCGATAATCAGCCCGACACAGAGCAGCCGGGCACCATTGGCCGG
The DNA here is from genome assembly GCF_040908155.1 of Aeromonas sp. R6-2. Taxonomy (NCBI): domain Bacteria; kingdom Pseudomonadati; phylum Pseudomonadota; class Gammaproteobacteria; order Aeromonadales; family Aeromonadaceae; genus Aeromonas; species Aeromonas sp. R6-2. Next base: position 230,430 of record NZ_JBFODE010000032.1, on the reverse strand, counting down.
CTCGTTAAAGAGCAGGATGCCGAGCAGCACGGTACCGACTGCGCCTATGCCGGTCCACACCGCATAGGCGGTGCCAAGGGGCAGCTGGCGCACCGCCTGGGCGAGCAGCGCTATGCTCACCCCCATGGCCGCCAGGGTGAGCAGGGTGGGGAGGGGGCGGCTAAACCCGTGGGTGTATTTAAGGCCAATGGCCCAGGCGACCTCGAAGAGGCCGGCCAGCAGTAGCACTATCCAGGACATGAGCGCGTCACTATCGGTGCCGGGTCGTCCCGGCGAAAGGAGGGCCGCCAGGGTCGTCCCCGGCGGGGCAGCGCGCTGCCATGGGTCCTCATCATAATGGGGAGAGAGGCCTTTGCGCCATCTTTGGCCCGGATGGGACACTGTTGCAGCAAGCGACGAGGAATATTGCAGAAATCGACTTGCGCGTCGGCCCACAATCCGTAATGTGGAGAGACGCATTTTTCGCAGCGCAATGTTTGTTACCGCTCTGTTGCCAAAGGGGCTCAGGGCGTTTTTATCGAGAGTTTCTCAGCTATCCAGGGTAGGAAATATCATGAAAAAAGTCGGTTTGGTCGGTTGGCGCGGTATGGTGGGCTCGGTGTTGATGAGCCGCATGCAGGAAGAGAAGGACTTCGCCCGCATCCAGCCCACCTTCTTCACCACCTCGCAAGCCGGCGAGGCCGCCCCCAACTTCGGTATCGATGCCGGCACCCTGCAGGATGCCTTCGACATCGAGGCGCTCGCCAGCCAGGAGATCATCATCACCTGTCAGGGTGGCGACTACACCAAGGACGTCTACCCGCGCCTGCTGGCCAGCGGCTGGCAAGGCTACTGGATTGATGCCGCCTCGGCCCTGCGCATGGAAAAAGACGCGGTTATCATCCTGGACCCGGTCAACGGCGATGTCATCGAGCGGGCCCTGGACGAGGGCGTCAAGGCCTTTGTCGGCGGCAACTGTACCGTCAGTCTGATGCTGCTGGCCCTGGGTGGCCTGTTCAAGGCCGATCTGGTGGAGTGGGTAAGCGTGGCCACCTATCAGGCCGCCTCCGGCGGCGGCGCCCGCCATATGCGCGAGCTGGTCACCCAGATGGGGCTGCTGCGCGACGAGGTGGCGGTGGAGCTGGCCGATCCCGCCTCTGCCATCCTCGACATCGAGCGCAAGATCACCGAGAAGACCCGCTCCGGCACCCTGCCGGTCGATAACTTCGGCGTGCCCCTGGCCGGCAGCCTGATCCCCTGGATTGACACCGCCCTGCCCAACGGTCAGAGCCGTGAAGAGTGGAAGGGTCAGGCCGAGACCAACAAGATCCTCGGCATTGACGGCGCCCCGGTGCCGGTCGACGGTCTGTGCGTGCGCGTCGGCGCCCTGCGCTGCCACAGCCAGGCCTTCACCATCAAGCTGAAGAAGGATCTGCCCCTGGCCGAGATCGAGGCCCTGCTGGCGGCCCACAACGATTGGGTCAAGGTGATCCCGAACGAGCGCGATATCACGGCACGGGAGCTGACCCCGGCCGCCGTCACCGGCACCCTGGCCATCCCGGTCGGTCGTCTGCGCAAGCTCAACATGGGGCCTGAGTACCTCTCCGCCTTCACCGTGGGTGATCAGCTGCTGTGGGGCGCCGCCGAGCCCCTGCGCCGCATGCTCAACATCCTGCTCGATCGTGCTTAAGTGCATTCGCCCTCCCCGACGGGGGAGGGATATTGGCAACAAAAAGGGCTCCCATCGGGAGCCCTTTTTCATCTCGACGCGCCGTGATCAGGCGGCGGCTTTCAGGGTGGCGACCGGCTTGGCCTTCTCACCGATGGGCAGCACGACGCGACCGAACTGCTCGTTCAGCACGGTAGCCATGGCCAGGTAGATGGCGCTGGCACCACAGATGATCCCTTCAAAACCGGCAATGGTGCCGATCAGGGTGCTGCCGGTGAAGTCGCGGGCGGCCAGCAGGAAGAAGAGTACGGTCAATGAGGCGAAGACAAACTGCTTCACCTTGGGGAAGTTGACGGTGCCGCACAGCATGAAGAGGGTGAAGACGCCCCACATCAGCAGGTACCAGCCCATGTAGGCGTGGGGAGTGGCTTCAGCCAGACCCATGGTCGGCATGACGATCAGGGCCACCAGGGTCAGCCAGAACAGACCGTAGGAGGTAAAGGCGGTCACACCGAAGGTGTTGCCACGCTTGTACTCCATGATGCCGGCGATGATCTGGGCGACGCCGCCGTAGAAGAGACCCATGGCCAGGATCATGGCGCTGATCGGGAAGAAACCTGCGTTGTGGATGTTGAGCAGGATGGTGGTCATGCCGAAGCCCATCAGACCGAGGGGTGCCGGGTTGGCCAGTTTTTCACTCACGTGAGGATCTCCAAAGGTGGGGGATTGATTAAAAAGTCGCGGGATTCTAGTCATGGCCACGGGACGAGACAAGGGGGAAAGCTCGGCTTTGGTGAAAAAAAACCACAACATGGGAAGGGGAGAAACCGATTGTTTCCCCCCTGTTTTTGCGCTGTTGCACACTTGGTGTGAAAACGGCTCTTTTTAGTTGAGCTCGGTAGAGAAGAGGACGCGGGGCCCCCCTTGCTCACCTGCTATCTGGCTGTCGAGGACGAAGACCCGATCTGGCGGGATCTTGTAATCATCCACAAACATTGCCTTGATGGCCTGGGCTCGGCGTGTCGCCAGCCGGCGCAGGCTCTTGTCGCTCACCTCCTGGCGGGTGGCCAGTGTCTCTATGCCCCACTGCCAGGCGCCGTTGCTGCCCGGGACCAGTTGATGGGCCAGAGCCTGCTCCTTGAGCGGGCCAGCGAAGGTGGTCTGGAAGAGATCCTCCAGGGCTTCCTGCATCTCGGGATCCTGCCCGATGTCGCCGAGGGAGATACTGCGATCCAGCTCCTTGCCGAGTTGGTTCTCCAGTTGCTGGCGCTGCAGCGCCAGCAGATCTCCCCGCTTGTCGACCTCACCGCGCAGGTTGATCCCGAGCCGGGGGCGCTGCTGCAGGGCATCGGCCAGGCTGGCGACCCGTTCACGCTGGGCGGGCGCCAGTTCACTCTCACCGGGGGCAAACTGCACCTCATCGAGAGACTCACTGCTCCCCGAGAGGGAGGCGAGCAGGGAGAAGGGCGCGGTGACCGCCTTGCTCAGTGTGTTACCAAGAACGTTCCACAGCAGGCTGCCTATCTTGAAGTCAGGCTGGTTGAGATCCCCCTTGACCTTGAGATCCAGGTTGATCACGCCATTGGCATCCGACAGCAGGGCGATGGCGAGCTTGAGGGGGAGATCCAGTGCCTGGGGGCTCTCCACCTTCTCGCCCAGCTTGAGCTTGGTGATGCGAATGTCGTTACTCCCCTCGAGCCTGCTCCCCTCCAACTGGTATTTGAGGGTCATGGAGACCTGGCCCCGATCGATGGCGTAGCCTGCATAGGTGGCGCTGTAGGGGGTGAAGGTGGTGAGCTCCAGGCTCTTGAAATTGGCCACCAGATCCAGCACCGGCTCCTCGATCAGCAGGTTGGCACTCCCCTCGATAGAGACGGGGGCGGTGCGATCTACCTTGCCCTGCAGGCTGATCCGGGAGCGATTGCCGGGGATGTTGCTGACGTTGCGGGTGATGCCGTTGAGTGCGGCGATATCGACCACAAAGTCCCGGCTCAGGCGGCGATCGGCAAAGCGCAGGTTGCCCTGACGGGTGACGACCTCATCGATATGCAGGCGAGGGGTTGGGCCCGCGCTCTGCGGATCCCGGGTCGGGGCGTTGGGCAGCAGCAGGGAGGCGAGATTGGTGTTGCCCTCCTTGTCTATCTCGAGGCGACTGAAGGGCTGCTCAAGAAGAACACGGCCTATCTCGCTCTTGAGGGTGAGCAGATCGCTCTTGAGCCGCTCCACCTGCAGCTCCTGCCAGGCGAGCAGTCGCTGGTTGTCGCGCTTGTCCACCACCCGGACATCACGAATGGTCAGCCCCCCTTCCAGGGTGGCCTGGCGCCAACGTCCGGCGCTGTCCTGCTCGAGATGCAGCTGTTGGCGGGTGGTGAGCGCACCCGACTCGATGCGCAGCCTCAGGTAGTTTTGTACATAGGCCTGGGCCCAACCCAGGGGAATCTCGTCAAGCGCCAGGGCCCCCGTCAGGCGCAGGGGGGAGAGGCTTATCGCTCCGTTGAACGAGCCTTTGGCCTCCTGGTCGAGCCGGGTTGAGAAGGTGAACGGGCTCTGCTTGTCGAGCCGCTCCGAGAGAGCGCCCAGGGTCAGATCCAGATTCGAGAAGGCACGCTGGCGGGACTTGCCGGAGCTGGACTCCCACAGGTCGATACTCCCCCCCTTGAGCTGCACCTTATCCAGCTTCCAGCGCCAGGGTGTGGGAGGCGCAGTGTCTTTGGTGTCAGTGGGGGGCAGCAGGGCCATCAGGTCCGGCTCATAGCGCTCGTCGAGTAGCAGCGCCAGATGGGGGGATTGCCAGCTCAGGCTCTTGACGCTCAGTTGCTGTTTTTGGCCATCGACCTTGATCCCGTCGAGGGCGAGGGTGGTGAAGTTGAGCCACTCGCCCGGTCGGCCGGGCTGAGCCTTGCTGCGAGCCAGATGCACCTTGCCCAGTTGCAACTTGCCTGCCTCTATCTTCCAGCCCGCCTCGCCAGCCTGCCAGCGGGCTGCCGCGGTGAGGGTGCCCTTGGTGATCGTTGCCTTGAACCAGGGTTGCCAGAGCGGGGTGAAGGGGGCGAGGGAGAGCCCCTCGAGCCGGCTGTCGCCACTGACCGTCCAGGGGGAGAGACGCACCTCTCCCTTGCTCTGCAGCGCCGCCCCGTTGAGGCGAGCGGTCAGGGTATAGGGCAGGGGCGCTGCGGCCATCAGGTTAACGCCGGGCAGGGTCAGGTCGATGTTATCCAGAGTGAGCGACGGATCCCGGCGGCCTTTGGCCAGGGCGCGTTCGTCGCGATAGTGAATCGCACCGCGCCGCACGCTCAGCTGCCCAATCTCCAGCCCGGGTGGGGTGCCGGAGGGCGCGGCACTGGCATCGCCGCGCAAGGGGGCCAGCGCCGTCATCAGATTGAGGGTGGCGTCACCGGTGCGTACCAGCTCGAGGCGAGCCCCGCCCAGATACAGGGTGTGAAGGATGAGGCGTTGCTGACGCAGTGAGTCCCACCAGGCCGGCGCCACGGTAAGCTCGTCCCAGGCGAGCAGGGGGGCTCCTGCGCTGTCCCTGAGGCTCAGGGCGGGAAGGCTCAGGGTGTGAAGGCCAAATACCGGAGGTTGCCACTCAAGTTGCAGGCCGGTGTGCTCGGCCAGCCAGGGGGGCAGATAGCGATGCAGGAGCACGGGGGTCTGCCAGATCAGCAAGATCAGCAGGGTAAACGGAATGAGGGGCCAGTAACGGCGAAGCTGGGAGTACGACATGGATTCACTCAGGCCTTTGATGGCGCCATTATCGCACCGCGACGGCGCTCAAACCATAGGCTTGCCACAGTTTGGTCAGTACCCCCTTTTGCTCCAGCTCGCCAAGATAATGCTGGAGCATGGGAAGGCTCACCCTGGATGCGGGATGGATGAGGGCCCTGAGCTGATAGCGCTGATCCCAGTTATGGGAGATGAGCAGTTGCTTCCTGAGCTCGGGGTGCTGGTCAAGATAGCGCTGCAGATAGGCCTGGGTGATGATCCCCACATCGCCCCTGCCCAGGAGCAGTGCCTTGATGATACTGACATTATCCTTGACCAGCAGGATGTCGTAGCGCTGTTGCAAGATGGCGGGATCCCCTTCGAAGTCGGCGAAGCCGTAGTGATACCCTTTGACGCCGATGAGACGCAGCTTGTCGATCTGGTCGAACAGACGTTGGTCCCGGCCCGGCTTGTTGAGGGCGATGTAACGCTCGCCGTCAAACAGAAAGGGTGGGGAGATCATGATCCGCTCACTGCTCCAACCCCAGTTGACGTCTTCAAACAGCATCATGTCGAAACGACCAAGCTGCAGCGCCTCATAGCGGTTGGCGCTCGAGGTGGGGACAAAGAGGAAGTGATAGTCAGACTGCCCGGCGTTGAGCGCCTCGATTAAATCCAGCGTCAGCCCCTGCCAACCCCCATCGGCGCGCTTCTCCACGAAGGGGGCGAAAGGATAGCCGCCGACCTTCACCTCGACAGTACCCCAGGCGAAGCAGGCGAAAAAGAACCCCAATCCAGTCAGCCACCTCATCCATCATCCCCCGCTCAAGCCCCACTCTCAGCTTTTCCTAGGCGGCACCGGAATTCAAGTCATCGAGGGCCCTTTGACAGCGTTTTGCGGCTGCCTCGAGCTCGGCCATCACCATGCGGATATCCTCCATCTGTTGATCCAGGGCGGCGCGTCTCACCGTGATCAGCGCCAGCATGGAGTGCAGCTGGGTGCGGCTCGAGGGATCGGCATCGTAGAGCTCAAACAGTTCGCGCACCTCGGCCAGGCTAAAACCCAGCCGTTTGCCCCGCAGGATCAGCTTGAGGCGGGTGCGATCCCGCTGGTTATAGATGCGACTCTGCCCCTCCCGGGTGGGGGTCAGCAGCCCCTCATCCTCGTAGTAGCGGATGGTACGGGGGGTGATGTCGAACTCCTGGGCCAGCTGGGAGATGGTATAGGTTCGGTTCATGAGTGCACCTCCTGACGCGCCTTGGCACAGAGGGCTCGCCCGGTGCGCGAGCCGTTGGGGCGCCCCAGCGCCCGGCTGACCCACTCTCCGGTCGCGGCCAGGAGCGGGAGAGTGACTCCGCAGTCGAGCCCCAGCCCTTGCAGCAGATAGACCACCTCTTCGCTGGCCAGGTTACCCGAGGCCCCCGGTGCATAGGGACAGCCGCCGAGCCCGGCCACCGAGCTGTCGATGATGCGTATACCCCGCTCCAGAGCCGGTAACAGATTGGCCAGGGCCTGGCCATAGGTGTCGTGAAAGTGGACCGCCACCTGGCCGGCAGGTACCTCGCCGAGCACGGCGTCGAGCATGGGCGCCACGCTGCCCGGCGTGCCGACCCCTATGGTATCGCCGAGGGAAATTTCGTCACAGCCAAGGTCGAGCAGCCGGGCGGCGAGTTGAGCCACCCGTTTGGGGCGGGTGATGCCGTCATAAGGACAGGCGATGACGGTGGAGAGGTAGCCCCGCACCCGGACCCCGTGGCGGCGGGCTTCGCTGGCCAGGGGGCCAAAGCGCAGCAGAGACTCCTCAATACCCATGCCGATGTTGGCCAAGGTAAAGCCTTCGGAGCAGGCGGTAAAGAGGCCAATCTCCTGCACGCCGGCGCCAAGGGCGGCCATGAGTCCCTGCTCGTTGGGTACCAGGGCGCCGAGACGCAGGTCCGGGTGGCGGGGCAGGGCGGCCAGCAGGGCCGCAGAGTCGGCCATCTGGGGAACGCGCTTGGGGGAGACGAAGGCCGCCACCTCGATGCGGGAGAGGCCGCTGCGCCACAGGCGTTCCACCAGTTCGATGCGAAGTGGCAGGGGGAGGTGGTGGGGTTCGTTTTGCAGGCCATCCCGGGGGCCCATCTCCACCAGGGTTACACGATCGCTCATCTAGGTCTCCTCGAAGCTGACCAGCGTCATGCCCTGGCTGACCTGATCGCCATGGGTGCAGTGGATGGCGGCGACCTGCCCCTCCTCGGGGGCGCGCAGGGTGTGCTCCATCTTCATCGCCTCGAGCACCACCAGAGGTTGCCCCTTGGCGACCCGCTCACCGGTGCGCACCAGCACCTCCACCACCATGGCGTGCATGGGGGCGATGGCGCCGTGTGCCGCCTCGGCCTCGACAGGGTCAAGGTCAGGGTGACACAAGAGGAAGGGGTAGGCGGCGCCCTCCAGATGGAGGGCCGCCCCGCGCCACCCCATGGTGCACCAGTGCCCGCCAATAAAGAGTTGCAATTGCGAGTCCTCCCGGCGCCAGGGGATCCATTGTCCCTGCCAGGCCACATGGGAACGGCGATCGAAGGTGAGCGTCAGGGGGCGCCGCATCTCCCCCAGTTGCAGGGTGAGTTGCAGCTCCTGAAATCCCCCGAGTCGAAAGCCCCGAAATTGCAGCCAGGGATCCCTGTCGCCGGTCTGTGGCATCAGTAGCAGGGCGGCGGCGAGCCAGGCGATCTCCGGGGGGGCGGCATCAGCGGTCGGCAGAGGCCACTGGGTGTGGTGGGCCATGGTCAGCACATCCGGGTCGCGGCACAGGCGTGCCAGCAGGGGACCGTTGTGGCTCAGGGGGGTCAGGGTCAGTGCATCCAGCGCGCAGGCCAGTCTGGCCAGGGCGTCGGCGCGATCCCGGCCGTGGGCGATCAACTTGGCGATCATGGGATCGTAGTGGGGGCTGATGATATCCCCGGCGCGCACACCGGTATCGATGCGCACCCCGTCCGGCCAAGTGAGGCACTCAATGGGGCCGCTGGCCGGCAAAAAACCGGCGGCCACGTCCTCGGCATAGAGCCGGGCCTCCACCGCATGACCGGTGAGCCGTACCTGCTCCTGGGTCAGGGGGAGGGGATCTCCCTGGGCGACACCCAGCTGCCAGGCCACCAGATCCAGGCCGGTGACGCACTCGGTGACCGGGTGCTCCACCTGTAGTCGGGTGTTCATCTCCATAAAGTAGAAGTCGTCACCACTGACCAAAAACTCCATGGTGCCGGCCCCCACGTAACCGATGGCCAGGGCGGCAGCGACCGAGGCCTCCCCCATGGCCTGGCGCAGCGAGTCGGGCAGGCTCGGCGCCGGGGCCTCTTCGATCACTTTCTGGTGGCGGCGCTGCAAGGAGCAGTCCCTGTCCCCCAGATAAATGGCGTGGCCGTGACGGTCGGCGAAGATCTGCACCTCCACATGGCGGGCCCGCTCGAGATAGCGCTCGAGCAGCACCCGCTCATCGCCAAAGGCGCTGGCTGCCTCACGGCGCACCGAGGCGAGCGCCTCGCAGAGATCCTCCAGTCGGTCGACCCGGCGCATCCCCTTGCCGCCGCCCCCTGCCGCCGCCTTGATGAGCAGCGGTAAGGGGATGTGGCGGGCCTCGGCGAGCAGGGTGGCCTCGCTCTGATCTTCCCCGTGGTAGCCGGGCATCAGGGGCAGGCCTGCGGCAGCCATCAACGCCTTGGCGCCGGCCTTGTCTCCCATGGCGCGGATGGCGCTGGCCGGTGGGCCGACGAAGATCAGCCCCTCCTGCTCGAGACGTTCGGCGAAGCGGTCGTTTTCGGAGAGAAAGCCATAACCCGGGTGCACGGCATCGGCACGGGCGGCGCGGGCGACCGCGAGTATCTTCTCACCGTCGAGATAGCTCTCCCGGGCGGCGGCCGGGCCTATGGGCCAGGCCTCGTCCGCCAGGGTCGTGTGAAGTGCCCCCTCGTCGGCTTCGGAGTAGACGGCGATAGTGTGGATGCCGAGGGTGCGGGCAGTGCGAATGATGCGACAAGCTATCTCGCCCCGATTGGCGATAAGCAGGCGACGGATCGGACTCATGGGGTCTCCTTGTCGGGGTCCTGATGTTGGCGCCAGGCGGGGCGGCGTTTGTCGAAGAAGGCCTGCATCCCCTCCTGGGCCTCCTTGCCGACACGCACCCGGGCGATGGCGTCGACCGTGATCTCCTCATAGAGAGCCGGATCGAGAGAGAGGTGGGCGAGCAGTCGCTTGGTCTCTTTCATCGCCTCCGGGCCGTTTTGGCACAGGCGCACGGCTCGCTGGCGGCCCTGGGTGAGCAGCTCGGTGGTGCGGGCGGTCTCGTGTACCAGCCCCAGGCGGCAGGCGGTAATGGCGTCGAAGGGCTCGGCGCTTAGCATATAGCGCTGGGCCTGACGCCCCCCCATGGCCCGTACCACATAGGGGGCTATCATGGCGGGCACCAGACCCAGAGAGACCTCGGAGAGGCAGAAGCGGGCATCCTCGGCGGCGATGGCCATGTCGCAGGCGGCGATGAGACCCAGGGCTCCCCCATAGGCCGCCCCCTGCACCAGGGCCAGGGTCGGCATGGGCAGGGTATGGAGGATGTGGAGCAGACGCGCCAGTTGGCGGGCATCTTCCCGGTTGTGTTCGAAGTCGCTGTGGGCCTGGCTCTTCATCCAGTTGAGGTCGGCCCCGGCGCAGAAATGGGCCCCCTCGGCGCGCAGGATAAGGACGTGGGGGCGCCGCTCGATGGGCTGGCTATGGGCGTGCCCAAGATCCTCCAGGGCCTCTTGCAACTGCTCGATGAGCCGCTCATCGAGGGCGTTGTGGCGCTCGGGGCGGCACAGGATGAGCTCGGCGACCGGGCCGTGCTGCTCCACTCTCAATCCGTTCATGGGGCCTCCTTTACATGCGAAAGATGCCGTACTGCTCATCGCCCAGCGGACGCTGCCGGCAGGCGGCCAGGGCCAGGGCCAACACAATCCGGCTGTCGGCCGGATCGATCACCCCGTCATCCCAGAGGCGGGCACTGGCGTAGTAGGGGTGGCCCTGACGCTCGTACTGCTCGAGCACGGGGCGGCGAATGTCCTCTAGCTCTTGATCCCCGGGGCGGCGTCCCTCGGCGGCGAGCTTGTCCAGGCGCACCTGGGTCAGTACGCCGGCGGCCTGCTCTCCCCCCATCACAGAGATGCGGCTGTTGGGCCAGCTGAAGAGGAAGTCGGGCTCGAAGGCGCGCCCGGCCATGCCATAGTTGCCGGCACCGAAGCTGCCACCCGTGATCAGGGTGAGCTTGGGTACCCGGCTGCAGGCCACTGCCGTGACCAGCTTGGCCCCGTGCTTGGCGATGCCCCCATGTTCGGCGGCGCTGCCGACCATGAAGCCGGTGATGTTCTGTAAAAACAGCAGTGGGGTGCCGCGCCGGTTGCAGAGCTGGATGAAGTGGGCCCCCTTCTGGGCGCTGTCACTGTGCAGCACCCCGTTGTTGGCGAGGATCCCCACCGGCATGCCGCAGATGCTGGCGAAGCCGGTGACCAGGGTGGTGCCAAAGCGCGCCTTGAACTCGTCAAATGCCGAGTCGTCCACCAGGCGGGCGATGATCTCCCGCGCCTCCACCGGTTTTTTGAGGTTGGCACCCACCAGGCCGTAGAGATCCTCGATGGGGTAGCGCGGCTCTGCATAAGGGGCCGGCTCACTGTCATCGCCAGGCAGATGGCTCACCAGGGTGCGAGCCAGGGCGAGGGCATGGGCATCGTCCCGGGCCAGGTGATCCGCCACCCCCGAGAGGGCGCAGTGCACCTCGGCACCCCCGAGCGCCTCGGCGCTGATCTCCTCGCCGGTGGCCGCCTTAACCAGTGGCGGACCGGCGAGGAAGATGGTGGCCTGATTCTTCACCATGATGGACTCGTCGGCCATGGCCGGCACATAGGCGCCGCCGGCGGTACAGAGCCCCATCACCACGGCGAGCTGGGGGATCCCCCGGGCCGACATGCGCGCCTGGTTGTAGAAGATGCGACCAAAGTGATCCCGGTCTGGAAACACCTCGTCCTGCATCGGCAGGAAGGCACCGCCCGAGTCGACCAGATAGAGGCAGGGGAGGTGCAGCCGCTCGGCGATGGCCTGGGCGCGCAGGTGTTTTTTCACCGTCAACGGGTAGTAGGTGCCCCCTTTGACGGTGGCGTCGTTGATCACCAGCATGCACAGGCGTCCCTGGATACGGCCGATCCCCGTGATGATGCCGGCGGCGGGCACCGGCTCGTCATAGACCTCGTGGGCCGCCAGGGGGGAGAGTTCCAAAAAGGGGGAGCCCGCATCGAGCAGATGCAGCAGTCGATCCCGGGGCAGCAGCTTGCCCCTGGCCTGGTGGCGGGCGTTGTTGGCCGCGCCCCCGCCCTGGCGCACGGCGGCCAGTCGGGCGTCGAGATCGGCCACCAGGGCGGCCATGGCGGCTTGCTTCTCCATAAAGTCGGGAGCGCGGGTGTCGAGGCTGGAGAGAAGGTGCGCCATCATGCCTCTCCCATCAATTCCCGGCCGATGAGCCAGCGGCGGATCTCCGAAGTGCCGGCGCCTATCTCGTAGAGCTTGGCATCGCGCAGCAGACGCCCGGTCGGGTAGTCATTGATGTAGCCGTTGCCCCCCAGCAGCTGGATGGCATCGAGGGCCATCTGGGTGGCGCTCTCGGCGGCGTAGAGGATGGCCGCGGCGCAATCCTTGCGGCTGGTGCGCCCGGCGTCGCAGTCGCGGGCCACCGAATAGACCAGGGCGCGGGCGCTGGCCAGACGGGTGTACATGTCGGCGAGCTTGCCCTGCACCAGCTGGAACTCGCCGATGGGCTGGCCAAACTGCTTGCGCTCGCGCACATAGGGGAGCACCACGTCCATGCAGGCCTGCATGATGCCAAGGGGGCCGGCGGCGAGCACGATGCGCTCGTAGTCGAGGCCGCTCATCAGCACCCGCACGCCGCCCCCCAGGGCGCCGAGCAGGTTGGCGGCGGGCACCCGGCATTGGTCGAACACCAGCTCGCAGGTGTTCGAGCCACGCATGCCGAGCTTGTCGAGCTTCTGGGCGGTGCCAAAGCCCGGGGTGCCCTTCTCCACGATGAAGGCGCTGATCCCCTTGGGGCCGGCGGCCGGATCTGTCTTGGCGTAGATGACGAACACCTCGGCATCGGGGCCGTTGGTGATCCACATCTTGTTGCCATTGAGGATGAAGTCATCCCCGTCGCGCCGGGCGGTCAGGCGCATGCTCACCACATCGGAGCCGGCGCCCGGCTCGCTCATGGCCAGTGCCCCCACGTGGCGGCCGCTCACCAGCTCCGGCAGGTACTTGGCTTTTTGCTCCGGCGTGCCGTGGCGGTGGATCTGGTTGATGCAGAGGTTGGAGTGGGCGCCGTAGGAGAGGCCCACCGAGGCGCTGGCCCGGCTCACCTGCTCCATCACCATGACGTGGGCGAGATAGCCCAGTGCCACCCCGCCATACTCCTCGGCCACCGTGATGCCGTGCAGTCCCAGCTCGCCGAGCTCGGGCCAGAGATCGCGGGGAAACTGGTTGCTCACGTCGATCTCGGCGGCGCGCGGGGCGATCCGCTTCTGGCAGAAGGCTTCTACCTGATCGATCAGGGGGGCGAGGCTGTCGTCATGCATGGGTTCTCTCTCCGTGAGTCATGGGGATGGGCGCCCAGAGCGACAGCCGGGTCTGAATGACCCCAACTGGTCCGTCCAATCCAGGGGTAAGTTTACGTTAGCGTAAACGTAAATCAGTTGTTAGTCTAAGGTAAATTTCCATGAGGAGCCCTGCCATGGCCAGTTCGTTATCCCCCCGTTTTGGCGACCTTCCCCTGCTCATCGGGGGGCACGCCGTGCCGTCCCAAAGCGATCAGTGGTTGCCGGTTCACAGCCCCCTCGATCAGCGCCTGCTGGCGCGCGTGCCCTGCGCCACCAGCGATGAGGTGGAGCTGGCTATCCAGAGCGCCGCCGAGGCCCAGCGCAGTTGGGGACAGGTACCTGCCCCGGAGCGGGCGCGGGTGATGATGCGTTTTGCCCACCTGCTCAAGGTGCATCATGACGAGCTGGCCGAGCTGCTGGCCCAGGAGACCGGCAAGACCCTGGCCGACGCCAAGGGGGACGTGTGGCGCGGCATTGAGGTGGTGGAGCAAGCCTCCGGCATCGCCAGCCAGATGATGGGAGAGACCCTGGGCAACGTGGCCCGCGGAGTGGATGGCCACTCCTGGATGCAGCCCCTCGGGGTGTGCGCCGGTATCACCCCCTTTAACTTCCCGGCCATGATCCCGCTTTGGATGTTTCCGCTCGCCATCGCCTGTGGCAACGGCTTCGTGCTCAAACCCTCCGAGCAGGATCCCCTCACTCCCATGCGCCTGGCCGAGCTCTTCAAGGAGGCCGGCGCCCCCGATGGCATCCTCAGCGTCATCCACGGCAGGGGAGAGCAGGTGGATCAGCTCATTACCCATCCTCTCATCAAGGCGGTGAGCTTCGTCGGCTCGGCCCGGGTCGGGGCCCATGTCTACCGCACCGCCACCCATCACCTCAAGCGGGCCCAGTGCTTCGTCGGCGCCAAGAATCACATGGTGATCCTGCCCGATGCCAACAAGAGCCAGGTGCTGAGCAATCTGGTGGGGGCCGGGGTCGGCGCCGCCGGCCAGCGCTGCATGGCCATCAGCGTGGCGGTCTTCGTGGGGGCGGCCCGTGACTGGATCCCCGAGCTGGCCGAGGCGTTTCGCGCGGTGCGCCCGGGCCCCTGGAACGACGAAGGGGCGGCCTATGGCCCCCTCATCAGCCAGGGGGCGAAGGCACGCGTGGCGGGTCTTATCGAGGCCGGCGTCCGTGAGGGGGCCGAGTGTCTGGTGGATGGGCGCTCGGTGGAGGTGCCCGGCTACCCCGAGGGCAACTGGATGGGGCCTACCCTGTTTCGCGGCGTGACCACAGAGATGGGGCTCTACCGGGAGGAGATCTTCGGCCCGGTGCTCGCCTGCATGGAGGTGGAGAGCCTGGAGCAGGCCATCGCACTTATCAATGACAACCCCTATGGCAACGGCACCTCGCTCTTCACCGGCAGCGGCGCCGCGGCGCGTCACTTCCGCCATGAGGTGGCGGTGGGCCAGGTGGGGATCAACGTCCCTATCCCGGTGCCGCTCCCCTTCTTTTCGTTCACCGGCTGGCGCGGCTCCTTCTACGGGGATCTCCACGCCTACGGCAAACAGGCGGTGCGCTTCTATACCGAGACCAAGACGGTCACCGAACGCTGGTTCGACGACGAGTCGGCCGCCGGCCCCAATCTCACCATCACCCTGCGCTGAGGAGCAGACATGGACTTTAGACCCACCGAGGATCAGAGAGCCTTTATGGCGGCAGCGGCCGCCTTCTCCGAGGAGGCCCTGGCCCCCCACGCGGCGCGCTGGGATCGGGAGCATGAGTTCCCCATCGAGACCATCAAGGGGGCGGCCGAGCTCGGCTTCTGCGGCCTCTACACCACGCCGGATCACGGCGGTCTGGGGCTGCCCCGCCTCGATGCCAGCCTCATCTTCGAGCAGCTCGCCATGGGCTGCACCTCGACCACCGCCTACCTCACCATCCACAACATGGTGAGCTGGATGCTGGGGCAGTGGTTGCCCGAGGCGACGGCCGCCGTCTGGGTGCCGCGCCTGGCGAGCGGCGAGCTGCTCGGCTCTTACTGCCTCACCGAGCCGGGGGCAGGATCGGATGCCGCTGCCCTCAAGACTCGAGCGGTGCGCGAGGGAGAGGAGTACCTCATCGACGGCAGCAAGGTGTTTATCTCGGGGGCAGGCAGCACCGACGTGCTGGTGGTGATGGCCCGCACCGGTGGCCCCGGGGCGGGGGGGATCTCCGCCTTCATGGTGCCGGCCGAGACAAGGGGCGTGCGCTACGGCAAGGCCGAGGAGAAGCTCGGCTGGAACAGCCAACCGACCCGCGAGGTGATCTTCGAAGGGGTCAGGGTGCCTGCCGCCTATCGTCTGGGGCAGGAGGGTGAGGGGTTCAAGTTTGCCATGCAGGCGCTCGATGGCGGGCGCATCAACATCGCCACCTGCTCGGTGGGAACCGCCCAGCGGGCCCTCGACGACGCACTCGCCTATGTACGGGAGCGCGAGCAGTTCGGTCACCCGATCAGCGAATTTCAGAGCGTGCAGTTTCGTCTGGCCGATATGGCGACCGAGCTTGCCGCGGCGCGCCTCTTGGTGCGTCAGGCGGCGGCGAGGCTCGATGAGGGCTGCCCCGACAAGAGCGCCTGGTGCGCCATGGCCAAACGCTTTGCGACCGACATCGGCTTCAGGATCTGTGACGAGGCGCTGCAACTGTTCGGTGGCTATGGTTATACCCGCGACTACCCCCTCGAGCGCTATCTGCGCGATACCCGGGTGCATCGCATTCTGGAGGGAACCAACGAGGTGATGCGCCTCATTATTGCCCGCCGCCTGCTCAGCGAGCAGGGGCTCAGCCTGGAGTAAATGCCCCATGATGACAAGGATCCATGTGGAGTATCACGGTCATACCGCCCTGTTGACCCTGGACCATGCTCCCGCCAATACCCTGACCCTGCACGGATTGCAGGCCCTTACCCACATACTGCAGGAGGTGGCAAGCCGCCCCGAGGTGGTGGCCCTGGTGTTCTCTGGCAGCGGCGAGAAGTTCTTCTGTGCCGGGGCCGATCTCAAGCAGTTTTCCGGCGATGACAAGGGGCTGGCCCGCGAGGTGGGCGAGGCCTTTGGCCAGGCCTTCGACACCCTGGCCGCCTTCCCCGGCGTCACCATTGCCGCCATCAACGGTTTTGCCATGGGGGGCGGGCTCGAGTTGGCGCTCGCCTGCGACATCCGCATCGCCGAGCAGCAGGCGGTGCTGGCCCTGCCGGAGGCCTCGGTAGGGCTGCTCCCCTGTGCCGGCGGTACCCAGCGCCTCACCGAGTTGGTGGGGCCGGGCTGGGCCAAGCGGATGATCCTGTGCGGCGAGCGGGTCGATGCGACCCTGGGTTACGAGATTGGGCTGGTGGAGCAGGTGGTGCAGAGCGGGCACGGGGTCGAGGCGGCCCGGCGCATGGCGGCTCACGCCGCCCAGCAGAGCCCGGCGGCCTTGCGTGCCTGCAAGGGGCTCATCAATCAGGGGCGTCGTCGTCCCCGTGACGAGGCGCTGCCTTTGGAGCGCGAGGCCTTCCTCGCCCTGTTCGATGACCCCAATCAGCAGGAGGGGGTGCAGGCCTTCCTGGAAAAACGTCCACCCCGCTGGCACTACTGAGACGAGGAGAGCCTGATGACAGTCCATGTCAGCCATCTGCCCCTGCCCGGGGATCTGTGTATCGGCGTCTTGACCCTGGATGCCCCCGCCTCCCTCAATGCCCTGAGCCTGCCGATGATCCGGCTCCTGAGCCGGCAGCTCGCCCTGTGGGCTGAGGATCCAAGGGTACGCGCCGTCTGGCTGGAGGGGGGAGAGAAGGCGTTTTGCGCCGGCGGTGATATCCGCTCCTTCTACCACCTGGCCCAGGAGCAGCCGGTGAGTGTGCTCGGTGAGTTCGCCGCCGATTTCTTCGAGCAGGAGTACCGCCTCGATCACGCCATTCACACCTATCCCAAGCCCATCCTCTGCCTGGGCCATGGCATCGTCATGGGCGGCGGTATCGGCCTGTTGGCGGGGGCCCGTTTTCGCATCCTGACCGAGCAGAGCCTGCTCGCCATGCCCGAGGTGAGCATAGGCCTCTACCCGGATGTGGCCGGCAGCTGGTTCCTGTCACGTATGCCGGGGCGGCTCGGGCTCTGGCTCGGTCTCACCGGGGCCCGCTTTAACGGCAGCGATGCCCTGGCGCTCGGGATGGCCGATGCCCTGATCCCGGCGGCGCGCCGCGCTGAGCTCAAGGAGCGGCTGCAGGGGCTGGACTGGCGGCTCGAGGGGGAGGCGCTCGATGAGGCCATCTTCGGCCTGATCGATCGCCTCGGGGAGGGGATGCCGGCCCCCGAGCCTCTGCTGCTGCCCCACAGGGTGCAGATAGAGGCGCTGCTGGCCGGTCGCTCCCTCGAGGGGATCCTGGCGCGCCTGTTTGCCGCCGATCTCGCGCCCTGGCCGGCCCTGGCCCAGGCCCAGGCGACGTGCCACGGTGGCAGCCCCATCAGCCGGGCCATCGCCTGGCAGCAATACGGGCATGCCCGCCACCTGTCGCTGGCCGAGGTGTTTGCCGAGGAGCTCGCCCTCTCGGTCAACTGCGTGCTGGAGGGGGATTTTCTGGAAGGGGTGCGCGCCCTGCTTATCGACAAGGACAAGTCCCCGCGCTGGCGCTTCGCCAGGCAGAGCGAGGTGCCCGCCGACTGGCTGGCCGACATGTGGCGCTGGCGCGGCGGGGACAATCCCCTGGCCCAACTTGCCTAAGGAGAGAGAATGAACATCGCATTTATCGGTCTTGGTAACATGGGTGGCCCCATGGCCGCCAACCTGGTCCGCGCCGGTCACCGGGTGCGGGTCTACGATCTGCTGGCCGAGCACCTGGCCGAGGCGGCCGCCGCCGGCTGCATCGCGGCGGCCAGCGCCCGCGAGGCGGTCTCGGACTGTGAGGTAGCCATCACCATGCTGCCGGCGGGGCAGCATGTCACCGGCCTCTGGCTCGGCGACGATCTGCTCGGCGCCCTGCCACCCGGCACCCTGGTCATCGACAGCTCGACCATCGACGTTGCCTCGGCCCGCGCCGTGGGTGAGGCGGCGCGGGCACGCGGGCTGCGCTTTGTGGATGCGCCTGTCTCAGGTGGCACCGCCGGGGCCCGGGCCGGGACCCTGACCTTCATCATGGGGGGGGAGGCGCTCGACGTGGAGGCCGCCAAGCGTGTACTCGCGGCCATGGGGCAGAACCTGTTTCACGCAGGCCCCCTTGGCGCCGGTCAGATCGCCAAGATGTGCAACAATATGCTGCTCGCCATCCAGATGGCGGGCACCGCCGAGGCCCTGGCCCTCGGGGTGAGCGAGGGACTCGATCCCGCCGTGCTCTCGGCCATCATGGGCAAGAGCTCGGGCAATAACTGGTGCCTGGAGCGCTACAACCCCTGGCCCGGGGTGATGGAGAGTGCCCCGGCGTCACGCGACTATCAGGGGGGCTTCATGACCCGGCTGATGGTCAAGGATCTGGGACTGGCCATGGCGTTGGCCGAACACGCCAGGAGACCGGTGCCGCTCGGTGCCGCCGCCCGCAATCTGTTTCAGCTCCACGCCCAATGGGGCAACGAGGCCCTCGACTTTTCCAGCATTCAACGGCTCTATCGTGGTCCGGAGCATTGAGAGGAGTAAGCATGGATATTCATGACAAGCTGATTGCGGTGACCGGTGCCGGTCGTGGTCTGGGTCGGGCCATCGCCCTGGCGCTGGCCTCTGAAGGGGCCAGAGTGGCGCTGCTTGACGTCAATCGCAGCGATCTGGAGGTGACCCAGGCCGAGGTGGAGAGTCGGGGAGGGGAGGCGCTGCTGCTGCCCTGCAACGTGGCCGATGAGGCCGAGGTGGAGGGGGCCTTCGCCCGACTCGGCGAACTCGGTCCCCTCAGCGGGCTTGTCAACTGTGCCGGCATATTGCGCGACGGCCTGCTCATCAAGCGCCGGGATGGTCATCCCCTCGAGAAGCTGTCGCTGGCCCAGTGGCAGGCGGTCATCGACGTTAACCTCACCGGCACCTTCCTGTGTGGCCGCGAGGCGGCGGCCCTGATGAGCCAGACCGGGGGCGGCGTCATCATCAACGTCTCCTCCATTGCCCGGGCCGGCAACATGGGCCAGAGCAACTATGCGGCGAGCAAGGCGGGGGTGGCAGCCCTGGTGGTCACCTGGGCCCGTGAGCTGTCGCGCTATGGTATCCGGGTGATGGGCATCGCCCCCGGGGTGTTTGCCACCGACATGACGGCAGCCATGAAGCCCGAGGCGATGGATCGGATGCGTCAGGCCATCCCGGTCGGGCGACTCGGTGAGGCGGCCCAGATCGCCGACACGGTGCGCTTTATCCTTCGCAACGACTACCTGAGTGGGCGCATGATCGAGATCGACGGCGGCCTGCGTCTCTGAATGGCCAGCATGGACGGCTGCATGGCCATGCAGCCGTCCTCCATGCCATCTCTTTCTCCAAATTGCAACTGTGTGAAATGTCAGGGGATCTTGTCTAATTTGACCCCTGTCACAGGCAACCTGTGTCATTTCTGTAAAATTGCGCCCGGTCAAAACCGGATCGATTAGAGGTGATGAACGTTGCGGCAGGCATAATCATGCAATATAGTTGCCGCCCTTTTCATGGGCCCCGGAGCGGGGTTTGCCTTCTTTAGTGCGAGTGGATTGAATAGGGACGTCAATCGCTGCCACAGCAAGCAACGGGACAGAGATGGATAATAAATTGGGTCTTGGCGCCCTCGTCTCCCTGGTCATTGGCTCCATGGTGGGAGCCGGCGTCTTCAGTCTGCCGCAAAATATCGCCTCCCACGCCGGGGTCGGTGCCATCGCCATCGGCTGGCTCGTCACCGGCCTTGGCATGATCTGCCTGGCCCTGGTCTATCAGTCGCTCTCCATGCGTCGTCCGGATCTCGACGGCGGCATCTTCAGCTATGCCAAGGCGGGGTTTGGTGACTTCATCGGTTTCAATGCCGCCTGGGGTTACTGGATCTGCCAACTGCTGGCCAACGTCTCCTATGCCGTGGTGGTCTTCAGCGCCCTGAGCTACTTCTTCGATACCCCGGAACGGGTCATCTTCGGCGATGGCAACACCCCCGTTGCCATCGTGCTTGCCTCCCTGCTCATCTGGTCGGTGAACGCCCTGGTGCTCAAGGGGGTCAAGATGGCCGCCATGGTCAACGTGGTGACCACCATCGCCAAGATGGTGCCCCTCATCGTCTTCTGTGTGGCGATCCTGCTCGCCTTCCATATGGAGACCTTCACCCTCGATATCTGGGGCCAACAGACCCCTGAGCTCGGCTCCGTGCTCGAGCAGGTCAAGTCCACCATGAAGGTGACCCTGTGGGTCTTTATCGGCATCGAGGGGGCCGTGGTGGTATCGGCTCGCGCCCGTCATCGCCGCGACGTGGGACGCGCCACCGTACTGGCCCTGCTCGGCGCCCTGGCTCTCTACGTCATGGTGACCCTGTTCACCCTGGGGGTGATGAGCCAGCCGGAAGTGGCCGCCCTCAAGAACCCCTCCACCGCCCTGATCCTCGAGAAGGTGGTCGGTCCCTGGGGCGCCTGGCTGATTAACATCGGCCTGGTGATCTCTGTGATGGGCGCCCTGCTGAGCTGGACCGTGCTGGCGGCCGAGGTACCCTATATCGCCGGCAAGACCGGGGTCTTCCCCGAGTGGTTCTCCCGGGAGAACAAGAACGGCTCGCCCCAGGTGTCGCTCTGGTGCTCGGCTGCCCTGGTGCAGTTCTTCCTCATCGTCATCTACTTCCAGAGCTCCACCTATCTGGCGCTGGTGAACATCGCCACCGCGGCCGCCCTGGTGCCCTATGTCTTCTCCGGCGCCTATGGCCTCAAGCTGGCGCTCTCGGGGCAGACCTATGAGGGGCAGCCCCATCAGCGCAAGCGCGACATGCTGCTGGCCCTGATCGCCACCGGCTACGGTTGCTGGCTGGTCTATGCGGCGGGGATCGAGTACCTGCTGCTGGTGGCCCTGCTCTATAGCCCGGGGATCTTCATCTACTGGAAGGCGCGTCAGCATCACGGCCTGCGCGGCATGAACCGCCTCGAGCAGGGGATGACGGCGGCCCTGCTCGGCTTTGCCGTGCTGGCCTTCTACAAGGTGATGGACGGTACCATTCCCCTCAATTAACAGGCACCATGACGGGATGGCTCTACGCCATCCCGTGTTGTTATGAGCAAGGAATTCTTATGTTGTTTCTCGGGTATCTGTTGCTGGGGGCCTGCGCCGGCATGCTGGCCGGTCTGTTTGGCATCGGCGGCGGACTCATCATAGTCCCCGTGCTGGTCGCCACCTTCCGCCTGCAGGGGGTCCATCCCGATGTCATCACTCACCTGGCGCTGGGCACCTCCATGCTCACCATGATCTTCACCGGGGTGAGCTCCTTGCGGGTGCACCAGAAGCGCGGGGCCGTGGATTGGCCCCTGATCCGCCAGCTTGCCGTCGGCATGATCCTGGGGGGCTGGCTCGGTGGTCTCACCGCCAGCCTGCTGCCGGCCACCACCCTCAACCTTATCATCGGCATCTTCGCCTGGACCATGGCCCTGCAGATGGGGCTCTCCCTGCAACCCAAGGGGGGGCGGCCGCTGCCCGGACGGGCGGGTAACGGGGTGGCCGGGCTGGTGATCGGCTGGATGTCGGCCATCTTCGGCATCGGCGGGGGCTCGCTCACCGTGCCCTATCTCTCCTGGTGCAGCGTGCCCATGAGCCGGGCGGTGGCGGTCTCGGCGGCCTGTAGCCTTCCCATCGCGCTCTCGGGTAGCCTCTCCTATCTCTATGCCGGATGGGGGCATGGGGACTTGCCCGAGTGGTCGGTGGGCTACGTCTACCTGCCGGCGCTTCTTGGCATAGTGCTTACCAGCACCCAGTTTGCCCGCATCGGTGCCAGGTTGGCCCATCGTCTGCCTCCCAAGCGCCTCAAACAGGGGTTTGCCTGCCTGCTGCTCGTGGTGGGGGCGAAATTTATGCTCTTTAGCTGAGGCTGCTGCGCCAGGTTGCGGCAACTTGCTGAAAAAGCAGACGAACGCGCCTGAAAGAGGCAAAAAGCCGTTGCATTGAAGGGGCGCTCTGTTAGACTTCACCGCGTTCGATGGTGGCCCCATTGGTCCTCTCGCATCGATAACCCGTCTACCTGGTCAGGTCCGGAAGGAAGCAGCCAAGGCGGGGGACTCGAGTGCCGGGATGTGGCTGGTGGGGCCGCCTCCATTTCTGGAATATCTATCGCTTATCTCCCCTTTGCCCTCTGGTCATCCACATGGTGTGGACGAGGAGGCGCAGCCTGACGCTCTTCCGCTTTGCTCTCTCTTCCGCCTGTTTCTCAAGCCGACATTGGGCCATCGCCGCCTCGCTATGAGATCCACTGCTGGCGGCTGTAGTGGCGTTTTAGCTGGGGGTCGCTGCTGCGCTCCAGCTTCCAGCGCTGGCAGCCGTTGAAGGCGGTGTAGTCGGCCAGCGTCTGCTCCAGGGCCGGCAGGAAGTCGTGCAGCCGACCGTCTTCGCGATAGGCGGCCGGCTCCAGCACCAGATTTTTAAGCAGCAGCTTGCCGCAGGCTCGCTCGGCCTTGACGTCGAGACGGCCGATGAAGTGCTCCCCCCAGAGCAGCGCCAGGGTGTAGTAGCCAAAGCGGCGCTTGGGTGCGGGCAGGTAGACCTCCAGCTGGTAGTCAAACCCGAACCAGTGGCGCAGCCGCTCACGCTGGATGAGCAGGTTATCGAACGGGTTGAGCAGCCACACCCGGTTGGGCACTCCGGTGGGGGCTGCGAGATCGGATTCGAACCAGTAGCGCTCGCGCCCGACCGCAAAGCTCTCGAGTCGGCCCTCCTCCTCCATGGCCGCCAGCGCCGCCTTGATGGGCGCCTGCACGTTGCGGCGCAAATACCCCATCTGCCTGAGGCTGCCAAAGCCCTGGGCGGCTAGGTAGCGCTCGACAAGGTGACGGGCGAATGCCTCGTCATCGGGGGGCCGGGTGTCGATGCCGGCAGGCAGCACCCGCTCGGTCAAGTCGAACACCTTCTGAAACTTCTCCCGCCGCACCACCATGAGCGCTCCTTCCATAAAGAGTTGCTCGAGGGCCTTCTTGGCCGGCTTCCACTCCCACCAGCCCCCTTTGTGACCGGGGTGGTCGAAGTCGCTCGCCTTGCACGGGCCCTGCTCGCGGATGCGGCCGAGCACCTGATCCATCACGGCACAGTCACGCTCGAACCAGTGACGCTGGCCATCGCGCAGGGCCAGCTTGCGCGGCAGGCTGAAGCGGTAGTCCTCCATGGGCAGGTAGGCGGCGGCGTGCGACCAGTATTCGAACAGCTCGCCACGGGCGAGGGCGGCATCGAGCTGAGCGGGCTGGTAGCCCGGCAGGCGTGAGTGCAGCACATGGTGGTGGGCGCGCTCGACTACGTTGATCGAATCTATCTGCACATAGCCGAGGCGCTGCACCGTGGTGAGCAGATCCGCAGGAGGTGTGAGCAGCCCCTGGCGGGCCAGGTTGATACGGCGCCATTCGAGGGGAGAGAAGGGAGAGGACATCGAAGCTCCATATCGTGACGGTTGGGTGGTGACACCAGGAAGGAGACCCGGGCTCGAGGCGAGGCCCGGGCGCTCTGTGGTCATGGGTCTGTGTTCAGCAATTCGCCATGGCCGGGGTGCAGCAGCCGCATCACCAGGGCGCAGTAGAGCACGGTGAGCAGCACGGTGAGGAGGCGATCCCCCATGGCGACCAGACTCTGGCTCGGCAGCAGGCTGGCCAGCAGGGTCAGCAGCACCGTCATGGCGCTCTGGATGACGGGGATGGGCCAGCCGCAGGCCAGGCGTCCCGAGAGCCAGAGGCTGGCCGCCAGGGCGCAGAGCAGGGCGAAGGGGGGATTGGGCAGCAACCAGATGATCAATACCAGGGGCAGGGCCACCAGGGCGCCCAGCAGGTTGGCGGTGAGCAGGGTGCGGGCATTGCTGCGGGTCAGGGTGGGATCATTGGCCCGCAGCAGGTTGGCCAGGGTGGCACCGATGAGGATGGCGCTCTGATCCTGGGCCGCGATGGCCAGGGCCACGGCCAACAGCAGGGCGGCGCTCTTGCCCAGCACCTGCAGTGCCGAAGGGGGGCGGCTGTCGGTTGCCGCCGGGGTCGGCCAGCTCGGCCAGGGGCGGGGCCAGAGGGCGAAGGCGAGCAGGGTCCAGAAGATGGCCTTGACGATGGCCTTGCCCATCAGGGGGGCGATGGCCATGGGCCAGCCCGGATCGCTTTGTACCAGCACCAGGCTCATGGTGGTGACCATGAGCCCAAGCAGCCCCACCAGATCGGCCGGGTTACGCTCGAGGCGGGCAAACAGGGCCACCACCAGCGCGATCATGGTCAGCCAGAAGGCGAAGAGATTGCCGCCGGTCAGGCGGGCCATCAGACCGATGAGGGCACTGCAGGTCACCACTACCCCCAACAGTTTGACCAGCATCACCAGGGGGGGGCGTCCTGGCATCAGCAACAGCAGGATCACCGTGAAGATGGGGGCGAGCATGGGCAGGCTGGCCCCGCTTTGCATCTCTATGGCCAGGACAACCATGGGCATTATCCCAAGACGCAGTGCCCCATGGCGCCATGCTTGCCCGCTCATGAGAGGTAGGAGAGCTGGGCCAGTACACGCAGCCAGAGGCCGCCGACCCACTCCATCCAGGCGCTCTTGCCCGGATAGAAGAGCACGGTCGCCTGGGAGCCATAGCGCAGGCCACGTGGCAGCGGTTCGTCCAGCACCAGGGTGACGGGGAACTGGCGCCCGGCCTGTTTGCCGCTGGGGGCCATCAGCAGACCCGTGCTCTGATCCGTGCCCAGGCTGCCGGCACTGCCAAAGCCCAGGCTCTCGAGGCGGGCCTTGAAGACCCGTCCGGGCAGCACATCAAACAGGATCTCGGCCGGTTGTCCCGCCCTGAGATACTCCAGGGCATTCTCGTCGAGCATGGTGGTGATCCAGATTGCGCCTGTGTCGATAAAAGTCATGGCCGGGGTGCCCACGGCCGCATATTGGCCAGGGGCCAACTGGATATTGGTGATGGCGCCCTGATTGGGGGCCACCACTGTGGTGCGCATCAGGTCCAGGCGTGCCTTGGCCAGGGTGGCCATCGCCTCCTTGAGGCGGGGGTTCTCCTCCCCCTGGGGACCCAGACTCTGGCGGGCGCGCTGCAGATCGGCCTCGCTGGCGGTGAGGGCGGCCTCGGCCTGGGCCAGGGTGGCGCTGGCCTGATCCCGCTGGGCGGCCGACATGACGCCCCGGCGCGCCAGCTCCAGCACCCGGGCCGCATTGTCGGCGGCGTTATCGCGCGCGGCCTTGGCCTGCACCATGCGGGCCTGGGCGGTCTGCACCGCGGCGGTGTCGGCGCCGATCGCCTGCCCTACGCTAGAGACATGGGCCTCGGCCTGGGCCAGGGCGATGCGGTAGGGATCCGGATTGATGCGAAACAGGGGGGCGCCGGCGGCCACCTGGCTGTTATCGCTCACCTCGACGGCGCTCACCTTGCCGGCCACCTCGGGGGCGATGCGGATCAGAAAGGCCTGCACGCTCCCCTCGCGGCTCAAGGGGGTAAGGCGCTGGGCAAACAGCACATAGACGAGGACCACCAGGGCCAGGAGCACAAGGGTGAGGGTCAGGCGGCGAACCGGATCGCGATGGGGGGCATCCATGATGGAGGGCTCCTGTTAATCAGAGAGAGGTGGCAGGGCACGGCTTGTCATGGCCCTGACCGGGACGATATAAAGCCCTGATACTATTGCATGGAAATCCGTCATCATGAAGATCCACTCCGATGAGTTGATGCAGTTCGTGGCCGTGGTGGAGGCGGGCAGTTTTCGCCAGGCGGCCGACAACCTCGGCATCGACAACTCGGCGCTTAGCCGGGGCGTGAAGCGCCTCGAGCAGAAGCTCTCCACCGTGCTGCTCAACCGCACCACCCGGCGCCTGGGCCTGACCGAAGAGGGGGCCTGGCTCTATCAGAAGGCGCTCACGATCATCGCCGAGATGGCCGAGGTGGAAGGGACGCTCCTGATGCGCCGGGAGCAGCCCGAGGGGATCTTGCGAGTCGACGCCGCCACCCCCTTTATCCTGCACCAGCTGGTGCCCCTCATCGGCTGTTTTCGGCAGCGTTATCCGCGTATCGAGCTGCAGCTGCACAGCTCGGAGGGGTTTATCAACCTGATGGAGCGCCGGGTCGATGTGGCCATCCGCATCGGCGAGCTGGAGGACTCCTCCCTGCGCGTCATGCCCCTCGGGCGCACGCGCATTCGCCTGCTGGCCTCACCCGCCTACCTCGCTCGCAGTGGTACACCCGAGACGGTGGCAAGCCTGAGCCAGCACACCCTGCTTGGGTTTATCGCGCCCGATCACCTCAATCACTGGCCCCTTCGCTCGGCCTTGGGGGACCGCCTGCCGGTGACCCCCGGCCTTCGCGCCAGCAGCGGCGAGACCCTGCGCCAGCTGGCCCTGGCCGGGGAGGGGATCGTCTGCCTGTCCGACTTTATGACCGGCGAGGATAGGGCCAGCGGGGCCCTGGTCGAGGTGCTGGCCAGCGCCAACAGCGGCGCCTCGCGCCCGATCAATGCCGTCTTCTACTCCGATGCCCAGCGCGATCCGCGCCTGCGTGTCTGGCTCGACTTTCTCAAAGCCAGCCTCGGTGAGGGGGCTCTCTAGGCGCATCGGCAAAAACGTCAGGCCCCGCAGTGCGGGGCCTCTCTTTGGCGGGGATCAGGCGGCCGAGCCGTCGGCCCTGGGGTAATCGGTCAGCCCCTTGGCACCGCCGCCAAACAGGGTGGCCGGATCGTGCTGGGCCCAGGGTTGATCGCGGCGGATCCGCTCCGGCAGGTCCGGGTTGGCGACGAAGGGGCGGCCAAAGCCCACCAGGTCGGCCCAACCCTCGGCGATGGCCGCGCGGGCGCGTGCCGCATCGTATTTGCCGGCGTAGATGAGGGTGCCCGGATAGGCCTCACGCAAAGCCTGTTTGAAGTCGACGCCCATCAGGGGGGCATCGTCCCAGTCAGCCTCGGCGATGTGCAGGTAGACCACGCCGAGCTCGCCAAGCAGGCGCGCGGCGGCGGTGTAGGTCTGCTCGGGATCGGCGTCGACCGTGCCGTTGAGGGTGGTGAGCGGCGCCAGACGCACGCCGACCCGCTCCATGCCGATCTCGGCGCCGACCGCCTCGACCACCTCGCGCAGGAAGCGCAGGCGGTTGTCGAGGGAGCCGCCGTAGCAGTCTGTGCGGGCGTTGGATTCCGAGTCGAGAAACTGGTTGATGAGATAACCGTTGGCCCCGTGCAGCTCGATGCCATCAAAGCCCGCCGCCATGGCGTTGCGGGCCGCCTGGCGAAACGCCTGCACCACGTCGGCAATCTCTTGGACCGAAAGAGCGCGTGGAGTAACGGTTTCCACAAAGCCCGGGGCATTGTTCTTGTCCACAAACACCCGCACCCCCTCGGCGCGCAGGGCCGAGGCGCTGACCGGTTGGGCGCCGCCGATGTTGTCCGGGTGGGTGACGCGACCCACATGCCAGAGCTGGGCGAAGATGGTGCCCCCGTTGGCATGCACCGCATCGGTCACGGTACGCCAGCCGGCCACCTGATCTGGGCTATAGATGCCGGGGGTCCAGGCGTAGCCCTTACCGAGGGGGGAGATCTGGGTGCCTTCGCTCACGATAAGGCCGGCACCGGCACGCTGGGCATAATAGGTGGCCATCAGCTCGGTGGCCACGTCGCCGGGCTGGGCGGCGCGCGAGCGGGTCATGGGCGGCATGACGATGCGATTGGAGAGGGTCAGCCGGCCAAGGGTAAAGGGGGTGAAGAGGGGATCGGGTTGCATGGGGTGCCTCGAGAGGTGTCAAACAGAGGGCTCCAGCATAGGGGGCGTGTTATTGTCAAAAAAGACCATTAACAGCAAAGCAGTGCTGCATTTATCGCAGCAATAGAGGGAGAAGAGGGGGCATGAGCCCCCGCTGTGGTTATTCCCGAACGGGTGTGGCGGGCGTAAAGAAGTCGCGCCGAAAGCGTCCGATGGCCGCTTCCCGCTCGGCCTGCCAGCTCGCCTCATCCATGGCGTCCCGGCGCAGGGCCAGGTTTGCCTCCAGCTCGGCCAAGGCCTCCTGGTAGTGGCGGCGCTCGGTCCGTTGGGCCTGTTGCTGCGCCTCGAAGGCGAGGGTGGCACTGGCCTGCTCCCTTGGCAGAAAGTGGCGTGCCATCGGCGCCACGGGATCATCGGGCCAGAGCTGACGCGCCTGCTGCAGGCGGGCGGCGGGATTGAAAAGATCGGGAGCCAGGGCCGGCTCATCGTGAGCCCACTGATCCTGCAGGCTCGAGAGCGCGGCCAGGCGCTCGCCCTGCGAGAGCCCTTCGGTCGCCTCGGCGAGGGCCTCCAGGGCGAGGGCGTAGCGTCCTTGCACCAGCAGGGCCGAGGGCAGCTCCCCGAGCAGGGACGACAGGGCCGCCACCTTGTCACTGAGGGGGGCGTCGCTCGATTGCGCCTCCCCGGCGAGCAGGCTCTCCTGCCCGGGACTCAGCGGTGGCAGGGGCTCGACAGCCGGCGCGGTCGCAGCCGCGGGCGGCGTGCTGGGCGCCTGTCGAAGCGTCTCCTGCGCGAGCGGGTGGGCCTGCGGCGCGGGAAGCGGGGCCCCGGGCGCGGCACCTGTTTGTGCGGGGCCGTCTGCGGGCCACAGCAGCCAGACGCCGAGCAGGCAGAGGGCGAGCGCCCCCAGCCGCGCCTTCATCGACTCACCTCGGCCTGTACCGGGAAGTGATCCGAGAGGTTGCTCTCGGGCCAGATCCCGGCGGCGCTGGTACGCGGTATGGCCACCGTGTTGCGGTTTGCACTGGCCGGGGCGTAATCCTGGCTCACCATGACGTAGTCCAGATACTCCACGTTGGCGCCACCCGAGAGCAGGCCGCCGGAGTAGGCGTTGACGCGCGGATCGAAGGTGGCATCCCAACCGGCATAGCCGGGCTCGCTGGCGTTGAGGCCCGCCAGCATGCCGGCGTAGTCGTCCGGGAACTTGCGCTTGTTGACGTTAAAGTCGCCCCCATAGAGCACTGTATCCCCCTTGGGGATGGCCAGACGCGCGGCGAAGTCGCGGATCTGGCGGAACTGGGTCTGACGGATGGCGCGGGCGGCGTCGGTATCGAAGGAGGCGGCATGGGTGGCGAACAGGTGCCAGGCCTTGCCCCCCTTGATCACCTCGGCATAGACCACCCCCTTGTCGGCGAAGCAGTCGGTGCCGGTGCAGTCGGGATAGACGAACTGGGCCTCGCGCACTATGGGGTAACGGCTGACGATCACCACGCCCCCGTCGTGAATGTTGATGCCGGGCTTGTCGAGCACCTTGGTCTGGTAGGGATACTCCCTGGCCAGTGCCTGCAAGAAGGCGTCGCGCCGCCCGTCGAACACCTCTTGCAGCAGCAGGGCGTCATACCCCTTGAGGTGTGATGGCAGCAGGGCCAGCCGTTCGCCGATGCGCTTGGCGATGACGGGAAGGGCCCAGATGTTGTAGGTAGCGACCGAGAGGCGCCCCTCGTCGGGTGATGGGGTGGGCGCACTCTGGGGGGCCGTGATCTGATAGTCGAGATCGTCATAGCGGCCGGTATAGCGGGCGGCAAAGGCGAGTTCGCTGGCGCCGGAGAGACGATGGATGGTGCGATCCGACAGCCAGCCCGAGCTGCTCTCATCGGTGGCGCCCCCGTGGCGCAGGCTGCTGTTCCACCAGGTGCCGACCATCTCCTGACTCAGGGTGTAGCGGCTGCCGTCGGCGGTGGTGACCCGGGTCTCGAAGCGATCGACCTGACCGGCCTTGACCCCCTCGTAGCGGTTGAAGCTCAGTACCATGGCCCGCTCCCAGGGACCAAGTTCCTGGCGGTGCTGGGTCCACTGACTTCCCTCTTGCAGGGGGCCATCGTGGCGCACCTCGATCTGAACCGGCTCGGGGCTGTTATTGGTGAGATAGACATCTGTGTCGGCCAGGGCGAAGGCGCTGGTGAGCAGCAGAGGAAGGGCTAACCGGGCGTGGTACATGAGTGACTCCTTGTCATTGGATGGAATGTGCCCGTGTTATGCCGGGCACAGGAGTCACTTCATTTACATATTTGTTACAACTCGGTGAAAGACCCTATATGGGGGGGATCACAACCAGCGCTTCTCGGCGGTGAAGCAGACCGATAGCCAGGCATCTCCCAGGGTGTCGCCGAGGCGGCTCCAG
Organism: Aeromonas sp. R6-2; assembly: GCF_040908155.1. Classification (NCBI taxonomy): domain Bacteria; kingdom Pseudomonadati; phylum Pseudomonadota; class Gammaproteobacteria; order Aeromonadales; family Aeromonadaceae; genus Aeromonas; species Aeromonas sp. R6-2. Next base: position 200,233 of record NZ_JBFODE010000032.1, on the reverse strand, counting down.
AGCTCCTGGCGCAGGGCATCCTGGCGGGCGATGGGCCACTCCTGGCCCTGGGGCACCAGAATATTGAGTTCGAGATCGAAGCGGCGGCCGCTCTTGGCCAGATGGCTGTAGCACTCGACCCCGTAGCGATCGCGAAGGGCCTGCACCTCTTGGTGCACCCTTTGCTGTACCTCCCCCCTGGGGGCGATTTTCAGCACCTCGCGCAGATTGCGTCCGAGTACCTTGATGGGGATCAGGGTGGCACACAGGGCCAGCACCGAGACCAGCACAGGGTCGATATAGCGGTTGTAGTGGCCATAACCCGCCTGCTCGAGGAGCAGGGCGATGACAAATCCCACCAGCAGGGTGGCACTCAAAATGGTGTCGACCAGCCACTCCTTGGCATCGACCCGCACCAGCTCGGAGCCGGTGCGCCGTGCCACCTTGGCCTCCAGGGTGTAGATCCCGGCACAGAAGAGGGTTGAGATGCCGGCGTAGAGCAGGGCGTGGTCGAGCGCTATCTCTCGTCCCCCCTGGCGCAGTGCGGTGATCCCCTCCCCGAGGGCAACCAGACAGAGGATCAGTATGAGGGCGCCATTGACGACGTTGGCGATGGGCTCGAAGTGGGCATAGCCGTATTGGAAGCGGGCGTCGTGGGGGCGGGTGACCAGATAGGCGGTGACCAGACCCAGACCCGTCATCCCCATGCTGAAGAGGGTGAAGATGCCGTCGAGCAAGATGGCATGGGAGCCGACAAACAGACCGTAGGCGATGCCGAAGGTGGCAAAACCGATACAGCCAAACAGAGAGAGGGTGAGGGCCTGTTTCTCTGTACTGATAACATGGCTAAGAGAAGCCATAACAATCCTCCATAGGTAGTCAAACAAGGTGGTGGAAAGGTGCCTGACAGGCTTGATCCCGCCGCCGTCGTGGCTGGTATACTGCCCGCCGACGAATAACAAGATGTGAGCGAATGTCGGACGGCGTGGATGCCGGCCGCATTGTGGTCGCCGGAGCGCCGGCTGGAGCAGCATGTCGACTGACATGGTTAAACAAGCAGGGAACAAGGATTCATGATCCCGAGACTCGATTATCAAGGCAGTGTGTCCCCTCTCGTCCTGGCTTTCCTCGATGCCTTGAGGGCAGGAGGCTTTCAGGGCGATATGGACAGGTCATATGCGGGCCGGCTCGCGATGGCGACGGACAACAGCGTCTATCAGGTGACGCCCCAGGCGGTGCTCTTCCCAAGAGACGCCGACGACATCAGCCGTATGCTGACCCTGGCACAGGAGTCCCGCTACCGGGAGCTGACGTTTTCTCCCCGGGGCGGCGGCACCGGCACCAATGGCCAGTCTTTAAGCGCCGGCATTATCGTCGATCTCTCCCGATATATGAACCGGATCATGGAAATCAATCCCGAGCAGGGGTGGGTGCGGGTCCAGGCGGGGGTCATCAAGGATCAGCTCAATGCCGCCCTCAAGCCCCACGGTTTCTTCTTCTCTCCGGATCTCTCCACCTCCAACCGCGCCACCATAGGCGGCATGGTCAACACCGACGCCTCGGGGCAGGGCTCACTCGTGTACGGCAAGACTTCGGATCACGTGCTCGGTCTCAAGGCGGTGCTGGAAAATGGCGACATCATCGCCACCGAGCCCCTCAAGGGATCGCGCCTCGCCGACAAGCTGGCCCTCAAGAGCCGGGAAGGGGAGGTCTATCGTACCCTCTATCGCATCGGCCGCGAGCGCCGCGCCGATATCGAGGCGACCTTCCCCAGGCTCAACCGTTTCCTGACCGGCTATGACCTCAAGCACCTCTATGACCCCGTCGAGGATGCCCTCGACGTGAGCCGGGTGCTGTGCGGCTCGGAAGGCTCCCTCGGTTTTATCGTCGAGGCGCGCCTCAACATCACCCCCATCCCCCGCTTTCGCACCCTGGTCAACGTCAAGTACGACAGCTTTCCGTCAGCCCTGCGCAGCGCCCCCTTTATGGTGGCGGCCGAGGCCCTCTCGGTGGAGACAGTGGACTCGCGGGTGCTCAACCTGGCCAAGGCCGATATCATCTGGCACTCGGTGAGCAGCCTCATCGAGGAGGTGCCGGGCAAGCGGATGGACGGGCTCAACATCGTCGAATTTGCTGATCTTGACGAGGCCGAGCACGCCGCCAAGGTCGCCGAGTTGTGCCGGCGCATCGACGAGCTGATGGCGCGCGGCGAGGCGGGCATCATCGGTTATCAGGTGTGTGACCACCTGCCGAGCATCGAGACCATCTATGCCATGCGAAAGAAATCGGTGGGGCTGCTTGGCAATGCCGACGGGCGCAAGAAGCCGGTCGCCTTTGCCGAGGATACGGCAGTGCCGCCGGAGTCCCTGGCCGACTTCATCATGGAGTTTCGCGCCCTGCTCGACGAGCACGGCCTCGACTACGGCATGTTTGGTCACGTGGATGCCGGCGTCTTGCACGTGCGCCCGGCCCTGGACATGTGTGATCCCGAGCAGGAGGTGATGTTGCGACGCATCTCGGATCGGGTGGTGGCACTGACCGCCAAATACGGCGGCCTGATGTGGGGCGAGCACGGCAAGGGGTTCCGCTCCGAGTACGGTCCCGCCTTCTTCGGAGAGTTGTGGGAGGAGCTGCAGCGAGTCAAGGGAGCATTCGACCCCAATAACCGCCTCAACCCGGGCAAGATCTGTACCCCCTTCGGCAGTGCCGCCGAGCTGGTGTCGGTGGACGGCCCCAAGCGTGGCAAGTATGACCGCCAGATCCCGGTGGCGGTGCGCGAGAGCTACACCCGGGCGCTGGACTGCAACGGTAACGGCCTGTGCTTTACCTTCGAGACCGACTCCCCCATGTGCCCCTCGGTCAAGGTGAGCCGCGACCGGCGTCACTCCCCCAAGGGACGCGCCGGCCTGATGCGCGAGTGGCTGCGCCAGCTGGCCCTGCAGGGATTCGATCCCCTCGCCGAAGAGGTGGCCCTGCAGTCGGGCGGCGTACGCTTCAAGCAGATTGTCGACAAGGTGCGCAACACCTGGGCCCGCTCGCGCGGTCAGTACGACTTCTCTCACGAGGTGATGGAGGCGATGGAGGGGTGTCTGGCGTGCAAGGCGTGCACCAGCCAGTGCCCCATCAAGGTGGATGTGCCGAGCTTTCGCTCCCGTTTCATGCAGCTCTACCACAGCCGCTACCTGCGCGCCCCCAAGGACTACTTCGTCGGCACGGTAGAGAGCTATACCCCCCTGATGGCCAAGGCGCCGCGCATGGTCAACTTCTTCCTGGAAAAGGAGTGGATGCAGAAGGCGAGCGAGAAGGTGCTCGGCATGGTGGATGTGCCCCTGCTGTCGGTACCGACCCTGGCCGAATCGCTGCACGACCACAAGGCGCGTTACTTTGACTTGCCGGGGCTCGAGCACATGAGTGCCGAGCAGCGCCAGAAGGTGGTGCTGATCGTGCAAGATCCCTTCACCAGCTACTACGACGCCCCCGTGGTGCGGGATCTGGTGCACCTGTGTGGCAGGCTCGGTTACCAGCCCTATCTGCTGCCTTTCAAGCCCAACGGCAAGCCCCAGCATGTGAAGGGGTTCCTGCGCGCCTTTGCCCGCACCGCCGCCAACACGGCCCAGTTTCTGGGCAAGGTGGCCCGCCTCGGGGTGCCCCTCATCGGGGTCGATCCGGCCATGGTGCTCTGCTACCGGGACGAGTACGTCAAGGCCCTGGGGGAGGCGCGCGGTGAGTTCAAGGTGCTGCTGCCCCAGGAGTGGCTGCTCTCGCTGCCGGCCCCCGAGGTAGAGGCCGGCGGTGACGAGCCATGGTACCTGTTTGGACATTGCACCGAGAAGACCGCCCTGCCGGCCAGCACCCAACAGTGGAAGCAGGTATTCGAGCGCTTTGGTGCCCGCCTCGAGGCGGTGGCGGTGGGATGCTGCGGCATGGCCGGTACCTATGGCCACGACGCCCGCCATCTGGAGCACTCGCGCGCCATCTATGGGTTGAGCTGGGCCGAGCCCCTCTCGCGGCTGCCCAAAGAGCGCTGCCTCGCCACCGGCTATTCGTGTCGCAGCCAGGTGGGACGCATGGAGGGGGAGAAGCTCAAGCACCCGCTGCAGGCGTTGCTCGAGCGGCTGTGATGCTCAAACCCAGCAAGCGCTTCCTGGTGCCCGAGGAGTATTGCCACGCCCGCTTCGTGCTCAAGGGGTGTGGCGAGGCACAGGCGGTGGTGGAGTATGTGGCGCTGATGCGCGAGCGAGAGCGGCTGCATCAGCTGTTTCGCCCCGATGACCCCTGGCCGTCGGCGCACTTCTCCCTGGCCCAGCACGAGGCGGATCTGGAGTGGCAGGTATCGGAGTTTCGCGCCCGCCGCTCCTTTGTCTACTCGGTGTGGGATGCCGCCGAGACGAAGCTTATCGGGGGCGTCTACCTCTACCCCTCGCTGCTGCCCGGGGTGCAGGTGGAGGCCTTCTTCTGGCTTGTCGGGGAGGCCCCCATCGATGAGGAGAGCTTTGGCCTGGCGCTACGGCGCTGGCTGGTCAACCGCTGGCACTGGAAGCAGCCCGTGTTTCCCGGCCGTGACATGCCCTGGGTAGAGTGGCCCGGGGTCACTTATCCCTGGTAGCCGAAGGCTACACCTGTGTAGAGAAGAGCAATGTCTATCTGGAAGAAACCCATGAGCCTGGCGGGGTTGGAGGCGAGTTCGCACAACACCCTGATGGCCCACCTCGATATTCATTACAGTGGCTTTGGCGACGACTGGATTGCCGCCACCATGCCGGTCGACAGTCGCACCCACCAACCGCTGGGCATGTTGCACGGGGGCGCCTCCGTGGTGCTGGCCGAGACACTTGGGTCGATTGCCGCCAATATGGCGGTGGATGGGGATCACTACTGTGTCGGTCTCGACATCAACGCCAACCACATACGTGCCAAGCGCGAAGGGGTGGTGACCGGGGTGACCCGTCCGGTGCATCTGGGAGCCACCACCCAGGTGTGGCAGATAGAGATAAAGGATGAGCGGGATCGCCTCATCTGCACCAGCCGGATCACCATGGCGGTACTCAAGGCCAAGCGTTCGGGCAGCACCCTCTGAAGCGCGTGCCAGAGCGCTGGTTGAAAAATCACCATGCCAATCGTGCCGCACAGGCATATACTTGCCATGTCTTTGAGATGCCAATCACATTTTTCAAGACAGCCGGAGAAAGTGGCGCTATAATCGCCGCCTTTTTGCTATTCCGCGGTGTGAACCGCCTGCCTTAAACCTGGAAGAATCTATGTCTGATACCGAACAACTGCCCCTGTTTGACGAGCTGGGATTGGCCGCGCCCATTTTGAAGGCGCTGCATGACGTTGGCTACGAGCGCCCGTCACCGATCCAGGCCGCCTCCATTCCGCCGCTCCTGGCGGGTCATGATCTGCTGGGGCAGGCTCAAACCGGTACAGGGAAGACCGCTGCTTTCGCGCTTCCGCTTTTGTCTCGCCTGGAGGCGGGCAATCGCTCTACCCAGATTCTGGTTCTGGCTCCGACCCGTGAGCTGGCCATCCAGGTCTCCGAGGCGTGCCAGCGTTACGCCCACCACATGCCCGATTTCCACGTGTTGCCCATCTATGGCGGCTCTTCCTACGACACCCAGATCCGCGCCCTGCGTCGCGGTGCCCAGGTGGTCGTCGGTACCCCGGGTCGCGTCATGGACCTGATCCGTCGCAAGAGCCTGGATCTCTCCGGTCTGAAGGCCCTGGTGCTGGATGAAGCGGACGAGATGCTGCGCATGGGCTTTATCGACGACGTGGACTGGATCATGGACCAGTGCCCGGCCGGTCGTCAGGTTGCCCTCTTCTCTGCCACCATGCCGGAGCAGATCCGCCGCGTGGCCCAGAAGCACCTGAAGAACCCCAAAGAGATCAAGATCGCCTCCAAGACTGCGACCGCAACCACCATCCGTCAGCGTTACTGGCAGGTGACCGGCTCCCACAAGCTGGAAGCCATGACCCGTCTGCTGGAAGTCGAGCCTTACGAGGCCCTGCTGGTGTTCGTGCGTACCAAGAACGCCGCCGAAGAGCTGGCCGGCAAGCTGGCCGCTCGTGGCCATGCCTGTGAAGCCCTGCACGGCGACATCCCGCAGAAGCTGCGTGAGCGTACCGTCGAGAAGCTGCGTCAGGGTCAACTGGATATCCTGATCGCCACCGACGTGGTCGCCCGCGGTCTCGACGTCGAGCGCATCACCCACGTGGTGAACTACGACATTCCCTACGATACCGAGTCCTACGTGCACCGTATCGGCCGTACCGGTCGTGCCGGTCGTAAGGGTGAGGCCATTCTGTTTGTGGCTCCGCGCGAGCGTCGCATGCTGCGTTCTATCGAGCACGCGACCCGTCAGAGCATCGAGCCGATGAAGATGCCGACCACCGCCGACATCAACCAGCACCGCCTGACCAAGTTCAAGGAGCGCATTCGCGAGACCATGATGGGTGAGGAGCTCGAGACCTACTACGAACTGGTCAACGAGCTGGTGCAGGATGAGTCTGTCGACCCCATCGAGCTGGCTGCCGCCCTGGCCAAGCTGGTGCAAGGGGATCAGCCCCTGCTGCTCGACGAATCCAAGCCGGATCCGCTGCTCTCCCAGCCGTCCCGCGAGTTCGACCGTCAGCGCGACTTCGGTGACCGTGACTTCAACAACCGCGGCGAGCGCGACTTTAACCGTGGCGATCGCCCGGCCCGTCGCATGCCGGGTCTGGAGCCGCGTCCGCTCAAAGACAATCCTGACGTGAAGATGGAGCGTTTCCGCGTTGACGTGGGTTCCCATCACGGCGTCAAGCCGGGTCAGATCGTCGGCGCCATCGCCAACGAGGCCAACCTCGAGAGCCGCTTCATCGGCAACATCGAGATCGCCGATGACTTCTCCACCGTCGACTTGCCCAAGGGCATGAGCGCCGAGGTGATGGAAGTGCTGCGTCGCGCCCGTGTCTGCCAGCGCCCGCTGATGATCACTCCCTACACCGAAGTACCGGAAGGGACCCGCAGCGCTCCCCCGCGCCAGTTCCGTGACCGCCCCTTCAACAAGGAGCGCCGTCCGTTCAAGGAGCGTCGCGAAGGCAATGGTAACCGCGAGCACGGCAACCGCGAAGGTGGCTTTGACAAGCGCAAGTTTGGTAACAAGCGCCGCGAGCACAACTGATCATACTTGGGTAACACCGGGTGATATGATGAGGGCCGATCCACGATCGGCCCTCTCTTTTTTGCATTCGGTGATGTCTTGCCGGTTATTCCATCAGCTTTTTCACCGCCTCCCGGGTCAGCGCCTGATTGAAGCGGGCCAGTGCCTCCCGCCCCTGGGGAGTGTCGGTGAAGCAGACATGCAGGGTCTTGTCCTCCAGCAGTCGATCGTTGAAGCCGATCTTGTCGGCCAGCCCTTGCAGCTTGGGATCGCTTTGCAGCAGAAAGCCCATCACATTCTTGTCGATCACCGCGAGATCCAGCCGCCCGTTGCCCAGTTTGAGCAGGTTTTGGGCATCCGAGGTGGTCGCATCGACACTGAGAGCCTTGCTGGCTACCCGACTATCAAAGTCGGCGGTGTTCACATAGCCGGTCACCACTCCTATCTTCTTGCCCTTGAGATCGTCCAGGCTCTGCCAGGTGACGGGGTTTGCCTGTTGCTGGGCAAAGCCGAGGGGGCCATGGCCGATGGGATCCGAAAAGAGGCAGGGGCTCTGGGGATCCTGGTACTCGGGAAAGTAGCCCACCACCTCGGGATTGGCCTTGGCCTCGTCCACGGCTCGCTGCCAGGGGAGGAACTTGATGGTGAGCGGCTCTCCGGCCGCGGTGAAGGCGGCCTTGACCACCTCGCTGGTCTTTCCTTGCCCGGGCAGGGTCGCCCCCGTGTAGGGAGGCCAGTCCAGGCTGGTGAGGGTGACAGCCTGGGTGGCCGTGGCGGTGAGCAGGGGCAAGATGGCCTGTGCGAGTCGACTCCTGAACATGGGGATATCTCCGGGGATTAGGGTTCCCTAAAGATAGCCTTCCCGGGCACGCTGTCATGTTGGCGGGGCAGCGGGGGACCAAACAGTACCCCGAGCCGCTCTCGCCAGGGGAGGGGGCGCGCCTCACGGAGCATGTCGCGCCACTCATGGAAGGTGAGGGTGATGGGGTTGAAGCTGTGAATGGGCTTGGTGATGCCATAGCGGCACGGCGTGGCCGGATCCTCTTCCACGAAGGTACCAAAGAGGCGATCCCAGATGATCAGCACGCCGGCGAAGTTGCGATCGATATAGCCCGGATTGCTGGCGTGGTGGACCCTGTGGTGGGAGGGGGTGTTGAGTACCCACTCGAGCCAGCCCAGGCGCCCTATGACCTGGGTATGGACAAAGAACTGGAAGGCGAGGCTCAGGAGCACGGTGGCGACGACCGCCTCGGGAGGAAAACCGAGCAGGATCATCGGCAGCCAGAAGAGCCACATCCCCGAGACCGGGTACATCAGGCTCTGGCGAAAGGCCGTGGAGAGGTTGAGGTGCTCCGAGCTGTGATGCACCACGTGGGAGGCCCACAGCCAGCGCACGTGGTGGCTGGCGAAGTGGAACAGCCAGTAGCAGAGATCCTGTAGCAAGAAGAGCAGCAGTACGCTCCAGAAGGTGAGCGGGATGTCCAGCAGGCGCCATCCCCAGACCGCATCATAGATGTGGGTGATGAGCAGGGCGGCGAGCAGATCCCCCCCCTGGTGCATCAGGGCCAGGGTGGCGTTGGCCAGCAGATCGCGCCACTGGTAGCGGGCGGTGGGGAAGCGCTCCCCGTGACGATGCAGGTACCACATCTCGGCTCCGATAAAGAGCAGGAACAGGGGGGCCAGGTAGAGGAGGATCAGCTTCACATCCATATGAGTCATCCTTGTCGATGTTTTGCCCAGCATACTGCACTTTTTGCATTCGATTAACAGGCGGCGATCCCCCTTTTGGGGTGCTTTTGGGCCGTATCTGCGGGGAACAATGATGAGGATGTCAAAAGTGTTGTTACCGTCATGTTTCAATAGGGACACGGCAGCGGCTTTTCCATATACTCCCGTCAGTGTTGAGTCAGGTTAGACAAGCATGGATGCAGCTCTCTCCCATACCGATACTCGCCTCCTGATACTGATGGTTCTGTTTGGCTATGTGCTGGCCTTTCTCACCCTCACCCTCACCTGGCGGGCCTATCGTCAAATCCCGGGTATCCACTTCTGGTGGGCAGCCAGCCTGATGGCGTTGGCCGGCCTGACCGGTTTTGTGGTGGGTACCCAGCTCACCCTCCAGTCGGGGTTGTGGGCCGGTAATCTCTTCTTGTTGCTTCATGCGGCCCTGATGCTGGCGGGGGTGCGTGCCTTCCTGCAACTTCCCAACGAGTGGCAACGCTGGTGCAGCGGCCTGTTGCTGCTGCTCGGATTGCTGGGCTTGAGCCATTGGCTCGGGATGCCGCGAGCCTCGTTGCTCCTGATGGCGATCGCCTTCTCGGGGTTTGGCGCCATGCTCATCTGGCAACTGGCGCGCCACGGGGGGCGAGACTATCGCCTGGTGATGCCACTGCTGGGGCTGGTGACCCTCTCTCTCACCCTCTTCGTGTTGATCAACACCCTGCTGATGAGCGGCATACCCCTGCCCTGGGATCATCGTGCCGCAATCATCACCGCCTGTCTGGCCATGCTGGTGGCCGGTTACCTGACTCCGGTGGGGGTCTTGCTGCTCTGTATTCAGCACCACACCCTCGCCCTGCGCCAACAGGCCACCCATGACCCGCTGACCGGGCTCTACAACCGCCGGGGGCTGCACCAGCGGATGCGTACCCTGATGGATCGGGCGCCACTGATGGTGGCCATGATGGATCTCGATGACTTCAAGCAGATCAATGACAGGTTTGGCCACGAGATGGGGGATCGGGTGCTGCAGGGGGTGGGCCGCCAGCTGCAGTGCCTGCCGGGCACCGTCGCCGCCCGGATCGGGGGTGAGGAGTTTGTGTTGCTGACGCACCTCGATGAGGAGCAGAGCTATCGGCTCTGCGAGCAGCTCTGTGCCGAGATAGCCCTGCTGAGCTTTGGCGAGGTGAGGGTGACTGCCAGCCTGGGGGTGGACCGCATCCTGGCCGGTGAGCGTTTGGAGGCGGCGCTCAAGCGGGCCGATCTCGCCCTCTACCGGGCCAAGCGCCTGGGCAAGAACCGGGTCTGTGGTAGCGAGTGTCTGGACAAGATGCCGTCCGGACTCTGAGGACGGCAGCCCGGTCAGCCCGGTTGGCGAGGAGCCTGGGCCCGCAGGAAGGGGAGCAGCAGCAGGGCCGAGATGCCGGCGGCGATGGCGATCACCACGAAGAAACCTTGCCAGTGCCAGATCTCCATCACCCTGGCCAGGGGGTAGCCCGAGAGGGCCGCGCCCATGTAGGCGAAGAGGCCGACAAAGCCGGTGGCGGCACCCGCCGCGTCCTTGTGGGAGCACTCGGCCGCGGCCATGCCGATCAGCATCTGGGGGCCGAAGACGAAGAAGCCGATGGTAAAGAAGCAGGCCGCCTGCATCACGTAGGTGGCGAAGGGCATCAGCCAGAGTGAGCCCACCGAGAGCAGTATGCCGGCGGCGAAGATGAGGTTCATGGGACCCCGGTTGCCGTTAAAGAGCCGGTCCGATCCCCAGCCCGCCACCAGGGCGCCGACAAAGCCCCCCAGCTCAAACAGGGTCACCGCCGAGTTGGCCGTCACCAGATCCACCCCCAGCCGCTCCTGCATATAGAGGTTGCCCCAGTCGTTGATGGCGGCACGCACCACATAGACCAGCACATAGCAGCAGGCGAGCAGCCAGATATAGGGGTTGGTCAGCACGTAGCGATGGAGGATCTGGCGCCGGGAGAGACCCGCCCCCTCCTGCTGCTGGGCCATCTCCAGAGCATCCTGGCGCCATACCCCCACGCTCGGTAGCCCGAGGGTCTGGGGTTTGTCCCGCAGTCGCCAGCACAGGAACAGACCGGCGGCAATGGCGCACAGCCCCGGCACTATCATGCCGGCGCGCCAGCCATAGTGCAGGGCCACGGTGGCCACCACCATGGGGATGAGGGCGCCCCCCACGTTGTGGGCCGTGTTCCACAGGGCCCACCAGCCACCCCGCTCGGAACGCGAATACCAGGTGGTGAGCAGCTTGGAGCAGGGAGGCCAGCCCCATCCCTGGAAGAAGGCGTTGGCGACCCAGAGCAGGGCGAACAGCCAGAGCGAGGAGGAGAGACCGAACAGTATGTTGACCACACCGGTGGCCATCAGCCCCAGCCCCATGAAATAGCGGGGGTTGGAGTGATCGCTGACGATGCCCGAGAAGAACTTCGACAGCCCGTAGGTGATGTAGAAGAGGGTGGCCAGCAACCCGATATCGGTGCGCGCTATGATGCCGCTGGCCAGCATGTCGGGCATGGCGGCGTTGAAGCTCTTGCGGGTGAAGTAGAAGAGGGCGTACCCCAGATAGATAGAGAGCAGGATATGACGGCGCCAATAGCGATAGCGCTGCGCTATCTCTGCCGGGTCCGTGATAGCCGGGGCCCAGGCCGGGCTTCTTAAAAAACCGAACATCAGCGCTCCTTGTTACGTCTGCCGGGCAGGGTGACCGAGAGGCGGGTGCCGTGGGTGCAGGAGAGGGAGAGCTCCCCCCCCATGGCCTGCAGCCGCTCGCGCAGGCCAAGCAGGCCAAAGCCCCGGGGGGCCTGATCCTGGGGCAGCCCGCAGCCGTCGTCTTCGAGCACCAGATGCAGCCACTGCCCCTGATGCCAGGCCTGCAGGGTCACGGCGCTCGCGCCGGCGTGTTTGACCACGTTATTGAGCCCCTCCTGGCAGACCCGAAACAGGGTAACCCTCTGTCCTTCACTGAGTTGCTCCTCGTCGATGCGCCACTCCAGGTGAGTGACGATCCCCTGGGCCTCCAGCTCCATCTCCCGCAGCAGGGCGCGTACCGCCTGGGTCAGGGGGAGATCGTCGAGCTGGCGCGGGCGCAGCCGTCCCAGCAGGCGGCGCACCGCATCATAGACCCCGAGGGAGAGCTGCTCGATGAGGGCGCTGCTCTGGGTCACGCCGGGGTTATCCGGTGCCAGACGCGGCAGGATCCCCGCCTGGGTGCGGATGGCGGTGATGGTCTGGCCTATGTCATCGTGCAGCTCGCGGGCCACCTCCCGGCGCACGTGCTCCTCGGTCTCCACCAGTCGCTCGGCAAGCTGGCGATTGCAGGCGAGCTGGTGCTCGAGCTCGCCGTTGAGCTCGCGCAGACGCTGGATCCCGGCCCCCAGCAGCAGGCCGGTCAGGCTCTGGGCCAGCAGGGAGAGAAGCAGGTCCACCGCATGATCGTGCCAGGTCTGGCCCGCGATAAGGGCGATGGCGTTCATCAGGGTGGCCAACAGGGCTCCCTGCCAGCCATAGCGCCAGGCAAGGGCGATGATGGGCAGCGCCAGACAGAAGGGGGTGAAGCGGGCCAGCTCCTTGGGCAGCCCCAGCTGCAGGGAGAGGCTCACCGCGAACAGCAGCAGATACCAGATGAGGTGACGGGCGCGCCAGGCCACCGGCTGGGCCACCAGGGCAGGGCCCAGGGGCTGCCAGCTGGCCCGGGTCAGGTAGTGCCAGATAAGCAGGCAGGTGGGGGCCAGTGTGAGACCACCGGTGAGGGTGAGCAGCAGGGCGGTGAGCCCATCCTGGCCAAACCAGAGCAAGGATTGCAGCAGGGCCGCCGCCACCAGGGCCGCCCCTTGCAGCAGCAGGGTGTGCCACTCGTCGGCACGGCGCCACTGATGGGCCAGAGCCACCGGCAGCAGGGTGAGCAGGGAGCCGGCCACCAGCCAGCTCGCATTGGGCATGCCCACCTGGCTATGAAGCCAGGCGATGAGCCCCCACTCGCTGAGCAGCAGCACCGGCCAGAACCGGCGCGGGCATTGCAGCATCAATCCCAGACGCAGGCCGAAGGGGAAGAGCAGGGCGGCCAGCTCGGGGCGCTCTACCAGATGCAGGCTGATGCTCCAGAGGCAAAACCAACCGGCGCTGAAGATGATGCTGCCGGAGAGAGCCAGGGGCAGCAGGCGGGGAAGGCGGTACATCACCAGTTGTCAAAGAGGCGGCGGGCCAGCTCGACATTGTTGCCCACCCCCAGCTTCTCCATCAGATTGGCCCGATGCACATGCACCGTCTTGGGAGAGAGGCCGAGCTCGGCGGCGATGGCCTTGACCTCCATCCCCTGGGCGAGGCGCTCGGCCACCTGGCGCTCGCGGCTGGTCAGGGGATCCTGACGCGCACAGGCGAGCTTCTGGGCGATCTCGGGGGTGAGGTAGCAGCCGCCGCTGGCGGCGGTGCGCACCGCCGCGATCAGCTCGTCCGGGTGGCAGCGCTTGGAGAGGAATCCTTTGGCGCCGGCCTTGAGCGCCTGCTCGATGAGGGCGGGGCTGTCGTGCACCGACAGCATGATCACCGCCAACCCTCTGGGCAGCTTGCTCAACAGGTCCAGCCCCGAGATATCGGGCATGGAGATGTCACAGATACAGACCCGGGGGGCGCAGCCGGGCAGGCCGGCCAGTGCCTCCTGGCCCGAGCCAAATTCGCCCACCACCTCGAGATCGGGCTCGAGGGAGAGCAGCTGGGCAAAGCCGGAGCGCACGATCAGGTGATCGTCGATGAGGGCGATGGTGATCATGGTGACAACCGAAATAGGGAGGAGGCGCTACCTTACCCCTGGCCATGGCCCGACTCAAGTCGAAGCGGCGCCTCCCTTGATCTGCATTCCCCTTTTTAGCGGTGCAGCTCGCCGGCACGCTCCGGCTGATAGAGCACCTCGAGGATGCGAATCCGCAGGGGCTGGCCGGCAGGACCCGGCCATGTCATCTCATCACCCACCGTCAGGCCAATCAGGGCCGAGCCGACCGGGGCCAACACCGAGATGCGCTGTGGATCTCCCTGCACATCCTTGGGGTAGACCAGGGTGAGGCTGTGCTCCTCACCGCTGCTCTCCAGACGAAAGCGAACGGTGGAGTTCATGGTCACCACATCGGCGGGCATCTGTCCGGGCTCGAGGACCTCGGCGCGACTGAGCTCCCCTTGCAGGGGATGGTTGAGGGCCTGCTGGGGAGGCAGGCTCTCGAGCAGTCGCTCGAGGCGCGCCAGATCGAGGGAGGAGAGGGTGATCTTGGGTCGTTGCATGGGGTGACTCCTTGCTGTTTGTCCATATGGTCAAGGGCTCGCGACCACCCAAAGTGGCGCAAGCTGGCGAAAGAAGATGAGGCGCCCCCGGTCGACGGGGCGGGCCGGGGGCTTAGGAGGGGGTGGCCCTGAAGAGGGGGGAAATGGCGGGTCTCATGGGCATACCATAACCAGAAGGGATGCGTTTGGCAATTTACGGCTCGGGGGCCTGGTAGTCGTATTGGGCCAGGATGCGCCGCAGTGTGCCGTCTCGGTGCATCGACTCCAGGGCGGCGCGCCAGCGGCTCGCCTGGGCTGCGGGGAACTCGGGGTGGGCGGCCAGATAGAGGCTGGTGCGCTGGAGCGTCTCCCCGCGCAGGAGATGGGAGGTGGGAAGCTCGGCCCTGAGCTGGTTGTAGTTAACCGTATTCCAGGCCGCCGCCCAGGCCGAGATGCGCCCGAGCGACAACTTCTGGGCGTTGCGTACCTCCTCGGTGGCCAGCTCCAGGGTCACCCCCTCGACCCGGCGCAGCCGGTCGTGGGCGAGGGAGTTGCGTAGCACCCCTATCTTGTCCCCGCGGCGGCGGGTCTCGGCCAGGGTGAGCGGGGTCGGGTGGTGACGGCGGTCGGTGACCAGCACGAACGACTCCTCGAGCAGGGGCACAATCCAGAGAAAGTGCGAGGCGCGCTCCTCGCTCCAGGCGGGGGGCAGCAGGAGCACATCTTTGCGATGACGGGCCTGACTGAGTGCCCTGGCAAAGGGGAGTACCTCGATATGGAGTGGCTCACCCAGGCGCCGGGCGGCCTCTTCCAGCACCTCGACGGCCATGCCCGTCGGTGCCCCTTGCTGCGACTTGATCGCGTAAGGGGGCACCTCGGCAGCCAATACCTCGATGGCCAGGGCGGAACCGCTGACGAGCAGGGCAAGCAGGGCACAGAGCAGCAGTGGCATAGGGCAGCGGGCCAGATAGCAAGGGAGAGGGGGGCTCCATCCTCCCCCATGGGCGGGGCTCAGTCAAAGAAATCGCGCAGATCCTGGGTGGGATAGTCGTTAAAGGCCTGCCAGGGGAGCTGTTTGGGAATGGGTTGGCGGGTCAGCGTCATGCGGTAACTGCGCCAGCCATCCAGGCTCCCCGACTCCAGCGCCAGAGCCACCTGCTCGCGCTCGGACCAGAGCACCCGGGTACGCTCGTTCCCCTGACGCTGCTCATACCAACGCGCCCCTTCCGGGGCAGGGTCGTCTTGCGGCGTCATGGTGGCCAGGCTGGCCGGGTCGACCAGGTGACGCAGGCGTGCCCAGTCGGGCTTGAAGGCGACCTGGCCATACTCCTCGGGGGGCACCTCCACCACCTGGCGATGCCAGGCGTCGGCGTAGCGCAGCCAGGGGGCGCCCCGGTCGTCCGGGCTTATCCAGCGTGCCGCCATCTGATAGGCGAAGTGTTTGTGGCCGCTCTGGCCGTCGTGGCGGGCGTGGAAGGCGCGGGCGATGGGCAGCGGGATGAGCCGTTCGCTCCACAGGGTGTCGCCGACGCGCAGCCAGCGCTCCTGCCAGCGGCTCTCCTTGACGATGCCGTCGGCGGTGGTGGTGCGCACCTCGTAGCTGATGCGGGCGGCCAGGTCTGGGGCGCCTGCCGCCTGAGTGAAGGGGGCGGCCAGCAGGGCCAGAACCGGGAGGGAGATTCGTTGCATGGGCTCTTCTCAAGAGAGGCGGGGCGGCGTGGCCGCCCCGCGGGGGATTACAGGCCGAGGGCGGCCTTGATCTTGCCAAACACCTGGGTGTTGTCGATGGTGCCCTTGAAGGCGGTGCTGCCGGCGCCCCCCGAGAAGAGCATGACGTCGCCGCCGCCGTGGGTCTCGGAGTCGAGTCTGACGCCGGTCTCCTGCAGGTAGTCATCGGCGGTGACCACCTCGCTGGTCAGCACGGGGCGAGTGTCCGGGCGGTTGGGGCCGTTGCCAAACACCAGGGTGGTGTAGGGCTTGCCGTCGGCATCCAGGGCCGGGGTGCCGGCCTTGTCCTTGACCAGATCCAGCACAGGGTTGCCCTTGGCCGCGTAGCCGTTGATGGTCATGGTGTGGTCGTGGTCGGCGGTGACCACCACCAGGGTCTCGGTGAGATCCACCTTGGCCAGGGCCGTCTTGACCGCCTCGTCCAGCGCCACCGCATCGGTCAGTGCCCGCTTGGCGTTGGTGCCGTGCAGGGCGTGGTCGATACGCCCCCCTTCCACCATCAGGAAGAAGCCCTTGTCGTTACCGGCCAGCAGATCGATCGCCTTGGCGGTCATCTCCGAGAGGGACGGTTGGGTCGAGGCCGCGCCCTTGTTCTGGCGATCGAGGTCGTAATCCAGGTGCGAGGTGGCGCTAAAGAGGCCGAGCACCTTGCCAGCATTCACGCCCGCCAGACTGCTCTTGGTGGTGACGTAGTGATAGCCCTGGGCGCTGAGCTCGGCGGTCAGATCGCGGCCATCGGCGCGCCCCTTCTTGTTGCCGGGACCGTAAGGGGTCCAGTGGTTGGCCCCCCCCCCCAGCAGCACGTCGACCCCGTCACCGAGCGCCTGGTTAAAGCCCGCTCCCCCTGGTACCGCCTGGGCCGCGATGGCGTAAGCCGCGTCACGGTGGCAGATGTGGGCATAGGTGGCGGCCGGGGTCGCGTGAGTCAGCTCAGTGGTGGTGACGGCGCCGACCGACTTGCCGGCAGCCTTGGCCAGCTCGAGCAGGTTGGGTACCGCAGTGCCGTTATCGCTGGCGCAGTTGTTGATGCTCTTGTTGCCGTTGGCATCCTTGCCCGGCGCCACCGCCAGGGTATCGCTGCTCATGCCGATCACCTCGTTGTTCATCTTGATGCCCGTGGTGTAGGCGGCCATGGAGGGGGCTGAGTCGGTGGTCTGGGCATCGTGGGAGAAGGTCTTGACGCGCGCCGCGTAGGGCAGCTTCATCATCTCCAGGTTGCCCTCTTCCCCCACCTTGTAGAGACGGGTGGCGGTGAGGACGGTGGGGCCCATGCCATCGCCGATAAAGAGGATGACGTTCTTGGCCGGGGCGGCCTGGGTGGCGCCACTGGCGAGCGCCAGGCCAAGGGCGGCGGCGAGAGTGTGCTTGTTCATGGTGTGCTCCTTACAGCTCGGCGGCGGCCTTGACGACGTTGAAGACGGCGGTGTTGTCCATGGATCCGTGGAAGCCCTCGGCCCCGTGGCCCATGGCCCCGAGGAAGACATCGGTGCCGCCGTGGGTCTCTTCACCGGCCACGTCGCTGATGCGCACGACCGCCTCCTGGGCGTAGTCATTGGCGCTGACGGTGGCCTCATCCAGGCTCTGGCGTGGCCCCTCGACCCGGTTGTGGCCGTTGCCAAAGCCGATGATGGTGTAGGGGTTACCCTCTTTGTCGAGGGTCGGGTTGCCGTCCCCGTAGTTCTTCACCAGACCCAGTACCCCCGGGTTAGTGGCGGTAGTCTTGCCGGTGCGTTTGGCATAACCGTTCAGCACCAGGGTGTGGTCATGGTCTGCGGTCACCACGATGAGGGTGTTCTTGAGCTCGGGATCGCTCTTTTTCACCTCGTCGATGGCGGCCTGGATGGCGTCGTTAAAAGCCACGGTGTCGACCAGGGCGCGTTTGGCGTTGGTGTCGTGCAGGGCGTGATCGATGCGCCCCCCCTCGACCATCAGGAAGTAGCCGCGCTTGTTCTGCTTCAGGTGCTTGAGGGCGCTTACTGTCATCTCGGAGAGCGACGGCTCGCCGCTCTTGCGATCGAGCTCGTAGTTCATGTGGCTGCTGCCAAACAGCCCCAGCAACTTCTTGTCGGTGGTGGCGGCGGCCAGTTCGCTTTCGTTGCTCACAAACTGATAGCCCTGGGCCCGCATCTCGTCGATGAGGTTGCGTCCGTCGCCGCGTTTTCCCTTCTGGTCGCCGGGCAGGAAGTGGCGGCTGCCACCCCCCATCACCACGTCGACCCCGTCACCGAGGGCACCGTTGAAACCAGCCCCGCCCGGTACCAGTTGGGCGGCGATGTCGTTTTCCAGATCCCGGTTGCAGATATGGGCATAGGTGGCGGCCGGAGTGGCGTGGGTGATGCGGGTGGTGGTGACCACGCCGGTGGCGCGTCCTGCCTGCTTGGCCAGCTCGAGCAGGGTGGTGGCCCGCTTGCCGGCACTCTTGCTGCAATCACTCTCGTAGGTGGCATCCCCGTCCATGGAGATGACGCCGTTGTTGCTCTTGACCCCGGTCATGTAGGCGGACATGGAGGGGGCAGAGTCGGTCACCTGGGCATCGTGGGAGAAGGTCTTGATAAAGGCACTCTGGGGCAGGGTGTCAATGGTGAGACTCCCCTCTTCACCGACGCTGTAGATGCGTGAGGCAGTCAGGGTATTGATGCCCATGCCATCACCGAGAAAGAAGATCACGTTCTTGGCGACGGGGGTGGAATCGTTCGTGGAGTTGCACCCGGCTGCCAGGGCGGCGCCGATAAGCAGTGCAAGTCCTGCCACTTTTTTCATTACTGTCACTCCTTGTTAAGACTGCCGGCAGGGTAGAGGGGCTCTGTTTCGGTTCTGTGTAAAACAGGTGACAGAATGATGAAAATAGTTGTGGGGCAGGGAGTTAGCAAAAGGGTAGGGGGGAGGGAAGCGCGGCGCTTTTGGTCGCTGGCGATTTGGTTTAGACTGCGCGCTTCCATCTTGAAGAGTTCTCTTGTACAGCATGAATACGCCCAGTTACGAAATGGTGATGCGCTGGCTGCAGGCCGCCCGCATCGAGCACTACATCTGCGATCAGTGCCATGGCATTCATATCGTCTCCCTGCAGTCGGTGGACGGGGTTCAGGAGAGCCGCATCTTCGTCGAGGAGGAGGGGCTGCTCTTCTCCACCGAGCTGGAGCTGCGTCCGTCGGCCCTGCTGGCGGTGGTCTCGGATCTGGGGCGCCTCAATATGCAGTACCCCTCCCTGAAGGTCTTTGTGGATGTGACCGACGACAGCCTGCCTCGTCTGGTGGTGGGTCATACCGTCTTCACCAAGGCGGGTCTTTCGGTCGAGCAGTTCCTGCTGTTTGTCAACAGCACCGTCTCGGCCACCCACGAGGTGATCGCCGAATGCGAGCGCGAGGCCTACCTCAACCTGCCCGAGATCCAGGTCGGCAGCTCGCCGGTACACTAATTGCGCAAACAGACCGATTCATTCAGAAATCGGTTGACGGTGAGGGGCGATGACTCTAAAGTACGCCCCGTTCCGACGCACAGCGCGGTGCCGTGGAGATTGCCCACGTTAACAACAACCGACAATTTGGTGAGATGTCCGAGTGGCTGCCCGTCGACGAAGTCGACATGAAAAGCACGCATAGCGTGCTCAGCACAGCCAGCAAACATTAAGCTGACAAAATTTGGTGAGGTGTCCGAGTGGCTGAAGGAGCACGCCTGGAAAGTGTGTATACGGCAACGTATCGAGGGTTCGAATCCCTCCCTCACCGCCAAATTACGACAGAGTGCCGTGGCGATTGACCACGTAAAAACAATCGACAATTTGGTTTAGCGTTCGAGTGGCTGCCCGTCGACAAGGTCGACATCAAGAAGCACGCAAAGCGTGCTCCGCACAGCCACTGACATTAAACCGGAAACAATTTGGTGAGGTGTCCGAGTGGCTGCCCGTCGACAAGGTCGACATAAAGAAGCGCGCAGAGCGTGCTCCGCGCAGCCACCAACAATAAACCAAAAACAATTTGGTGAGGTGTCCGAGTGGCTGAAGGAGCACGCCTGGAAAGTGTGTATACGGCAACGTATCGAGGGTTCGAATCCCTCCCTCACCGCCAAATTACGACAGAGTGCCGTGGCGATTGACCACGTAAAAACAATCGACAATTTGGTTTAGCGTTCGAGTGGCTGCCCGTCGACAAGGTCGACATCAAGAAGCACGCAAAGCGTGCTCCGCACAGCCACTGACATTAAACCGGAAACAATTTGGTGAGGTGTCCGAGTGGCTGCCCGTCGACAAGGTCGACATAAAGAAGCGCGCAGAGCGTGCTCCGCGCAGCCACCAACAATAAACCAAAAACAATTTGGTGAGGTGTCCGAGTGGCTGAAGGAGCACGCCTGGAAAGTGTGTATACGGCAACGTATCGAGGGTTCGAATCCCTCCCTCACCGCCAAATAAAACAAAAGGGCCTGTCGAAAGACAGGCCCTTTTGTTTTATCCGCTGACGGGCGGCTCGGTTCGGGCCCTGGTTCGACAGGCGGGCAGGAAAGCCCGCCTGGACGGCCAGAGGCCGCCCGCAGGGCGAGCGCCAGGGATGGCGTGAGTCAATCCCGACCCACCCTCAAATGTTAAAACCGACCCCAGGGTCGGTTTTTGCACCTGGTTGCAGCGCAAAGCCTGATGCTTAAGGAAGGAGGGTGAGAAGCTTGGGCGGCTCGGTTCGGGCCCTGGTTCGACAGGTGGGCAGGAAAGCCCGCCTGGACGGCCAGAGGCCGCCCGCAGGGCGAGCGCCAGGGCGGGGGCGTGGTGAGCATTGCTTATTCTATCCCCGGTTGCTCATGGCGGCGGTCAGGTTGTCAGGGGGCGCCAACGGATGCCCTGCCGCAAGCATCCCCGTCTCGAGACAGATCCGGATCGCATCCGGGCGCCAGTGCTCTATGTCCCCGTCGACCAGCCGGCCTTCCGGGTCCAGGTTGCGGCGCCGAATGCGCAGCACCTGGCTCCCTTCGGCGAGGTTCAGGCTGCGGGCCACCTCGCCGCGGGCGGCGGTGGCCTCAATCTCGAGGGCCGCACTGCCCTGGGGGATGCCAAAGTGCCGGGCATAGAGCTCGGTGAGCGACCCTTCCAGATCTTCGTGCTCTATCCCCACAAAGCGCGCCGCCACCAGCTGGTGGGTCACGTGCAGCACCGGCCGCCCGTCGATGGCGCGCAGGCGCCGGATCTCCACAAGCGGTGTGAGCGGCGCGACGCCCAGCCACTGGCACTCTCCGGCGCCGGCAAGCAGCGGCTCCACCGCCAGCAGCCGGGTGTGGGCGCGCCGCGCCGTGCTGTCAATCCAGTGGTGAAAGTGCAGATGACGGGCGGGATCGTAGGTGAGGCGCTGTGGGGAGACAAACCAGCCGCGCCGCTCGGCCCGGTAGATGAGCCCCTCGGCCTCCAGGCGCTGCAGGGCCTCCTTGACGGTGATGCGGGTGGTGGCAAAGCGCTCGCCCAGTATCCGCTCCGCCGGCAGCTGCTCGCCGGGGGTCAGGGTGCCCCCCTGGATCAGGGTGCGTAGGGTGTGGGCTATCTGCTCGCTTTTGCGTGCATAGTGGCGGGCAGGGGCACTGCTCTCGAACGCTGCGGACATAGGCTCTCCTTGGACTAGGCCAGAGCAGTGATAGCGCGACCCTGTGACAGCCCGGTGACAAGGTAAGAGATCGCTTAAACCAGCGCCGATTGTCACCAAAGTGACATCAAACTGCCCCGCCGCTGTCATTTTTGGCCTCTAGCATCCCTCTCGAACCTTAACTGACCTAGTCCAGAAGGATGGGATGATGAACAAACCGCTCGTGACTGCCCTGGCCGTGCTGGCCAGCCTGCAACCGGCCCTGGCTGCCGACTCCCTTGCAAAGATTGAACAGGCCGCCCGTCAGGAGGGCCAGCTCTACAGCATCGGCATGCCCGACAGCTGGGCCAACTGGAAGGATACCTGGCAGCAGATCGGCAGCACCTATGGTATCAAGCACCAGGACACCGACATGAGCTCGGCCCAGGAGATCGCCAAGTTCGCCGCCGAGAAAGAGAACGCCACCGCCGACATCGGCGACGTGGGCGGTGCCTTCGGACCGGTCGCGGTGCAGCAGGGGGTCACCCAGCCCTACAAGCCCTCCACCTGGTCCGACATTCCGAACTGGGCCAAGGATGCCGACGGCCACTGGATGCTGGCCTACACCGGCACCATCGCCTTCCTCATCAACAAGGATCTGGTCAAGAAGAACCCCACCTCCTGGACCTCCCTGCTCGATGGCAGCTACAAGGTGACCCTGGGGGATGTGGGGGTCGCTTCCCAGGCCAACAACGGCGTGCTGGCGGCGGCCTTTGCCACCGGTGGCAGCGAGAAGGATCTGAAGCCGGCGCTGGACCTGTTCGGCAAGCTGGCCCAGCAGGGCAGGCTGTCGCTCAACGACCCTTCCATCGCCAACATCGAGAAGGGCGAGGTGGAAGTGGGGGTGCTGTGGGACTTCAACGCGCTCAACTACCGCGACCGGATCGATCCCAAGAAGTTTGATGTGGTGATCCCGAGCGACGGCTCTGTGATGGCGGGCTACACCACCATCATCAACAAGTGGGCCAAGAACCCCAACGCCGCCAAGCTGGCCCGTGAATACATCCTCTCGGATGCCGGCCAGATCAACCTGGCCCGTGGCTACGCCCGCCCCATCCGCAGCAACGTGGTGCTGCCGGAGGAGGTCAAGGCCAAGCTGCTGCCGGCCGAGCAGTACGCCAGCGCCAAGCCGGTGACCGATCAGGCCGCCTGGGAGCAGAGCTCCAAGGCCCTGCCGCGCCAGTGGCAGGAAAGCGTCATGATCCACATGCAGTAAGGAGCCCATGATGCGACACAAGGTCATCCTGGTGTTGGTGGACGGCCTGTCGGCCAGGGTAGCCCATGGCATGGGCTACCTTGCCGCCCTGGTGGCGGCGGGGCAGGGGAGTCACCATCGCCTCGCGTGCGAGCTGCCCTCCCTCTCGCGCCCCCTCTACGAATGTCTGCTGACCGGGGCCAATCCGGTACAAAGTGGCATCACCCATAACGGGGTGAGCCGTCTCTCGACCCAGATCTCCCTCTTTCATCTGGCCACCCGCCAGGGTCGCCGCACCGCGGCCGCCGCCTACCACTGGGTGAGCGAGCTCTACAATGTGAGCCCCTGGCAGGTGCATCATCGCGTCACCGACGACGAGGGCCTGCCCATTCAACACGGCCTCTTTTACTGGGACGACGGTTACCCCGACAGCCACCTGCTGGCGGATGCCGAGGCCCTGCGCGCACGCCACGATCCTGACTTCCTGCTGGTGCACCCCATGGGGGTGGACGACGCAGGCCACCGCTTCGGGCTGGGTAGCCCCGAGTATCGCAACAGTGCCCGGCGCATGGATGTGCTGCTGGCGGCCGTGTTGCCCCACTGGCTGGCCGCCGGCTATCAGGTGGTGGTCACCGCCGATCACGGCATGAACGAGGATGGCAGCCACGGCGGCACCCTGGACGACGAGCGGCAGGTGCCCCTCTGGCTGCTGGGTGAGGCGTTCGATCACGGCGCCACGGCGCAGGCCATCCCCCAGACCGCCCTGTGCGGGCTGCTGGCCGATCTCATGGGGCTTGAGCACGACAAGGTGTCGCTCCCCTGGCTGCTGGCACGGGAGGGAGTATGACCTCACATCACGATATCGCGGTGGACGCGGCGACGATCGCGCCGCCCGTCACGGTGCCGGTGGGGCGCCCGGCGCGCCGCTGGCTCCCGTATATCTGGCTGCTGCCCTTTGCCGCGCTGTTCTTGCTGTTTCAGGTGGCGCCGCTGGTCTGGGTGCTGGTGGGTAGCCTGCAGACCCCGGACGGGGTGGGGCTCGCTCACTATCGCGCCATCTGGGATTCCCCCTTCTATCGCCAGTCGTTTGGCAACTCGCTCAAGATTGGCCTCTGGTCGAGCCTGCTCGGGCTTGCCATCGCCACCCTGGGGGCGGCGGCCCTGCGCCACAGCAGCGAACGGGTGCGCCGGGTGATGCTCGCCTTTGTCACCATGACCGGTAACTTCAGCGGCGTGCCCCTGGCGTTTGCCTTCATCATCGTGCTCGGGGTCAACGGCGCCCTGACCCTGCTGCTGCGCCAGTGGGGAGTGATCGAGGGGTTTAACCTCTACTCGGGTAGCGGCCTCATCCTCATCTACACCTATTTTCAGATCCCCCTGGCACTGCTGCTGCTCTATCCGGCGTTCGACGCCCTGCAAGACGACTGGCGCGATGCGGCGGCCCTGCTCGGGGCATCCCGCGCCCGCTATGTGTGGCACGTGGCCCTGCCGGTGCTGACCCCGGCGCTGCTGGCCACCTTTATCATCCTGCTCGCCAACGCGGTGGGGGCCTATGCCTCGGCCTATGCGCTCACCACGGGTAACTTCAACCTGGTGACCATCCGCATCGCGAGCCTGGTGTCGGGGGATATCTTCCTCGAGCCCAATCTCGCCGCGGCGCTGGCGGTGTGGCTGATGGCCGCGCTGACCCTGGTCACGGCGCTCAATCAGTGGCTCATTCGCCGTGCCCAACGCTTCAAGGAGGCCGCCCATGGCTAATGCGTCCCTCTCTCATGGCGCGCGTCCCCACGCGCTGACTACCCCGGCACCGCGCTGGGCCCGCGCCAGCCTGTGGGCCCTGACCGCCGTGCTGGTGTTGCCCCTGCTCGCTACCCTGGTCTACTCCCTGTCGACCCGCTGGGGGGCGACCCTGCTGCCGGACGATCTGACCCTGGCCTGGTATGGCAAGCTGTGGAGCGATCCGCGCTTTCTCGCCGCCTTTGGCCGCAGCCTGCTGGTCTGCTTCGGGACCCTGGCGCTCGGTACCCTGGTGCTGGTGCCCCTGGTGCTGGTCATCTTCTACCATGCGCCGCGCCTCGACCCCTGGATGAACCTGCTGATCCTGGTGCCCTTCGCCGTGCCACCCGTGGTCTCGTCGGTGGGGCTCTTGCAGATCTATGCCGACACCCTGGTCGGCACCCCCTGGATCCTCATCGGTACCTGGTTCACCATCATGCTCCCCTTCATGTACCGGGCCCTGGCCAACAACCTGCAGGCTATTCCGCTCAAAGACCTGATGGACGCGGCGCACCTGCTTGGCGCCTCGACTCCGGTCGCCTTCGTGCAAGTGGTGCTGCCGTGCCTTCGCAAGGGGCTGCTCTCGGCCCTGTTCCTGTCGCTCTCGTTCCTGCTCGGGGAGTTCGTGTTCGCCAACATGCTGGTGGGCACCCGTTATGAGACGCTGCAGGTCTACCTCTACAACATGCGCTCCACCTCGGGTCACTTCACCAGTGCCCTGGTGATGAGCTACTTCCTGCTGACCCTGGTGCTCACCTGGGCGGCCAACCGTTTCAGTCGGTGACATCCCATGTTTCATCTCGAAGTGAGTCAACTGCACAAATCCTACGGCGACACCCCGGTGTTTGCCGGCATCGAGTTCGGCATCCGCAAGGGGGAGCTCATCACCCTGCTCGGCCCCTCGGGCTGCGGCAAGTCGACCCTGCTGCGGGCCATCGCCGGCTTGACCGAGGTCGACGGCGGGCGGATCCAGGTGGCGGGGGAGGAGATCACCCACTTGGCGCCGCAAAAGCGCGGCATCGGCATGGTGTTTCAGAGCTATGCCCTGTTCCCCACCATGACGGTCTATGACAACGTCGCCTTTGGCCTGCGCATGAAGCCGCAGCCCGGGCGCGATCTCGACAAGGCCGTGCGCGAGGCTCTCGCGCTGGTGGAGCTCACCCAGTTGGCCGAGCGCTACCCGGCGGCCCTCTCCGGGGGCCAGCGCCAACGGGTGGCCCTGGCTCGCGCCCTGGTGGTGCGCCCGCGCATCCTGCTGCTCGACGAGCCCCTCTCGGCACTGGATGCGCGCATCCGCCGGGTATTGCGCAGCCAAATTCGCGACATAGTGCGTCAACTCGAGCTCACCACCCTGTTTGTCACCCACGATCAGGAGGAGGCGATGACCCTCTCGGATCGGGTCTTCCTGATGGAGAAGGGAAGCATCATCCAGGCCGGCACCCCGGAGGAGATCTACACCCGGCCGGCGAGCCGCTTCGTGGCGGGTTTTATGGGCAGCTACAACCTGCTCGAGCCCGAGGTGGCCAGCCGCCTGCTGGGGCGGCCCTTTGCCCGAGCCGTGGCCCTGCGTCCCGAGACCCTGAGCCTGGCCCAGTGCGCCACCGAAGGGGAGGGGTGGCGGGTGCTGCCCAGCGTGGTGGAGGAGGCGCAGCTGCTTGGCAACGTGGTACGCTACCGGGTGCGCTGCGGCGACACCGACTTCACCGTCGATGTTCTCAATCGCAGCGCCAAGGAGTTACACCCCGTGGGGCGCCCGCTGCAGCTGGTGGTTCCCCTCGACCAACTGTGTGAGGTGGCATGATGGCCCTGGCCCTGTTTGATCTCGATGAAACCCTGCTGCGCGGCGACAGCGCCAGCCTCTGGCTCGAATACCTGGTGGAGCAGGCGCTGGCCCCGGCCGACATGATTGCCCGCGAGCAGGCCATGATGAACCTCTACCACCAGGGCAAGCTGGACATGCACGACTACATGGCCTTCACCCTGACACCGCTGGCCGGCAAGTCCCGCGACTGGGTCGACGGCCACTGCCAGCGCTTTTGCGAGCAGTGGCTGCTGCCGCGTCTCTACCCGCAGGGGCTCGAGCGCATCGACTGGCACCGGGGGCGGGGTGATACCCTGGTGCTCATCTCCGCCTCGGGGGAGCACCTGGTCGCCCCCATGGCGCGCCATCTGGGGATGGAGCACTGTATCGCCATCAACTTGGACGAGTGCGATGGGCGCCTCACCGGCCAGACCCGCGGCGTCCTGAGTTTTCGTGAGGGCAAGGTGGCGCGCCTTCGCGAGCGCTTCGGGGAGGCGGCCAGCACCGGCAGCTTTGCCTACAGCGATTCGATGAACGATCTTCCCATGCTGGAGTGGGCCACCTTTCCCCATGCCACCAACCCGGCCAAGGCCCTGCGCGAGCTGGCGAGGGCGAGGCATTGGCCGGTGCTGGAGTGGCAGTAAAGCAAAGGGCCCACAAGGGCCCTTCTTTTGATGTGAGCCCCCCGGCAAGGGGGGCGCTATCGCACCGGTCATGTACTTCATTACCCGTTGTTCCACGCCCGTCAGGGGTCAATGGTATCGGGTGCACAGGTCTTGCCACTCTTTATGCATAAAAATGCAGTCATGGCCGGTGGTGCCCCGCGGGCTTAATGGTGCTGGCAGAGGTGCCTTGCACTCAGGTAGTAGCGGTGATTCCCTTCCGGATCGATCAACACTCTTGCCACCAGTTCATCGCGACGATGGTATTCCCACCCCTGTTCGAATGGCTCAAATGAGGCATCTATACCCAAAATAGTGAGATATTCGTGAAACTGGCTGGCGTTACCGATTTCGGTCAGGGTCCACTTCATCGCTGCACTCCTTGCATCGAGGTTACCAGAGAATAGTAGGATCACTTTATGAACCTGGTGTGACCGGATATTGATGCTAATCATTTTTACTGCACTTTTATTCTGGTCTGAGCTCTGATCTTGTGGGGTTCCCAAGGGGAGGGGATGTCCACCGTGTAACATTAGTGTCATCTAACGGCCATATAATCGGGCGCAAGCTAACCCTTCTCGAGGTCTTGCATGTCATCGGAAACAATCGCCCTGGCCATGGCGGGCAGCAGAAAACGCCGGGTCAAGGACAAACTGGCCAAGTACAGCGTCACCATAGGGGGATCCCTGGTTCTGGTGGCGCTGCTGCTCATCTTCTTTTACCTCCTCTATGTGGTGAAGCCTATCTTCCACAGCGCGTCGATGGAGGCCGCCGGCACCATCACGTTACCGGCCAAGGGCAAGACGGTCTGGCTCGGCAGTGAAGAGCAAAACGAGATCGGTTTTCGCTTCGGCGACGAGGGGCAGGTGAGCTTCTTTGCCCTGCAGGGCAAAAATGGTTTCAAGGGGGGGCAGCTTATCTCCCAGTCCCAGCTCCCCTTGCCCGTCACCAGCGTCACCCGCTCTCACGGGGATGAAGAGGCGATCGTCTACGGTCTGCAAGATGGTCGTGTGCTCGCGCTGCGCCCCGCCTTCGCCGTCAGCTACCCCAACGATACCCGCGTCATCGCGCCCGAGCTTAAATATCCCTTTGGTGAAGAGCCCATGGTGGTCGATCCCGAGGGCAAGGCGCTCACCCGCATCGCCTTCGAGGCCAACAGCAGCAAGCTGGTGGCGGCGGCCCTGACCGAGGATGGGCGCGGCGTCATGACAGTGCTCGCCGGGGAGCAAAACTTCCTCACCGGCGAGACCGAGTGGAGCAGCAGCAACTACGCCATTCCGACCCTGCCGCGTCACGTGGATCAGATGCTGATGACGCCCAATCAGCGTTATCTCTTCCTGCGCGATGGCAATCGTCTCTCCGTCTATGACATCCGCAACCCGGATGACATCACCCTGCGCAGCGTGCTGGAGATCAATGCCAAGGGGGGCAATGTGACCCGCGTCTCCCTCCTCTCCGGCGCCTCTTCCCTGCTGGTCGCCAACGACAACGGTGTCATCTCCCAGTGGTTCGAGGTAGCCCGTGACGGTCAGCGCGAGTTTGCCCATATTCGTGATTTCGATGCGACCGGGCCGGTCAACGACATGGCCATGGAGACCCACCGAAAGGGATTCGTCGCCACCACCGACAAGGGCACGGTCGATATCTTCCACACCACGGGAGAGACCCGTCTGCTCAGTGAGAAGATGGAGACCGCGGATCTCAACGGTGTGGCGCTCTCGCCGCGCAACAACCTGCTGCTGGTGGAAAAGGGGGACGAGATCCGCGTCTTCAACGTGGAGAACGAGCACCCCGAGGTGACCTGGTCTGCTCTCTGGCATGAGGTGTGGTATGAGGGCTATCCCGAGCCCCAGTTTGTCTGGCAGTCCACCTCCGCCAGCAACGACTTCGAGCCCAAGCTGAGTCTGGTGCCGCTCGCCTTCGGGACCCTCAAGGCCTCCCTCTATGCCATGCTCTTTGCGGTGCCCCTGGGTGTGGCCGGCGCCATCTATACCGCCTACTTCATGTCGGCGGGTCTGCGCAAGGTGGTCAAGCCCACGGTCGAGATCATGGCGGCCCTGCCCACGGTTATCCTGGGCTTCCTGGCCGGTCTCTGGCTCGCTCCCCTGGTGGAGGATCACCTCCCTGGCATCGTCATGCTGCTGATCCTGTTGCCGGCGGGCATGCTCGCCTCGGCACTGGCCTGGCACTATCTGCCGGAGCGGTGGCGCCAGTGGGTGCCGGAAGGGTGGCAGGCTATCTTGCTGATCCCGGTTCTGCTGCTGCTCGGCTGGGGGGCCTTCGCCCTGAGCCCGGTCATCGAGAACCTCTTCTTCCACGGTGATACCCGGATCTGGCTGACCAATGACATGGGCATGAAGTTCGATCAGCGTAATGCACTGGTCGTCGGTATCGCCATGGGCTTTGCGGTCATTCCGACCATCTTCTCCATCGCAGAAGATGCGGTCTTCTCGGTGCCCAAGCACCTGACCCAAGGCTCACTGGCCCTCGGTGCCACCCCCTGGCAGACCCTGAGCCGGGTGGTGATCCTCACCGCCAGCCCCGGCATCTTCTCTGCCGTCATGATGGGCCTGGGGCGTGCCGTGGGCGAGACCATGATAGTGCTGATGGCTACGGGGAATACCCCCATCATGGACTTTTCCATGTTCCAGGGGCTGCGTACCCTGGCGGCCAACATCGCGGTGGAAATGCCCGAGTCCGAGGTGGGCAGCTCCCACTACCGGGTGCTCTTCCTCGCGGCTTTCGTCTTGTTCGTCTTCACCTTCGTCTTCAACACGCTCGCCGAGTTCATTCGCCAGCGACTGCGTGACAAGTACAGCTCCCTGTAAGGGCAAGGAATCAAGCAATGGGAAAGTGGTTTAAATCGGGTACTCCCTGGATCTGGATGACAGCCGGTACCGTCAGCATGAGCCTGGTTGCGGTGCTGGGCCTCCTGCTCCTCATCGGTTGGCGCGGTCTGGTCTACTTCTGGCCGCACCCCATCTATGAGTGGAAGGTACAGGATCAGAGCGGCGCTCAGCAGAGCATCATCGGCGAGCTCTACGACGAAGAGATGGTACCGGTCGAGCGGTTGCGTGCCGCCGGCCTGCCCCTGGCAGGAGAAGAGCGAGAGTCGCTGACCCGCTATCTGGTCAAGACCGGCAACCGGGAGTTTGTGGATCTCGATTTTCGCTGGATCCTCGAGACCGACATCCTGAGCCGTACCCAGCCGGCGGATCTGGCCATGCTCGAGCGCACCACCAACGGTAACTTCTATGGCACCGTGGTCTCCCTCAAGGTCGACGGCCAGGAGGTGGACGGCAGCGATCGCGAGGCGCTGGAGCAGGCTATCGCCCGTGCGGTGGGCCTCAATGCAAAGGCGGACTCCCTGCAGAAGGGGAAGATAGGTGCCATCAACTATCAGCTCGAGAAGATACGCCTCAAGGAGCGCAAGGCCGAGCTGGAGGGGAACCTGACCCCTGAACTCAAGGCCGGTTTTGAGGCCGAGCGTACCCAGTTGCAGGCCGACTACCTGGTGCTGGAGAAGGAGCTCTTCGCCCTGCGTGCCGATGCCGGCCGTGACAGCGTCAGTGTCCGTGACATGCGCGGGGAGGTGGTGACCACACCGCTTTCCAAGGTGCTCGACGTCACCTGGCCCAACGAGATGGGGCTCTTCACCAAGGTGGGCTACTGGTTCCACCAGATAGGCAAGTTCGTGAGTGGCGATCCCCGTGAGGCCAACACCGAGGGGGGGGTCTTCCCGGCCATCTTCGGCACCGTCTTCATGGTGATCCTGATGGCGATCATAGTGACGCCCCTGGGCGTGGTGGCGGCCGTCTACCTGCACGAGTATGCGGGCAAGAACGTGATGACCAAGTTCATCCGAATCGCGGTGATCAACCTGGCCGGTGTGCCCTCCATCGTCTACGGGGTGTTTGGCCTGGGCTTCTTCGTCTACACCCTGGGGGGGAGCATCGACCGGCTCTTCTATCCCGAGGCCCTGCCGAGCCCCACCTTCGGCTCTCCCGGCGTCATCTGGTCGGCCCTGACGCTGGCCATCCTGACCCTGCCGGTGGTGATCGTCTCCACCGAGGAGGGGCTGGCGCGGATCCCGAGTGCCATTCGTCACGGCTCCCTGGCGCTGGGCGCTACCCAGGCCGAGACCCTGTGGCGCATCGTGCTGCCCATGGCGAGCCCGGCCATCATGACCGGTCTCATCCTGGCCATCGCCCGTGCGGCGGGAGAGGTCGCCCCCCTGATGCTGGTCGGTGTGGTCAAGCTGGCGCCGACCCTGCCGGTGGATGGCAACTTCCCTTACTTGCACGTAGAGCGCAAGTTTATGCACCTGGGCTTCCACATCTATGACGTGGGCTTCCAGAGCCCCAACGTAGAGGCAGCGCGCCCCCTGGTCTATGCCACCTCCTTCTTGCTGGTGACCGTCATCGTGGGGCTGAACCTCACCGCCATCGGCATTCGTAACCACTTGCGTGAAAAATTCAAGGCGCTGGATCACTGATCCGGCCCCACCGACTCGAGGTCAACATGATTAACGTCAACACCACCATGCAGCAGCCCCAGGCACTGGATCTGGCCAACCTCTCTCCCGAGCAGACCGCGCTCGAGGTGAAGGGGCTGGATCTCTACTACGGCAACAAGCAGGCCCTCTATAACGTCGAGATGAAGATCCCCAAGGGGCAGGTGACCGCCTTTATCGGCCCCTCCGGTTGTGGCAAGTCGACCCTGCTGCGCTGCATCAACCGGATGAACGATCTGGTGGAGAGCTGCCGCATCGAGGGAGAGATCCTGTTGCACGGCAACAACATCTACGACAAGAGCGTGGACGTGGCGGCCCTGCGCCGCCGGGTGGGCATGGTGTTCCAGCGCCCCAACCCCTTCCCCAAGTCCATCTACGAGAACGTGGTCTATGGCCTGCGCCTGCAGGGGATCAACGACCGCCGCACCCTGGATGATGCGGTAGAGCGCTCCCTGCGCGGCGCCGCCCTGTGGGAAGAGGTGAAGGACCGTCTGCACGAGAACGCGTTTGGCCTCTCCGGTGGTCAGCAGCAACGACTGGTGATCGCCCGTGCCATCGCCATCGAGCCGGAAGTGCTGCTGCTCGATGAGCCCACCTCGGCGCTGGACCCCATCTCCACCCTCACCATCGAAGAGCTCATCAACGAGCTCAAGAAGCAGTTCACCGTGGTGATCGTCACCCACAACATGCAGCAGGCGGCGCGGGTGTCGGATCAGACCGCCTTCATGTACATGGGCGAGCTTATCGAGTACGCCGACACCAACACCATCTTCACCACCCCGGCCAAGAAGAAGACCGAGGACTATATCACCGGCCGCTATGGCTAAGGCATAATCGAGCCAGGTTAAGGATTTCGACATGGATAATATGAATCTCGGCAAACATATCTCGGGCCAGTTCAACACCGAGCTGGAGAACGTGCGCAACCAGGTGCTGGTGATGGGGGGGCTGGTCGAGCAGCAGCTGACCGACGCCATCGCCGCCATTCACGATCAGGATCTGGAGGCGGCCCGCCGCATCGTCGGCAGCGATCACAAGGTCAACGCCATGGAGGTGGCCATCGACGAGGAGTGCACCCGCATCATCGCCAAGCGTCAGCCTACCGCCTCCGACCTGCGTCTGGTGATGGCCATCATCAAGACCATTGCCGAGCTCGAGCGGATCGGTGATGTGGCCGAGCGGATCGCCCGCATGCTGACCGACAACGCCAACAAGCCCCAGCCGCCGCTGGTGTCGCTCGAGAACATGGGGCGTCGCACCATCAAGATGCTGCATGACGTGCTCGACGCCTTCGCCCGCATGGACATAGACGCGGCCGTCACCGTCTATCAAGAGGATGACAAGGTCGACAAGGAGTATGAGTCGGTCATTCGCGAGTTGATGACCTACATGATGGAAGATCCGCGTACCATTCCCCAGGTGCTTAACGTCCTGTGGGCGGCCCGTGCCATCGAGCGGGTCGGGGATCGCTGCCAGCACATCTGTGAGTACATCATCTACTACGTCAAGGGTAAGGATGTGCGCCACACCAAGGGTGACGAGTTCACCAGCCTGCTCGGTAAGCCGTGAGTGATGGCGAGATAAACCAAGGGGCCGTACAGGCCCCTTTGTTATATGGGATCCCTTCCCTTACTCCCCATAGTGGCTAAAGCCCGCTGGCTCGCTGGCGAGCCAGCAACCCGGTGACAGGCCGGTAAAGCGCCGGCAGCTCTTGATAAAGTGGGACTGATCGCAAAAGCCGGCCTGATGGGCGCTCTCGAGCGACTGGCCCGACTGATGCAGTAGCCGCAGCGCCCGCTGGAAACGCGCGATGTGCAGAAACTGGCGGGTACTGATCCCCAGATAGGGTCGCAGGTGTCGCTGCAGGCTGCGTTCACTCATGGCGAGATCCTGCTGCAGAGTGGTTAATGTGGCCCCGTAGTAGAGACGCTCGACCCCCTGCGCCAGGAGGGGAAGGGGGGCGGCACGCCCCATCAGCCAGTCCAGGAGAGCGGTCACTCCCCCCGCTCTGAGGCGCCCCTCTTCCAGGGCCGGCAACCCCAGATCGGCCAGAGAGCAGGGGGTATCACCCACCAGGGTCAGAGGATGACCGAGCAGGGGAAACAGGGCTCCGGAGCGCAGCCTGGCCCCAACCCAGTGCACTGGACCCCGGCTTTGAAAGTGCATCTGGCTGCGGCGTGGCGCCAGCAACAGGGTCTCCCCGGTTAGCCAGCGGCGGGTCATGGACTCCCCGTCGGGGCCACACACCCGGATCTCGACGGGGCAACCCAGATTGCCGATAAGTTCGGCTCCCGTGCCCGGATAGAGGGAGGGCAGGCGCCCACCGGCAGGTATGGACCAGTGCCAGCTTCTGGCCAGCCAGGGCGACAGCGCCGGTGGGGCCGGCCAGTGGCGGCGATGGGAGGCCGGCTCCATCACTGGAACAGGGTGTCGCCGCTGACGTGGCCGAGGCAGGGATGCTTGTCAAAGCGAACCACGCCGACAGGGAGGCGGTCGGCCGCCGCCTCGACCATGCGCGCCACGCCCTGGTGGCCAAATCCGGCACAGAGTTCGATGGCCTGGATCCCCTCGGCGATCAGGGTATCGAGTTCGGCGATTGCCGACTCATAATCGGCGACGGCGATCATTTTCACCTCGACCTGTGCGGTGCGGACCCAGGCCTGGTGCTCGGCGGCACGGGCATGGGGAGCGACAAACATAAAGGCGGCTTTGAATACTCTGGACATGGAGACGACCTCTCTGGTGAATGAGAGACCATGTTAGTGGAAGGAGGGGGAGCAGGATTGTACCGAGCCGCCAGAGAGGGGCGCCGGATCGGCGCCCCGGTTCGATCAGCGGGTCTGGCCCAGTCCCTGACCGGCATCTTTCTTGGCGATCAGCTCAATCTTGTAACCATCCGGGTCTTCGACGAAGGCGATGACGGTGGTGCCCCCCTTGACCGGACCCGGCTCGCGGGTGATCTTGGCGCCGGCGGCGCGCAGGGCGTCGCAGGTGGCATGGATGTCGTCCGCCTCCAGGGCGATGTGGCCGTAAGCCGACCCCAGCTCATACTCGCTCACCCCCCAGTTGTAGGTGAGTTCGATGACGGCCTCGTCCTTCTCGTCGCCATAGCCGACGAAGGCCAGGGTGTACTTGTACTCGCTGTTCTCGCTCTGACGCAGCAGCTTCATGCCGAGCACGCGGGTGTAGAAGTCGATGGAGCGCTGCAGATCACCGACGCGCAGCATGGTATGCAGGATTCTCATGGATTATGCCTCCGGGTAGACTTTCTCTTTGTATTCGCACAGATCTTCGATGATACAGGAGCCGCAGCGGGGCTTGCGAGCCAGACAGGTGTAGCGCCCGTGCAGGATCAGCCAGTGGTGCACGTCGAGCTTGAATTCGGCCGGTACCACCTTGAGCAGCTTCTCTTCCACCTGATCCACGTTTTTGCCCACGGCAAAGGCGGTGCGGTTCGAGACCCGAAAGATGTGGGTGTCGACGGCGATGGTGGGCCAGCCGAAGGCGGTGTTGAGCACCACGTTGGCGGTCTTGCGGCCCACTCCGGGCAGGGCCTCGAGGGCCTCGCGATTTTCCGGCACCTCGCCCCCGTGGCGCTCGAGCAAGATGGCGCAGGTCTTGATGACGTTCTCGGCCTTGGTGTTAAACAGGCCAATGGTCTTGATGTACTCCTTCACCCCGTCCACCCCGAGTGCCAACATGGCTGCGGGGGTATTGGCGACGGCATAGAGCTTGTCGGTGGCCTTGTTGACGCTGACATCGGTGGCCTGGGCCGAGAGCAGCACGGCGATAAGCAGCTCAAAGGGCGAGCTGAAGTTGAGCTCTGTGGTTGGCTTGGGGTTGTTCTCCCGCAGGCGCTCCAGGATCTGGCGTCGTTTCTCGTTGTTCATGAAACTCCTTTACAACTCGGTGGCGCGGGCACCCGCAGCCGGGACGGCGCAGTGAGCTCGCTCGGCACTCTGTTTGCCACGCCACTCGTTGATGGCGTTCTTGGCGGCGATGAGCAGTCCCAGGCCGATAAAGCCCCCCGGCGGCAGGATGGCGATCATCATGGAGGCATCGGCCGGCAGCACCCGCACATGGAGTACGCTGGCCCAGCTGCCGAGCAGCTGCTCGGCACCGTCAAACAGGGTCCCCATGCCGATGATCTCGCGCATGGCTCCCAGCACGCAGAGTACCAGGGTGAAGCCAAGCCCCATCATCAGCCCATCGAGCAGGGCATGCAGCGGCGGGTTTTTCACCGCATAGGCCTCGGCGCGACCAATGATGATGCAGTTGGTGACGATGAGGGCGATGAAGATGCCGAGAGATTGATAGAGGCCATAGGCGTAAGCGTTCATCAGCAGTTGCACGCAGGTCACCAGGGCCGAGATGATCAGCACATAGACGGGGATACGAATATCCTTGGGAACATAGTGTCGCACCAGAGAGACGGCCAGGTTGGAGCCCATCAGCACCGCCATGGTGGCAAGCCCCAGCCCGAGTGCGTTGGTGAGGGTGGAGGTGACCGCCAGGGTGGGGCACAGACCCAGCACCTGCACCAGGGCCGGGTTGTTCTTCCACAATCCCTCGGCCATCAGACTCTTGAATTCGGCCTTCATGGTTACTCTCCCTTCTCGCTGCACAGGGGGGCGGTCTCGAGTCGCTCGGGGTGGCGGGCATTGAGCTCCAGCACCCGTTTGACCGCTTTGACCACGGCCCGTGGTGTGATGGTGGCACCGGTGAAGGCGTCAAAATCGCCACCGTCTTTCTTCACCGCCCAGCTTCGCTCGTTCTCTCTGGTCAGGAAACGACCGCGAAAACGCTCGATCCAGTTCGATTTCTTGAGATCAATCTTGTCCCCGAGCCCCGGTGTCTCATTGTGGGCCAGGGTTCGCACCGCCGTGATCTTGCCATCGGGGGTGAAGCCCACGATGAGGCGAATGGCCCCGCTGTAGCCGTCAGGGGCCACCGTCTCGAGGGCATAACCGGAGATCTGCTGCCCCTGTTTGGCCACATAGAGGGGCTGGGGCTTGCTGCTACCCAGGTACTCAGGATCGGTGACCTGGCGGCAGCTCGCGACCAGATCGTTATCATAGGTGCCGGGGGGGAGCAGCGCAGAGAGGGTCGAGAGCTTCTCCTGCTGGTGTTGATGCTCGATGCGCTCGGCCGTCAGCTGGTTGGTCAGGGCGACCACTGCGGTGCAGACCAGGGCGAAGCCCCCCAGGATCAGGCCGTTTTTGCTCATGCTGCGGATCATTTGCGGATCCCCTTACGCTGGCCATAGATGGCAGGACGGGTGAGGCTGTCGATAAGGGGCACGCAGAGGTTGGCGAGCAGGATGGCGAAGGCGAAGGCATCCGGATAGCCGCCGACGCGGCGGATGAGATAGACCAGCAGGCCAATCAGCGCTCCATAGATGAGCCGCCCCCTGGGCGTGGTGCTGGCGGTGACCGGATCGGTGGCGATAAAGAAGGCTCCCAGCATGGTGGCGCCGCTGAAGAGGTGGAGCATGGGGGTCGCGGTGGCATCCGGGGTGATGAGCCAGCCGATGACGGAGGCGCCCAGCAAGGAGGCGAGCACGGCGACCGGGATGCGCCAGGCGATCACCTTCTGCTGCAACAGGAAGAGGCCTCCCAGCAGATAGCCGAGGTTGACCCAGCTCCAGCCGATCCCGCCCCACCCCTGATAGAGAGAGCCCTTCATGATCTCGCCCGTGGTCAGGCCCTGAGTCAGCCCGGTCTTGAGCGTGTCGAGCGGAGTGGCCATGGTGGTGCCATCGATCCCGAGCCGCAGCTGGCTCATGCTGTAGCCGTCGAGACTCAGACCGGTGAAGATGGTGGAGAGGGCATCCCAGAGCCCCAGTTCGTAGGCTCGCACCCCCAGCGGGGGCAGCCAGTTGGTCATCTGTACCGGAAAGGAGACCAGGAGCAGTACATAGGCGACCATGGCCGGGTTGAAGAGGTTTTGACCCAGGCCGCCATAGAGGTGCTTGGCCACCACGATGGCAAAGGCGGTGCCGATGACGACCAGCCACCAGGGGGCGAAGGGGGGCAGCGACAGGCCGATCAGCACGGCGGTCACGGCGGCGCTGCCATCCCACAGGGCGGGGCGCACCGGACGACGGCGCAAACGCAGCACCAGCGCCTCGCACGTCAGGGCTGTGGCACTGGCCAGCAGCAGCTGAACCAGGGTGCCCCAGCCGAAGAACCAGGTCTGGGCGAGCAGACCCGGCAGACAGGCAAGCAGTACCAGCCCCATCAGGGTCGAGGTCTGCTTGCGACTATGGGAGAAGGGTGCACCGGCAATCTTGAACATCACTCACCCACCTTGTCGGAGTCGGTTATTTCGATTTTTGCAGCCTCGGCGGCGGCTTTTTTAGCCTTGGCGCGGGCGATGGCGGCAGCCACGGCGGCCTTCTTGGGATCCTCGGCGCCCTCCTGCGGCTCGGGGACAGGCAGAGGCGTCGTGGCCTCAGCCTGCTCTGCGGCAGCCTTTTTGGCCTTGGCGCGGGCGATGGCGGCGGCCACGGCGGCCTTCTTGGGATCCTCGGCGCCCTCCTGCGGCCCGGGGGCAGGGGGCGTCGTGCCCTCAGCCTGCTCTGCGGCAGCCTTTTTGGCCTTGGCGCGGGCGATGGCGGCGGCCACGGAGGCCTTCTTGGGATCCTCGGTGCCCTCCTGCGGCTCGGGGACAGGCAGAGGCGTCGTGGCCTCAGCCTGCTCTGCGGCAGCCTTTTTGGCCTTGGCACGGGCGATGGCGGCGGCCACGGCGGCCTTCTTGGGATCCCCGGCGCCCTCCTGCGGCTCGGGGACAGGCAGAGGCGTCGTGGCCTCAGTCTGCTCTGCGGCAGCCTTTTTGGCCTTGGCGCGGGCAAGGGCGGCGGCCACGGCGGCCTTCTTGGGATCTCCGGCGCCCTCCTGCGGCTCGGGGACAGGCAGAGGCGTCGTGGCCTCAGCCTGCTCTGCGGCAGCCTTTTTGGCCTTGGCGCGGGCAAGGGCGGCGGCCACGGCGGCCTTCTTGGGATCGCCCGCTTGTTCGGCTTCCTCGGGGGCGGCGGCATGCTCTTGATGTGGGGGCTGCTGCGCCTGTTTGGCGGCACGACGGGCCTCGGCCTCGCGTTTTCTCGCCTCGCGGGCGGCAATCACGGCACTGTTATCCGGGTTGCCGTCGGCCAGTGCTCCCGCTGTGGTGGGAGCCTGACTCTTGGCCTTGATCCTGGCCAGCGCTGCCGCTACCGGGTCTTCACCAGCGGCGTCGGTCATGGTCTGCCGGCGGTTGGCCGCGGCCTGCGCATGGCGGGCTTCGCGCGCCGCCTTTTCCCGCTCGAAGCGCGCCTGCTTGGCCTCGAAGCGAGCCTTGGCTCGCTCGGCCTTCTCGGCCTCGGCGCGGGTCTCGCGGATATCGTCCTTGGCAATCTTGTAATACTGCACCAGGGGGATCTCGCTCGGGCAGACCCAGGCACAGGCCCCGCATTCGATACAGTCGAAGAGGTTGAGCTGCTCGCTCTTGTCGTACTCCTTGGCGCGGCTGTACCAGTAGAGCTCCTGAGGAAGCAGGTTGGCCGGACAGGCATCGGCGCAGGCGCTGCAGCGAATGCACGCCTGCTCCGGTCCCGGTGCAGGCAGCTCTCGCTGGCTCGGGGCCAGCAGGCAGTTGGTCGCCTTGACCACGGGCACCTGGGCATGGGGCAGGGTGAAGCCCATCATGGGGCCGCCCATGATGACCCGCTGACCAGGCTCCGGGTTGAGATCAAACTGGCGCAGCAGCCAGCGCACCGGGGTGCCGAGGCGAACCCAGACGTTACCCGGCTGGCTGAATCGCTCGCCGGTCAGGGTGACCAGCCGCTCGAGCAGGGGCTCACCGTCGACGATGGCGCGCTTGATGGCGAACACAGTGGCTACGTTGAGCACCATGATGCCGATATCCACCGCACGTCCCCCCTTGGGAACCTGGCGGCCGGTGAGGATCTCGATGGTCTGCTTGGCGCCCCCCGAGGGATATTTGGTCGGCGTTACCCGTACCATGATGTCGTCGTCATGCTCGCCGATGGCCCCCTTCAGGGCGGCAATTGCCTCGGGCTTGTTGTCTTCGATGCCGATGAGACAGAGCTTGGGCTTGAGCAGGTGGCGCAGCACCCGGATCCCTTCGATGATGTCGCTGGCATAGTCACGCATCAGGCGATCATCTGTGGTGATGTAGGGCTCGCACTCCAGACCGTTGACGATGAGCTCCTCGGTGCGCTGGCCGCGGCCATCGAGCTTGCTGTGGGTGGGGAAGACGGCGCCGCCGAGGCCGGCGATCCCTGCCTGCTGGATGCGGGTCAGCAGCTCGCTGCGCTCGAGATTCCAAAAATCGGGGCGGGCATCGCGCTCGCACCACTCATCCACCCCGTCCGGGGTCAGGGTGATACAGGGATCGGCCAGTCCCGAGGGGTGAGCCACCGTATGGGGGCCGATGGCGGTAATGGTCCCCGAGGTAGAGGCGTGCACCGGTACCGTGCGACCTCCCTGCCAGCTGGTGAGCGG
Source organism: Aeromonas sp. R6-2 (assembly GCF_040908155.1). Taxonomy (NCBI): domain Bacteria; kingdom Pseudomonadati; phylum Pseudomonadota; class Gammaproteobacteria; order Aeromonadales; family Aeromonadaceae; genus Aeromonas; species Aeromonas sp. R6-2. The sequence continues at coordinate 160,361 of NZ_JBFODE010000032.1, read as the reverse complement.
CTGCCCGCGCAGGACCCTGTCACCCACCTTGACCAGTAGCTCGCCGGCCGGACCCGCGTGTTGGCGCAGGGGGATGATAAGTGCCTCGGGCAAGCCTGCGTGGCGAATCGGGGTGTGACTGGATTGATCTTTGTTCTCTGCCGGATGAATGCCGCCGTGGAAGTCCCACATGGCGCCGGCCTTGATGCGTTCGATGACGTGCTGCATGACTACTCCACCACCTTGACCGGGATCGACTGCAGGTCCCACTTCCAGTTGTCGACCGTGGTCGGCACCGGCACCATCTCGATGCAATCGGTGGGGCAGGGGGCGACGCAGAGGTCGCAGCCGGTGCATTCGTCCTGGAGTATGGTGTGCATCGCCTTGGTGGCGCCTATGATGGCATCGACCGGACAAGCCTGGATGCACTTGGTGCAGCCGATACATTGATCTTCATGAATAAAGGCAACCTTGCGCACCGGGTTGGCGCTCTCTTCGCCGCCCAGGGGTTGGGGCTCGACCCCCATCAGCTCGGCTATCTTGCGCATGGTGGGCTCACCGCCGGGGACGCACTTGTTGATGGCATCGCCGCCTGCGAGCGCCTCGGCGTAGGGCTTGCAACCGGGATAGCCACACTGACCGCACTGGGTCTGGGGCAAGAGGGCATCGAGCTGATCGACGATGGGGTCCGCCTCGACCCGAAAGTGGACGGCGGCAAACCCCAGGATCACCCCGAAGGCGACCGCCAGCAGGGTCAGCACCAGTATGACAAAAATAATATGAATCATGAGGTTACATCTTTATTAGGCCACTAAAGCCCATAAAGGCCAGGGACATCAGGCCGGCGGTGATCATGGCGATGGAGACGCCCTTGAAGGGCGCCGGCACATCGGCGGCCACCAGGCGTTCACGCATGGCGGCAAAGAGCACCAGTACCAGCGAGAAACCGAGAGCGGCCCCAAAGCCGTAAAGTACGCTCTGGAAGAAGTCGTGCTGGCTGTTGACGTTGAGCAGCGGCACGGCGAGTACGGCGCAGTTGGTGGTGATGAGAGGGAGAAAGATCCCGAGCAGTCGATAGAGGGCCGGGCTCGATTTGTGCACCACCATCTCGGTAAATTGCACCACCACGGCGATCACCAGGATGAAGGCGAGAATGCGCAGGTAACCGATGCCCAGCGGCAGCAGTATGTAGTGCTCGACCAGATAGGCGCAGGCGCTGGCCAGGGTGATGACGAAGGTGGTCGCCAGTCCCATGCCGATGGCGGTCTCGAGCTTGCTCGACACACCCATGAAGGGGCAGAGGCCGAGAAACTTGACCAGTACATAGTTGTTGACCAACACGGTGCTAATCAACAAGAGTAGGTATTCAGTCATCAGGGTATCAGCGTTTTCGGAGTAAAACGGCAGATATTATCTGATGTAACTCTTCGCTAAACAACTCTGCCGGGGCAGGGTTATTCAGCAAATCCCTATTTTCACGGAGGAAGTCGTGCGTCTTCTGCCCATGTTGGCCCTCACCTTGGCCATGCTGCTGTGGGGCAGCTCCTTTATCGCCCTCAAGCATGTGCTCGGGGTGTGGGAGTTTGGTCAGGTGCTCTTCATGCGGATGCTGGTAGCGGGGCTGTGCTGGCTGCTCTTGTGGCGACACCTGTGGCGCTTTACCTATCAGGCCGGAGACTGGCGCTGGCTGGCACTGCTTGGCACCCTCGAGCCCTGCCTCTACTTCCTGCTCGAGGTCAATGCCCTGCGCTATACCAGTGCCGGACAGGCGGGCATGGTGTGTGCCCTGCTACCGTTGTTGGTGGCCATGGTTGCCTACCTGCTGCTCGGGGAGCGTATCTCCCGCCGGCAATTGCTGGGTTGCATGATCGCCATCATCGGGGTAGTGGCCCTGAGCCTGGGGGGCGAGCAGGAGGCCAGTGCCCCCAACCCCTTGCTGGGTAACGCCCTGGAGATGCTGGCCATGCTCTGCGCCGCCACCTATTCGGTGGTACTCAAAAAGCTCTCAAGCCGCTATGGGGTGCTCCCCCTGACGGCCCTGCAAGCCTTCGTGGGCATCCTCTTTTTTGCGCCCTTTGCCTTCTCATCCCCCTGGCCCACAGCGTGGCGCCCCTTCGATCTCGCCGTGATCCTCTTTCTCGGCGCCTTCGTGACCCTGGGGGCTTATCTGCTCTACAACTGGGCGGTGACTCAGGTGAAGGTCACCCTGGCGGCGGCTTATGTTAACCTGCTGCCGGTCTTTACCCTTATCTTCGCCTATCTGCTGCTCGGTGAGCGGCTCACCCCTTTGCAGGGGATAGCCTGCCTCACCGTCTTGCTCGGTATTGCCGTAGGGCAGATGCCACTTCGCAGGCGCAAGTTGTTACCCGAACCCGGCTAACTGGCCCGTGAGAGGTGAGCCGGTTGCAGCCCCTGTAACCAGTTGCCATCCAGGGGGATGTTCTCCCTGTCCGTCACCTCTTGATGGTGATGGTTGGCCCCCAGGCACCCGTAGCGGCTCGGCGTGGTCTGGGTGTAGAGGGCGAGGCAGCGGACTCCGCTGGCAGCGGCCAGGTGCAAGGGTCCCGTATCGGCGCAGATAAAGAGGTGCAGGCCTGAGGTAAAGCGGGCCAGTGCCTCCAGGCTCTGCAGGCTGATGATCTCATCGCCCAGGTTGGGCTCGGGCAGAGTGGGGTCCTGGATATGGATGAGGTGAGCCGAGGGCATGTGGCTGCGTATTCGGCCGAGCAGATGTTGCCACTGCCTGTGGGTCAGCCCCTTGCCATCCCGGGCGCCGGTGAAGAAGCCGATCCGTACCGTCTCTCCTGACTGAACGGGCAGCGCCGCCTCCTTCCAGAGGCGAGGTGCGTGCTCCAGATAGCGAGGGGGGCTAGTGATCCCGAGCAGTTGCAGCGGGGTATGCGCATAATGCCAATCGTCGAGGGGGGTGATGGCCTCATCAAACAGCACATCCCCGTTCATTTCGTTAAATCCCCTCTTGTCGGAGGCTCGAATGCAGGCGGTGATCAGGTGATCCGTGCTGGAGGGGAAGGGGGTATAGACGCGATCGAAGGGGGTCTTGCGCAATGCGAGCAGGGCCTGCAACGAGGCAGTCAGCTTCCCCCAGCGGAAATGGAGGAGGTGGATGCGGCTGACGGCGAGCTCTTCGATGAAGGGGGTCATCAGCCCCGAGCTCTGCACCAGCTCAATGGTGGCATCGGGATAACGGGCCCGCAGTGCATGCAGAAAAGGCAGTTGGAAGATGGCATTGCCGATCCGGTTGGTGCTGCGTACCACCAGAATTCGGCGCACCTCTGTCTCTTCTCGCACGATGCGATTGCGTGAGGCAACCCAGCCCAGCAGGCGGCGCTCCCATCCCCGTGTGGCGTGGCGTCGGTAGGAATCAAATCGGCGCAGTTTATCTCTGAGAGTCGACATCTATCACCTTCTCCTTGTGCACCCGATGGCGGTCTGAAGGCAAGCTACTGAAACTTAACTCAATAAGAAACGATGGACGCGATTGTTTCATCACTTTGTGACATCACATCGATGGCCTCCCGCAAGAGGCTCGTGATGCTCTGTCCATCAGAAGAGAAAGGAGTGTGACATGAATCGTTGGAAGGGGTGGTGCATCGCCCTCATGTATGGCGTCAGTGCCCAGGCGGCCCCCGTCATCTATGGCTGGGCCGAGCGCGGGGTGCTCGAGCCGGCTGGCCTGATGATGGATCTCAAGCTCGATACCGGGGCCGATACCTCCTCACTCGATGCGCGGCAGCTGCGCGAGTTTGAGCGAGACGGGGAGCGCTGGGTCAGCTTCACGGTACGCGGTGAGGATAAAGAGGGGGCCAGAACGGTGCGAATAGAGCGGGAAGTGATCCGCTACGTCAGGGTACGAGGTGCCGGTGGAAGCGATAACCGACCGGTGGTGAGAATGGCTATCTGCATCGGCAATCGGCTGCTTGAGGACGAATTTACCCTCAACGATCGCAAGAAGATGAGCTATCCCGTGCTGATAGGCCGCAATACGCTGGCCCAGATGGATGCCGCCGTGGCGGCCAACCGCAGCTATACCCTCACTCCAGGGTGTCCCTGAATTGATTCCGACGAGTGCCGGCCCGCTGGACCGGCATCGCGTCATTGTGTGCCTCCTCAAGGGGGAGGGAGCGTCTGGCCAAAGGACTCCCTTGAGAGAGGGAGGCGCCGGCGCAGCAGGCGCACCAGGGGGGGCAGAACGATGACCAGCACCGCCAGCACCAGCAGGCTCTGGCTGATGGTGCTGCCCCACAGAATGCCGAGTTCGCCGTTGCTGATGGAGAGTGCCCGGCGCAGGTTTTGCTCCAGCATCTCCCCCAGCACGAAGCCCAGGATCAGCGGCGAGAGGGGGAAGTTGAGTTTGCGCAGCACATAGCCAAACACCCCGAGACCGGCCATCAGCAGCAGATCGAAGGTGGTGCTGTGCACCGCGTAGACCCCCACCGCCGAAACGGTGGCAATGGCCGGTGCCAGGAACCAGAGCGGGATGCTGAGCATGCGGGTGAACAACCCGATGAGGGGGATGTTCATGATGAGCAGCATGATGTTGGCCAGCAGCAGGGCGGCGATCAGCCCCCAGACGATGTCCGGCTGCTCGGTGAACAGTGTCGGTCCCGGGGTGATGTTATAGAGGGTCAGGGCCCCCATCATCACCGCCGTGGTGCCCGAACCCGGCACACCCAGGGTCAGCATGGGGATGAAGGAGCCACAGGCGGAGGCGTTGTTGGCCGCCTCGGGAGCCGCCACGCCGCGGATATCGCCCTGGCCGAAGGTGCCTTGCGGGCCGGCCAGGCGCTTCTCGGTCATGTAGGTGAGGGCGCTGGCGATGGTGGCGCCGGCCCCCGGCAGGATGCCGACGAAGAAGCCGGCGGTGGCCGAGCGCAGCATGGTGCCGGTGCACCGGGTCAGCTCGCGGAAGCTAAACAGCAGGCGACCGGTCTGGCGCACCAGCTGCTGACCCCCCTTGGTGTGCTCGAGCATTAGCAGAATTTCGCTCACCGAGAAGAGGCCGATCACCACCACGATGAACTGGATCCCGTCCGACAGGTGCACGCTGTCGAAGGTGAAGCGGTAGACGCCGGTGTTGGCGTCGACGCCGACGGTGGCGAGCCCGAGGCCAATCAGGGCGGCGAGGAAGGATTTGAGCGGGTTCTGGCTCATCATGCTGCCGAGGCAGGCGATGGCGAACACCATGAGGGCGAAGTACTCGGCCGGGCCGAAGGCGAGCGACCAGCGGGCCAGGGCCGGGGCGAACAGTATGATGCCGCCGATGGCGAGCAGGGAGCCGACGAACGAGCTCACCGCCGAGATGGAGAGGGCCACCCCGGCGCGCCCCTGCTTGGCCATGGGGTAGCCGTCGAGCGCCGTCATGATGGCGGCGGCGTCCCCCGGCACGTTGAGCAGAATGGAGGAGATCCGCCCGCCGTACTCGCAGCCGATGTAGACGGTGGCGAGCAGGATCAGGGCCGACTCGGGGGGCAGTTTCAGGGCAAAGGCGAGGGGCAGCAGGATCGCCACCCCGTTGATGGGGCCAAGCCCCGGCAGCAGCCCCACCACGGTGCCGACGAAGCAGCCGATGAGGGCGATCAGCAGGTTTTCGGGGGTGAGGGCCACCGCGAAACCTTGCGCGAGGTACATCCAGGTATCCATGACTACTCCTTAGGCCAGCCAGGCGCCGAGCGGCAGAGTGACATCCAGCAGCCGGTCGAAGGCGTAAAAGAGGCAGATGCCGAGTAGGGGCCCGGCGATGAGGGCGGCGCGCCAGCTGGCGCCAAACAGCCGCCCGACCACCACGGTGAGCAGGGTGGTGGCGAGCGGAAAGCCCAGCCACTCGAAGCCCCAGCCGTAGCTAAACAGGGCCAGCACCATGGCGGCGATGCGCAGCAGCGCGGGACGCGCCGGCCAGCTGGCCGGATCCGGCGTGCGCTTAAGCAGCAGCAGGGCGCAGCCGGCCATCAACAGGCTGATCACAAGCGGGAAGGGGCGCGGCCCCACCGGCTCGTAGCTGTATTCGCTGTGCAGCTGCCAGGCGAGGGCGGCGGCCCCCAGGCTCAGCAGCAGCCAGCACAGGGCAAACAGACGATCGCTCATGGTGCCGGCTCCCTCTTACTTGGCCAGACCGAAGGCCTTGGCCTGCTCGCGATAGTCGGCCACCTGGGCCTTGACGTAGCGGTCAAGCTCGTCGCCGGTGAGATCGAACGCGAACAGGCCGCGCTGATCACGCTGGGCCTTGAAGGCATCGCTCTTGGCCAGCTGATCGAAGGTCTGCTTCCACCATTGGTAGCCGGCGTCGCTTACCTTGGGGCCCACGTAGAAGCCGCGAATGACCGGCCACACCAGGTCATAACCCTGCTCCCTGGCGGTGGGAATGTCGGCCAGCTGGCCCGGCAGGCGATCCTTGGCAAACACCGCCAGTACCTTGAGCTTGTCGCCGCCAAGGTAGGGGACCATCTCGCTCAGATCGCCCGAGACCACCTGCACATGATTGCCAAGCAGGGCGGTCACCGGCTCGCCACCCCCTTCGAAGGCGACGTAGCGCATCTTGTGGGGATCGACCCCGGCCAGCTTGGCCAGCAGGGCGGCTTTCATCCAGTCCTGACTGCCGATGGAGGCGCCGGCACCGATCACCACGCTGTCGGGATTTTGCTTCAGGGTTGCGACCAGCTCCTTGAGGCTCTGGTAGGGGGCGTCGTGGCGCACCGCTATCATGCCGTAGTCGGTGCCAACGGCGGCCAGCCAGCGCACGTCATCGACCCCGTAACGGCCGAACTTGCCCTGGGAGAGGTTCAAGAGTGAACCACTCGAAAAGGCGACCACGGTACCGGCCTCGGCCGGGCGCTGGGCCACGATGGCGTTGTAGGCCACGGCGCCGACGCCACCCGGCATGTAGGTGACGCGCATGGGCTTGTCGATGGCTCCGCTCTCTTGCAGGCTCACCTGCAGCAGTTTGCAGGTGAGGTCGAAGCCGCCGCCCGGTTTGGCGGGGGCGATGCACTCGGTGCGCGAGGGGGCTCCCTCGGCGGCGAAGGCGGGGTGACCGGCCAGCAGGGCCAGCAAGGTCAGGGCGTGAAGCGTTCCTTTTGTCATTGTTTTTTCTCCGTCAGGCGACCCCATGTCGCACTCTGTGACCCCGCCCGCTGGACGAGGTGATGCGAAATTGTTAAAACAGCCACCTTTCATTTACCTTTCATCGCGCCACGATGTTGCGGAGTTGTGACATGCGTCTCTTGTTGGCCGAGGACAATCACGAGCTGGCTCATTGGCTGAGTCGGGCGTTGGGCGACGCCGGGTTTGCCGTTGACTGGGCCGAGGACGGGGCGGCGGCGGATCACCTGCTGCAGCACGAGCAGTACGCCCTGGCGGTGCTCGATATCGAGATGCCGCGCAGGGGCGGGCTCGAGGTGCTGGCCCGACTGCGCCGCCGCGGGCAGGATCTGCCGGTGTTGCTGCTCACCGCCCACGGGGCGGTCGAGGATCGCATCCGCGGCCTGCAGGCGGGGGCCGACGACTACCTCGCCAAGCCGTTTGACCTCGGCGAGCTCGACGCCCGTCTGCGAGCCCTGCTGCGCCGCAGTCAGGGGGCTGTCAGCGCCGAGCAGCGCCTTGGCGCCCTCTGTTTGCACCCGGGAGGTTACTTCCTGGTGGGGGAGGTGCCGCTACCGCTCACCCCGCGTGAGCATGCCCTGCTCACCGTCCTGATGTACCGCCGCGGTCGCCCGGTGGCCAAGGGGCAACTGTTTGAGCAGGTGTTCACTCTGGGGGAGGAGGCGAGCCGGGAGAGCATCGATCTCTACATCCATCGCCTGCGCAAGAAGCTCGCCGGCAGCGGGGTGATGATCACCACATTGCGTGGCCTGGGCTACCTGCTCGAGGAGGCTGAGGATTAATCGCTCCCTGCTCGGCCAGCTACTGCTCTTCCTGGGGCTGCCCATGATGGTGCTGTGGGCACTCTCTACCTGGAGCAGTTACCACACTGCCCTGGCCGCGGCCACCCAGGCCTATGATCGCACCCTGCTCGCCTCGGCCCGCACCGTGGCCGAGCGTCTCGATGTGGCCGAAGGTAGATTACGGGTCGACGTGCCTTATGTGGTGCTCGACAGCTTCGAGCGCAACATGCGCGATCGCCTCTACTATGAGGTGCGTGGGCCCTCGCAGCGGGTCATCTCCGGCTATGAGGCGCTACCGGTACGACCGGCCGACACGCCGCTCACCGATCGCTATCCGGCGCTCGCCTATTTCTACGACGGGGAGTATCAGGGGGCGCCGATCCGTGCCGTCGCCCTGCTGCAGCCGGTGAACCAGGGCGGGGTTAGCGGCATGGCGACCATCACGGTGGCCGAGACCCTGCTCGGGCGCCGCCAGCTCGCCGAACAGCTGCTGTGGAGCGCATTCTTCTCCCAGGGGGCCCTGCTCTGTCTGACCTGGCTTATCGCCTACCTGCTGCTTAAGCGGCTGCTCACTCCCATGCGCCGTCTCTCGCGCGAGCTGCTCCGCCGCGACGCCGCCAACCTGGCACCGCTGCCGGACTTGCTCCCCTGGCAGGAGACCCGGCCGCTGATCCTCGCCTTCAACCGTCATCTGGAGAGATTAAGGCAGATGGTAACCCGCCAGGAGCGATTCAGCGCCGATGCCGCGCATCAGCTGCGAACCCCCCTGGCCGTACTCAAGACCCAGGTGGCCGTGGCCCAGGCGAGCACCGATCCCAAGGCCGAGCTCGTCGCCATGGTGCACACCCTGGACCGCACCATAGGGCTGACCGAGCGACTGCTCACTCTGGCACGGCTCAAGGCCGACGAGTGTGCCGGCCGACGCACCCTTAACCCGTTGGATCTGGTGGCTCTGGTGCAGGAGGCCTGTTTCTCGCGACTGACGGCCGCTCGTACCCGGGGGATCGATCTCGGTTATGAGGGGGAGGCGCAGTGCATGGTGCCAGGAGAGCCTCTTCTGCTTGGAGAGCTGTGTGCCAACCTCATCGACAACGCCATCAAGTACACTCCGGCGCGGGGAATGGTGACGGTGCGGGTGCGGCGAGAGGCGGGGCGGGTCTGGCTTGAGGTGGAAGACTCGGGCCCCGGCATTGCGCCGGATGAGTGTGAGCGTGCCGCCCAACCCTTCGTACGACTCGAGCACGGAGGCGATCAGCCCGGGGCTGGCCTCGGTCTTGCCCTGGTGCGTGACATCGCCCATTACCACGGAAGCGGGCTCTCGCTCGAGCGGGGACCATCCCTTGGGGGGTTGCTGGCTCGAGTGGGACTGGGCGAGGGGGCCGCCCCTTCCCCGACGCCTTCTCACCCTGATCTTGGGGCCATCCCATGACGGACAGGCCCGTCGGGGTTACCACTTGGCGAAGTAGTCGACAAAGCGGACAAACTTGTCGCGGCTGTAGCTGTCCCCCTGCTCGAGCAGTCCTGTATTGACTGACTCGATCAGGGTGCCATTTTTGTCCAGGATGAAGAAGTGGGGTACCCCCTGAAACTCGGGATAGACGCTCAAGAAATGGGTGTTCTTGTTTTCGTCGCTCACATTGACCTTGATCACGACGAAGGTGTCGGTGAAGGCCTTGGCGAGGTGCGGGTCGGCATCGAGAAAACGGTTCATCTCCTTGCACCAGCGGCACCACTCTCCTCCGACAAACAGCAAGATCTTCTTCTTCTCCATCGACGCCTTGAGGCGTGCTCCGCTGAGATCGTTCAACGGATTGCGGGCGGGATCGTAAGCCTGGCTGTAGCCGGGCTGACCATCGGCCCAGCCGGCGGCCAGGGTCGGGAGGGGCAGCAGGGCACAGGCGAGCAGCAGGGCGGTGAGGGATTTCATCCTTACATCCTTGTGGTTGGCAAGAGGGTTCAGGCTAGCAGGGCGGCACAAAAACAACCACCCCCGCCAGGGCGGGGGTGGGTCTCTATCAATAGGCCTGCTGATGCACATCGAGGACGGCGCGTCCCGACGGGTCGGCCATCTCCTTGAACTTGGCATCCCACTCCAGTGCAGTGGGGGTAGAGCAGGCGACCGACTTGCCGTAGGGCACGGTGCGGGCGGCCGATTCGAGCGGGAAGTGCTCCTCGAAGATGGCTCGGTAGTAGTAGGCCTCCTTGGTGAGCGGGGTGTTGACCGGGAAGCGATAGGCGGCGGCCTCGAACATCTGATCGGTTACCTCCTTCTCTACCATGGCTTTGAGGCTGTCGATCCAGGAGTAGCCGACGCCGTCGGAGAACTGCTCCTTCTGGCGCCATGCCACCTCATGGGGCAGCAGCTCGCCAAACACCTCGCGCAGGATATGCTTTTCTATCTTGCCATTGCCGCACATCTTGTCGACGGGATTGAGGCGCATCGCCACATCCATAAACTCCTTGTCGAGGAAGGGCACGCGACCCTCCACGCCCCAGGCGGCCATGGATTTGTTGGCGCGCAGGCAGTCATACAGATGCAAGGCGTCGAGCTTGCGCACCGTCTCTTCATGGAATTCGCGGGCGTTGGGGGCCTTGTGGAAGTAGAGGTAGCCGCCAAACAGCTCGTCAGAGCCCTCGCCCGAGAGCACCATCTTGATGCCCATCGCCTTGATATAGCGGGCCATCAGGTACATGGGGGTGGAGGCTCGGATGGTGGTGACGTCATAGGTCTCGAGGTGATAGATGACGTCCCGCAGGGCATCGAGCCCCTCCTGCACCGTGAAGTGGATCTGGTGGTGTACTGTGCCCAGGTGATCGGCCACCTTCTGGGCGGCGGCAAGATCCGGCGAGCCCTTGAGACCGACCGCGAAGGAGTGCAACTGGGGCCACCAGGCCTCGCTTTGGCCATCGTCCTCGATGCGGCGCGCCGCATAGAGTTTGGTGATGGCGGAGATAACGGACGAATCCAGACCGCCGGAGAGCAGCACGCCGTAGGGGACGTCGCACATCAGCTGGCGTTTGACCGCCGCTTCCAGGGCGGCTTTCAGCTCGGCCTTGTCACTGACCTTGTGTTCGACCGCCTCATAGCTCATCCAGTCACGCTGGTACCATTTTTTGAGCTCGCCATCCTTGCTCCACAGGTAGTGTCCCGGCGGAAACGTCTCGACGCTCTTGCACACCGGCACCAGCGCCTTCATCTCGGAGGCGACGTAGAAGTTGCCGTGCTCGTCGCGCCCGGTATAGAGGGGGATGATCCCCATGTGGTCGCGACCGATGAGGTAGGCATCTTGCTCGGCGTCATAGAGGATAAAGGCGAAGATGCCGTTGAGATCGTCCAAAAAGGCGGGCCCCTTCTCCTTGTAGAGGGCGAGCAGCACCTCGCAATCGGAGTGGGTCTGAAACTGGAAGTCGACCTTGAGGTTCTTCTCCAGCTCCTTGTGGTTGTAAATCTCGCCGTTGACCGCCAGCACATGGGTGCGCTCGGGGTTGTAGAGGGGCTGGGCGCCGTTGCCCGGATCGACGATGGCCAGGCGCTCGTGCACCAAAATGGCCTTGTCGGTGCTGTAGACGCCGGACCAGTCGGGCCCGCGGTGACGCAATCGCTTGGACATCTCGAGGGCCGATTTGCGAAGGGCCGCTGCATCAGACTTGATGTCCAGAATACCGAAGATGGAGCACATCGATGTAAATCCTCTTTATTTTTGTAGGGCCCCCCACGTTTGGGCCCGAAAGTCCGTTTACATTCCTCGTCCCTCACAATGCCAGAGCAAGGCTCTTTTGCAAACAGAAAAGCCGGATAATATCCGGCTTCTCTTGGGGACCTCCTGGTGGAGAGGATCAGCTCTGCTCGCTCGGCTCGAAGATGACGTAGATCTTGCGGCAGGTCTCGATGGTCTCCCAGGTGCCGCGAAAACCGGCCGGGATGACGAACTGATCCCCGGCGACCAGGATCATGCTGTTGCCCTCCTGATCCGACAGTTGCACCTTGCCCTCGAGCAGGTGGCAAAACTCGTGCTCGCTATAACGAACCTCCCAACTGCCCGGTTCGCCCTGCCAGATCCCGGCATGAAACTGGGCGCTCGGGTCCGAGTAGTGGTTCCAGAGCAGTTGCTTGGGATCCCCGGCGATGAGGCGATCTTCGGCCGGGTAGAGGGGTTGGGGGGGGACTGACTCGGAGAAGAGCACGAGATCGCTGATGAGGGGGGATGACATGGAACCTCCTTGGCCATGGATGAAGGGGGGCATCATGCCCCCGTTTAGTATTCTAACCACCTTCGACCTTAGCGGTCTGGCCGTCACTTGCCAAGGGGTCACGTTCCTCAAAGGGACGCAGCTCACGCATGACATGACGGGCAAAACCGCTACCCGCTTCGTTATAGACGTTGAAGACGGCGTCGATCCCCTGCTCGAGCAGGGAGGGGATGTCATCTTCGAAGCGGACAATGGCGGCGATGCGCCCACTAAAACCGTGGCTGCGCAGCTTGTCGACCGCATAGAGGTTCCCGGAGTGGTGAGGCATGGCGAGCAGCACCAGAGAGACCTGGTTGGAGAGCAGCACCTTGTCCCAGAAATCGGTGTCGGTGGCATCCCCTTCGATGACGTTGAGGCCACGCTCACGCAGCCCCGGCAGTTTGCTGCTGTCGTTCTCCACCCCGAGCACGACCGGACCGTGACGACGCTCCAGCTCGGCATAGGCACCCTGACCGATACGCCCCATGCCGAGGATGATGACCTGGGCATCGCCCAACTCGATGGGTCTGTCCTCAGGGTGCAACATGGCGGTCTGCCAGCGCCGCAGGCGATCCCCGAAGCGGTGATAGAGGCGTTCTCCCATGCCGTTGAGGGGGGCGGAGATCATGAAGCTGGCCGCCAGCATCAAGGAGATGGCCACCAACCACTCCGCAGGCAGCCAGCCCGCCTTGGTGGCAATGGCGCCGACGATGAGGCCGAATTCGGAGAAGTTGGCCAGGGCCAGGGTAGAGAGCAGGGCGGTGCGAACCCTCAGATGGGCGCTGCAGTAAACCACGTAGTAGAGCAGGCTCTTGAGCGGCAGCACCAGCAGCAAGATCGCCGCCATCAAGAGGGTGTCCGAGGTGGGCAACCCGTGCAGACCGATGGAGACGAAGAAGCAGACCAGGAAGAGATCTTTGAGGTTGAAGAGCGACTTGGCCAGGCCGCTCGAGGCGGGATGGCTGGCCAGCAGCATCCCCATCACCAGGGCACCGAGATCGGGCTTGAGGCCCACCAGCTCGAAGCCGCCGGCCCCCACCACCAGAGCCAGGAAGATCCCCATCAGCACCTGCAGCTCCCCGTGACCGGCCCGCTCGAGCAGCAGAAAGAGCAGGGGGCGCAGCAGGGGGAGCGCCAATACCCAAAGGGCCCACAGGCTCGGCAATTTGCCGCTCGAGACGGTGAGGAAGGCTACCGCGAAGAGATCCTGCAGCACCAGCACGCCGATGGCGAGGCGGCCGTAGAGGGCATTCATATCGCTTCGCTCCTCAAGCACCTTGACCGCGAAGACGGTGCTGGAGAAGGAGAGGGCAAAGCCGAGCAGCAGTGCCAGTTGCCAGTTGAGTTCGCTGGCCAGGGTGACGCCTACCCCCTTGCAAGCCAGTAATACCAGGGTAAAGAGCAGGGTCGAGAGCAGCATGTGCACGCTGGTGGTGCCCCACACCTCCCGCTTGAGCAGGGTCTTGACCTCCAGCTTGAGGCCGATGGTAAAGAGCAGCAGGGTGACCCCGAGGTCGGCCAGGGTGGTGAGGGTCTCACTGTGGGGGACATCGAGTCCCTTGAGGGCAAAGCCGGCGGCCAGATAACCGAGCAGGGGAGGCAGCTTGAGGAGGTTGGCCAGCATGCCGCAGCCGAAGGCCACGGCGATGATCATCAAATCCATGGTGTAACGGGTTCCTAAACGATGTCGATCTCGTTGACAGAGCCAAAGATATGGTTGGGACGAAACGGTACCTGATCGATATCCTCGGCACGGCTCACGCCCGAGAGCACCAGTATGGTCTCGAGGCCCGCCTGGAAGCCGGCCAGAATATCGGTGCGCAGGTTGTCGCCGATGATGATGGTGCTCTCCGAGTGGGCCTCCATCCGGTTCAGTGCCGCGCGGATGATCCAGGCGCTGGGCTTGCCCACATAAAACGGCTTCTTGCCGGTCATCCGCTCGATGGGGGCGCACAGGGCTCCGCAGGCCGGGTACATGTGAGGGCCGTGGGTATCGGGGTTGGTGGCGATAAAACGTGCCCCCTGGGCCACGAACTTGGCACCCAGCTGCATCATGGACCAGTTGTAGTTGCGAGTCTCGCCCACCACCACGAAGTCGGGATCGATGTCGGTGATGGTAAATCCGGCCTTGTAGAGTTCGTGGGTCAGGGCCCCCTCACCGATCACATAGGCCTTCTTGCCGTCCTGGCGGCGCAGAAAGTCGGCGGTCCCCATGGCCGAGGTGTAAAAACACTCCTCGGGCACCTCGATGCCGGCGGAGCGGAAGCGGTTTTGCAGATCTTTCTGGGTCTGGGCCGGGTAGTTGGTCAGAAAGAGCAACTTGTGGCCCTGCTCGAGGAGGCGGTGGACAAAGCGATCGGCGCCGGGGATCAGGTCGTTGTTGTGCAAAATGACGCCGTCTATGTCACAAATAACACTTTTCTTCATATTGCCTCCTTGCGTGGCATGCCAGGGTGGAAGAACCTAGTCTATCAATCAGTTAGCTTCTTTGACGCGGGGATTATAAGCCCGTTTGGCAACTGGGTTACAGCCGTTTTCTTGTGGAGGTGATGATGATGGAGACATTGATTGCCGAACTGCCCAAGGTTGAGCTGCATCTGCATATCGAGGGCACACTGGAGCCTGAGCTGGTCTTTGCGCTGGCCAGGCGTAACCATATTGAGCTGCCCTGGGGGTCGGTCGAGGCACTTCGCTCGGCATACCGTTTCACCGACCTGCAGTCTTTTCTCGATCTCTACTATCAAAACGCGGCCGTCCTCTGCACGGCCCGCGACTTCTTTGATCTGACCCTGGCCTATCTGGAGCGCTGTCACCAGGAGAAGATCGTGCACACGGAGATCTTCTTCGATCCCCAGACCCACACCGAGCGGGGAGTCCCCTTCTCCGAGGTGATGGAGGGGCTGCTCGAGGCGCTTGACGAGGGGCAGCGCCGCTGGCAGATCAGCTCCCGACTCATTCTCTGCTTCTTGCGCCATCTTAGCGAAGAGTCCGCCTGGCAGACCCTGACAGAGGCCGAGCCCTGGCTCGACCGGCTGCACGGTTTTGGTCTGGACTCCGGCGAGCGGGGGAATCCGCCGGAGAAATTTGCCCGGGTCTTTGCCAGAGTCAGAGAGCTGGGTCTTCCCGTTGTCGCCCATGCGGGAGAGGAGGGGCCCGCCGGATATATCTGGCAGGCGATGGAACGACTCCAGGTACGGCGTATCGATCACGGGGTGCGCGCCATCGACGATCCCGAGCTGCTGGAGGCGCTGGCCCGCAGCCGACTGCCCCTGACGGTTTGCCCCCTCTCCAACCTGCGCCTGCAGGTGGTCAAAACGATGAGCGATCATCCCATGAGGCACCTGCTGGAGCACGGGCTTTGCGTGACGGTCAACTCCGACGATCCCGCCTACTTCGGTGGCTATCTCACGGCCAACTATCGGGCACTGGTGGAGGGGCTCTCCCTGAGTGCCGGGCAGGTGGTACAGCTGGCGCTTAACGGCGTCGAGGCGAGCTGGATGAGCGATGGGCAAAAGAGCCATTGGTGCGAGCAGATCCAGGGCATAGCCCGAGCGCACGGTGTTGGCAACCTTTGAGCAGAAGGGGGGGATCGGCTAGAATCTTCCCCCTATTGTATCGACTCTCTGAATTGCAATGAGCCAGCTGGATCCTGTTTTCGACCACTCTTTTCACCGCGAGCTGCTCCACCCAAAACACTGGGGAGCCTGGCTCGGTGTCGGCGCGCTGCGCCTGATGGGCTATCTGCCGCCCCGTTTGCGCGATCGTCTGGGGGATCTCCTGGCCCCGCTGCTGGTGCGTCTCTCCAAGAAACAGTGCTATATCGCCCGCACCAACCTCGAGATCTGCTTCCCCCGGTTGAGCGGGGAAGAGCGTGAGGCCCTGCTGCACAAGTGCATGCGAGTGGGCATCAAGACCTTCGCCGGCTTTGGCGAGCTGAGCGTGCGCTCCCCCGAGTATCTGGCATCACGCACCCGGATCAGCGGTTGGGAGCATGTGGAGGCCGCCAGGTTGGCGGGTCAATCGGTGATCTTCGTGGTGCCCCACACCTGGGCCATCGATTTTTGCGGACGCATCATCGATAATCGCCAGACCCTCTCCATGTGCACCATGATGAAGAGCGCCAAGAGCGCCGTGTTCGATCGCTACATCAACCGGGAGCGGGGACGCAACGGTGCCAAGATCTATGAACGCAGCGCCGGGCTCAAACCCA
The DNA here is from genome assembly GCF_040908155.1 of Aeromonas sp. R6-2. NCBI lineage: Bacteria > Pseudomonadati > Pseudomonadota > Gammaproteobacteria > Aeromonadales > Aeromonadaceae > Aeromonas > Aeromonas sp. R6-2. The sequence goes on along the minus strand of NZ_JBFODE010000032.1, from coordinate 144,044 downwards.
TCATCAAACACCTCAGACAGCCGGGCAGCGGTTTTTATTATCTGCCGGACCAGGATCACGGGCGCGAGGCGAGCCTCTTTGTTCCCTTTTTTGGTATGGAGAAGGCGACCCTGCCGGCCTTGCCACGCCTGTGCAAGCTCACCGGTGCCCGTCCGCTGATGATGCTGGCCTGCTACGACGAGGCAAACCACGACTACGAACTGGTGATAGAGCCTCTGCCCGAGCCCTACCCGAGCGAGGATGTGACCCGGGATACTCTGGTGATGAATCAGGCGGTGGAGTCGCTGCTGACCCGCTATCCGGAGCAGTACATGTGGTTTCTCAAAATATTCCACACTCGTCCCGATACGGATGAGGGATTTTATGAACTCGGGATCCGCAAGGTGCGCGGCGAAATATGATGGCAAGCCCGGCGGTTGTCGGGCTTGCCCATCGCATCAGCCTGCAGCCGGGATGGCGGGAGCATCCAGCACCAGGCGTCCCTCCTTCACCGGTATGGTTTTGCCGGGCTGGTGCTGCATGCGTACCACCCCCTCCTGTCCGGCGAGGCGATAGGTCACGTCATAGCCAAGGGACTCCTGTGATTCCTTTTGCACGGTACGGCAGCGCTGCTCTTTCGTGGTGTAGGTATCGGCTTTTTGCATATTGCCCTGCACCTGATTGCCCGCATAGCCACCGGCGACAGCCCCTGCCGCCGTCGCCACCTTCTTGCCGCTGCCTCCGCCAAATTGGTGACCGATAACGCCCCCCAGAGCGGCGCCGACGACGGTGCCGACAATCTGGTGTTCATCCTTAACCGGTTTTCTGTGGGTGACGCTTACTTGCTCGCACACCTGTTGGGGCGTCTTGATGGTGCGGCTGACCGGCTTGACTCCGAGCACCTGGGCTACTTCAGGCTCTCGTTCGAACAGGTGGCTGCCGGCAACGGCAGAGAGGGTGAGGGCACTGGCCACGCCGACCAGCACGCCTCCCAACATGGACTTGTTCATGGTTTTTCCTTATCACTGGGTCTATCCCTATTGTCGACGGGGGCTGCCATGTCAGGTAGCTGAGCCCGGCGGCTATCCGACAGGGATTGTCTGCCCCGAATTTGAGTGGCGACCGGGGCTGTCTTAATATGGCGACATCCCTGTGTGAGTGTGTTCCCATGTCGTCTCTCTCCTTTCTCTTCCCCGTTTCCTGTATCGCCATCTGGGCCGGTAATGGCATCGTCAGCAAGATGGCGGTGCAACTGATGTCACCGGCTGCGCTGGCCTGGTCGCGCTGGCTGGTGGCGGCCCTGGTGTTGAGTCCCTGGCTGGGGCGCCGGGCCTGGCTGCTGCGGCACCGCCTGTTTCGCTGCGCCCCCAGGCTGGCGTTGCTCGCACTGCTTGGCATGGTACTTAACCAGACCTTCGGTTATTACGCCGCAACAACCCTGGGGGCGACCGAGATCAGCCTTATCATGGGTCTGACTCCCCTGATGACGGTGGTACTCAGCACCCTGTTACTGCGTGAGCGCCCCACTTGGGGCGCGCTGCTCGGTGGGCTGGTCTCTCTGGGAGGGCTGGTGGTGTTGCTGGGGCAGGGGGACCCGGCTCGGTTGCTGACCCATGGCATCTCCATCGGCTATGTCTACATGCTGCTCTCGGCGCTCACTTATGCGCTCTATAGCGTGCTGCTGCGCCGCTGGGTTCTGGGGCTCGACAACTGGATGATGCTCTACGGCCAGGTGCTGATGAGCCTGATGTTCCTGACCCCCTTCTTCTTCCTGGTGGATGGTCGCTTGCCGGGGTGGGAGAGCCTGTGGTTTGTGCTCTATGCCGGGGTCCCGACCTCGGCCCTCTCTCCCTGGCTCTGGATGCAGGGGATCTCCCTGCTTGGTGCCAGCAGAACGGCTATCTACATGAACTTGCTACCTGTGATGACGGCCGGGTTGGCGGTCACCCTGCTGGGAGAGCAATTGAGCTGGAGTCATCTGGTGGGGGGAGGCTTGACCCTGGCCGGAGTAATACTGGCCCAGGTGCAGCGCACGCCGGTGCTGTTTCCCGGAAACAAAACCGCCTCCCGAGGGAGGCGTGGCGACAAATCTGCTCGTGCTGCTTGTGATTAGATATTTTGTGCTTCTGTGGGCACAATGACGGATGCGTGGTTTCCCTTGGGGCCTTTTTGCAGTTCAAATTGGACAGACTGACCGGCCTTGAGTGTCTTGTAGCCATCCATCTGGATGGTGGAGTAGTGGGCAAAAATGTCCTCCCCACCCCCCTCCGGGCAGATGAAACCAAACCCTTTGGCGTTGTTGAACCATTTGACTGTTCCGGTTGCCATACATCTACATCCTTTTATTGATTACCCTAAAGTCGTTGAGTAACCTGCGCCCGCTCCATGTAAACTAGAAATATCTGGCCTCATCCGGGGGCAGATTAGCAAGTAACCAATCTAGTCCAAGAATCCGTCGAGTCAAGAAGTTGTTAACAAATCAGTGTGACCAGGTTAACAAAATCTGTTGACAAGTGCTTTTCTATTGATAGTAATCTTAAGGTGCCGGAGAAAGATGGCTAAACAGAAAGAACTCTTTGTAAATGAAGAGGTTGCTCAAGATTCCAAGGTTGATGTGCAACCGCCTCCCATGTACAAGGTGGTATTGAACAACGATGACTATACCCCTATGGATTTTGTGGTAGAGGTTTTGCAAAGGTTCTTCGGTATGGACTTGGATAAAGCGACTCAGGTGATGCTGAGTGTGCATTATAGTGGTAAGGGGATCTGTGGCGTGTTTACGGCCGAGATTGCCGAGACCAAGGTAGTTCAGGTCAATACCTATGCTCGAAAGAACGAACATCCACTGCTTTGTACCATGGAAAAGGCCTGATAAATGATCTGAATGACACCACGATAAGCTGTTGTATTAGGGGAGGTGCCTATGCTGAACAAGGATCTGGAAAGGACGCTGAATGAGGCATTCAAGTATGCCAGGGATGAGCGCCATGAGTTTATGACCGTTGAGCACCTGCTCTTGGCCTTGTTGGACAATCCTTCCGCCAAGGAGGCGTTGCTCTCCTGTGGTGCCGATGTCGATAACATGCGGCAGGAAATTGCCGCCTTCATCAACCAGACGACCCCTCTGCTGCCTCGCGACGATGAGGACAGAGAAACCCAACCCACCCTCGGATTCCAGCGCGTGCTGCAACGGGCAGTCTTCCACGTTCAATCGTCCGGTAATACCGAGGTCAGTGGCGCCAACGTGCTGGTCGCTATTTTCAGCGAGCAGGAGTCCCAGGCCGTCTACTTCCTGAAGAAGTCTGATATCAGCCGTCTCGATCTGGTTAATTTCCTCTCCCATGGGGTACGCAAGGAGAACAAGCCGGAGCAGGGCGGTCAGCAGGCTCAGGAAGGGGAGGATGATCTCTCCTCAGCCCAGATTGAGAGCTTTGCCACCAACCTCAACCAGTTGGTGCTTGAGGGTCGTATTGATCCCTTGATTGGCCGTGATCAGGAGCTCAACCGTACCATCCAGGTACTGTGCCGCCGGCGCAAGAACAATCCCCTGTTGGTCGGAGAGGCCGGTGTCGGCAAGACCGCGATCGCCGAGGGGCTCGCTTATCGCATCGTCAAGGGAGATGTGCCCGAGGTGATCGCCGGTAGCACCATCTATTCCCTGGACATGGGCTCACTGCTGGCGGGGACCAAGTACCGGGGCGATTTTGAGAAGCGCCTCAAGGTGTTGCTCAAGCAGTTGGAGCGTCAGGAGGGGGCCATCCTCTTTATCGACGAGATCCACACCATCATTGGGGCCGGTGCAGCCTCTGGCGGCCAGCTCGATGCGGCCAACCTCATCAAGCCGCTGCTCTCCAATGGGCTGCTCCGTTGCATCGGTTCGACCACCTATCAGGAGTACTCCCAGATCTTCGAGAAGGAGCACGCCCTGGCGCGGCGTTTCCAGAAGATCGACATCGTCGAGCCGAGCGTGGATGATACCACCCGCATCCTGATGGGCCTCAAGAGCCGTTATGAGCAGCACCACAATGTACGCTACACCGTCAAGGCGATGCGTGCCGCTGCCGAGCTGGCGGCCAAATATATCAATGATCGCCATCTGCCGGACAAGGCCATCGATGTGATCGACGAGGCGGGGGCCAGCCAGCGTATGCTGCCGGTGAGCAAGCGCAAGAAGGTGATCAATGTGCCCGAGATAGAGGCGATCGTGGCCAAGATTGCCAGGATCCCCGAGAAGTCGGTTTCGGCATCCGATAAAGAGGTCCTGAAGAACCTCGAGCGCAACCTCAAAATGGTGGTGTTTGGTCAGGACAGGGCTATCGAGGTGTTGACCGATGCCATTCGTCTGGCGCGCTCAGGGCTCGGTAACGAGCATCGCCCGGTGGGCTGCTTCCTGTTTGCCGGTCCCACCGGGGTGGGCAAGACGGAGGTCACCCAGCAGCTTGGCAAGGCGTTGGGGGTCGAGATGCTGCGTTTCGACATGTCCGAGTACATGGAGCGTCATACCGTCTCGCGTCTCATCGGTGCTCCTCCGGGATACGTGGGTTTCGAGCAGGGGGGGCTGCTGACCGATGCCGTGATCAAGCATCCCCACTCTGTGGTGCTGCTCGACGAGATCGAAAAGGCCCACCCGGATGTCTTTAACCTGCTGCTGCAGGTGATGGACAACGGCACCCTGACCGATAACAACGGGCGCAAGGCAGATTTTCGCAATGTCATCCTGGTGATGACGACCAATGCCGGCGTGCAGGAGACCCAGCGCAAGTCCATTGGCTTCCAGCAGCAGGACATGAGCCATGATGCCATGTCGGTGATCAACAAGACGTTTACCCCGGAGTTTCGTAACCGTCTCGACCATATCATCTGGTTCAACCACCTCGATATGGAGGTGATCTATCAGGTGGTGGACAAGTTCATCGTCGAGCTGCAGGTACAACTGGATGCCAAGGGGGTCTCCCTCGAGATCACCGATACGGCTCGCCACTGGTTGGCAGAGAAGGGATACGACAGGGCTATGGGGGCTCGTCCCATGGGGCGTGTCATTCAGGAGCAACTCAAGAAGCCGCTGGCCAACGAGATCCTGTTTGGTGCGCTGGTCGATGGCGGGGCCGTCAGAGTGGATCTGGGCAAGGAGGGGTTAACCTTCGACTTCCAGACCCAGCCTCTGACCGTACAACACTAAACCAACAACAAAAACCCCAACCGACTGGTTGGGGTTTTTGTATGAATTCCTGGCTTAGCGAGAGCGGAAAACGATGCGACCCTTGGAGAGATCGTAGGGGGTCAGGGCAACGGTTACCTTGTCACCGGTGAGGATACGGATGTAGTTCTTGCGCATCTTGCCGGAGATATGGGCGATCACCACGTGACCGTTCTCAAGTTCCACCCGGAACATGGTATTGGGCAGAGTCTCCAGAATGGTGCCCTGCATCTCAATACTGTCTTCTTTAGCCATTGAATCCTCTTGATAAGCCACAACAAAAAACGGCGAGATCATGCCGGATTTAAGGCTATGTGTAAAGTTTACTCGGGGATTGAGGGCACTTTTTTCCACTCTTTGCCGATGAGCAGCTCGTGGGGACGGTACTGGCTCTTGTAGTTCATCTTCTGGCAGTGCTCGACCAGATAGCCCAAATAGACCCAACTCCGGCCCGTCCGAGCGGCCAGCTCCAACTGACTCAGGATGGCAAAGACCCCCAATGAACGGCCCGCTTCTTCGGGATCGAAGAAGGTATACATGGCGCTCAAGGAGTGGGGCATCAGGTCGGTCACCGCGACGGCCAGCAGTTTCGAGCCAGAGCGAAACTCCATGTAGAGAGGGGGCATCCAGTGGCAGTGAAGAAATCCCTGATATTGGCTGCGGCTGGGGGGATACATGGTGCCATCGGCATGACGGCCACGAATATAGCGCTCGTAGAGTTCGTAATACTCGGGTTTGTCCTGATAGCTCAACACCACCTCAAGATCCCGGTTCTGTTGGCGGATACGTTTCTGGCGCTTGCTGGGGACAAACTCCTGGCTATGGATGCGAAGGGATTGGCAGGCCGAACAGGTGGGGCAGTGGGGGCGATAGATATCATTGCCACTGCGGCGAAAGCCAGCGCTGAGCAATCGTTCATAGCCGTTGGGCGTGAGCAGGGAGTGATCCATCAACACCAGCAGTTGCTCTTGCCTGTCACCCAGATAACTGCAGGTGTGTTGCGGGGTCAGTCCAACCCGAAGGATCACTTCTTCAGTCATAGTGTACCTGCCTGGTAGTCCAGCAGCCGGCATGCAGCGGTTCGTGCTGCAGATGAGACAGGGCATCGAGAAAACGTCGCCGTGGCCACTCTTCAATGCCCATGGTGGCCAGAAAAGGGTTCTGCATCTGGGTGTCGATGAGGGCGCCGCCATGGGCGCAAAAGTGGCGACACAGGGCCATCAATGCCAGTCGTGCACCGCCGTCGATACGCGAGAAGATAGACTCGCCGCAGAAGACGCGGCCCAGGCTCAGTCCGTAGAGTCCTGCGACGGGCTCTCCCCCTTGCCAGATCTCGATGCTGTGAGCGTCACCCTGCTCATGGAGTCTCTTGTACGCGCTGATCATCTCGCTGCCAATCCAGGTTGAGTCGGCGGTACGCCGTGGTGCGGCGCACCCTTCGATGATCCTATTAAAGTCGCGATTGATCCAAATATCGAATTGGCCGCGACGCCACAGTCTGCGTGTGCTGCGTCCTTCGTGGATCTGCTCCGGGAGCAGTACTCCACGGGGATCCGGTGACCACCAGAGGATGGGCCTGTGAGGCTCATACCAGGGGAAAATGCCGCGACGATAGGCCGCAAGCAGGCGGGGAGGGGTGAGATCACCGCCGATGGCGAGCAACCCGTTGGGCTCTTCGAGGGCGTGATCTACAGAGGGGAAATGCAGTGAGTGGGCATCCAGCTGGGTGAGATACATCGACATCCAAAGGGACCGATTACGAGCCATAGGGAGATAGTATCCAGCCGGTCCGCCTTTGTCACGGCACCGGCCTGCCCATGCCGGTTATGTGCACTCGGTGACTATCTTGTCGCGCCCCGTCCGCTTGGCGTGGTAGAGCAGTCGATCCGCCTCACTCAGGGCCTCGTCCATGGAGAGCCGCCCCACCTCGGTAACCCCGAAGCTGGCACGCACAAACAGAGGAACCTCACGTGCGAGAGGGAGCTGGCGCAGGTGCAGGCGAAGCCCCTCGAGGCGCTTGGCCAGTACCGGCACACTGCAGTGGGGGACCATAAGGGCAAACTCCTCGCCGCCGAAGCGGGCGATGAGTGCATCGGGGAAAAATTGGGTCAGTTGCTGGGTCAGGTGGCAGAGCAGCTGATCCCCCACCGCATGACCCCAGTGATCGTTGACCTGCTTGAAGTGGTCCACATCCAGTACGCAGAGGGAGAGCTGGGTCTCTTGTTGCTGGAGTGCCTCAAACCATTTCATGCCCTCCCCAAACCAGTAGCGGCGATTATAGAGCCCGGTCAAATAATCCCGGTTGGCCGACTCCTGAATGCTGGTGAATTGCTCCAGGGCCTCCAGGTTGTGGCTGACACGGCATTGCAACTCCTCAGGCTCGAACGGTTGGTTGAGGAAGTCGTTGGCCCCCTGCTTGAGATAGCGGGCAGAGAGACCACGTTTGTCGGAGACCGAGATGCCAATGATGGCCAGACGCTGCTTGCTGTAGCGTTCACGCAGTATTCGCACCAGGCTGATACCGTCGATCTCGGGCATGTAGTAGTCGATCAGTGCCAGCCGAATGGCCGGGTTGGACTCGATGATGCCCAGCGCCTCTCGGGCATGTCCTGCCTCGTGAACCTGCAACAACTGCTTGCGCAGTTGGGCGGCGGTGCGGTGACGGGAAGTGCGTGAGTCGTCCACCACCAGCACCTCGATGCGCTGGTTGAGATAGAGTCGGTGGACCAGCCCCACGGCGTACTGCAGGGAGTGCCGTGAATCCTTCATCACGTAGTCGAGCACGCCGGCTTCGAGCCAGGCGTGGCGTTTCTCTTCGCTGATGTCGGCGGTGAGGATCACCACAGGCAGGCCGCGTTCGAGCAGTACATTGACCGCCTCTCCCCGGGGGGCATCAGGCAGTGTGAGGTCAACCAGCGCCACCACGTACTCTTCGCCGTGGCAGTGGCGGGCCCCCTCCAGGGTGTCATAGGCATCGATCTCCAGGCCCGTCTGCTGGGTGATGGCCTGGATCAACATGCGACGGACAGTCAGGCTGTCCTCGACGATCAGAATCTTCTGCTTCATCCGTGCTCTGAAAGTGAAAAAGGCATGCCGGGGCATGCCTTGAGGTTCAACGTGGCTTACTGGCTGTCGAGATAACGCTCGGCATCCAGAGCCGCCATACAACCGGTACCGGCTGAGGTGATGGCCTGGCGGTAGTTGTGATCCGCCACATCTCCCGCGGCAAACACCCCCTCGATGCTGGTCTGGGTGGCAAAACCGTCGAGGCCACCGCGTACCTTGAGATAACCGTTCTGCATCTCGAGTTGACCGTCAAAGATCTGGGTATTGGGCTGGTGGCCGATGGCGATGAAGACCCCCATCAGTGCCAACTCGCGAGTGGTTTCATCACGCACGTCGCGCAGGCGCACACCGGTAACCCCCATGGCGTCACCCAGGACTTCGTCCAGGGTCTGATGGGTATGCAGCTCGATGTTGCCGCTGGCCACCTTGTCGTGCAGGCGCTTGATCAGGATCTTCTCGGCGCGAAACTCGTCGCGACGGTGAATGAGGTGCACTTTCTTGGCGATGTTGGCCAGATAGAGTGCCTCTTCCACTGCGGTGTTGCCGCCGCCGACTACCGCCACTTCCTGGTTGCGATAGAAGAAGCCGTCACAGGTGGCACAGGCAGAGACGCCACGTCCCTTGAAGGCCTCTTCCGACGGCAACCCCAGATACTTGGCAGAGGCGCCAGTGGCGATGATCAGGGCATCACAACTGTATTCACCGCTGTCACCCTTCAGACGGAAGGGGCGTTCGGTGAGGGTCACCTCGTTGATATGGTCAAACTGGATGCGAGTGTCGAATTTCTCGGCGTGAGCCTTCATGCGATCCATCAGTGCCGGGCCGGTGAGGCCTTCCGGATCTCCGGGCCAGTTCTCCACCTCTGTGGTGGTGGTGAGCTGACCGCCCTGCTGCATGCCGGTGATGAGCAGCGGGTTGAGGTTGGCACGGGCGGCGTAGACGGCGGCTGTGTAGCCGGCCGGGCCTGAGCCCAGGATGATCAGCTTGCTGTGGATGACTTCGCTCATGTTAGGTGTCCTGCTCGGTTATTTGGGCCGGATTTTAGGGAATTGTCGATCCGGGGTCAAAGCACTCTGCTCGATAGCCTTCATCGAGACGATGGATGGTTACCTGGAGACCTGATGCAACCACCAGCGTGCGCCCAGAATGGCGGTGGCCGATCCGAGAATCGCGCTGGCCAGCAGATCCCCTGCCCAGTGCATACCCAGCAGCAGGCGCGAGACGGCAACGGCCAGCGCCCAGAGAGGCAAGAGCCAGGCTCCTCGAGGGGCTCTGGCCAGCCAGATCAGACCGAAAAATTGCGCGAGGGTGATGGTGACTATGGTGTGACCCGAGGGAAAGGCGTAGTTAACCCCCTGCTGCCAGTGCTGACCGAGCCAGGTTGGCAGACCGAGCAAGAGGCTGGTGGCATGGATTTGCTCCATACGCTCGCTGACCGGGGCGGCATAGAAGTGTTCGAGAGAGTCCAGCAGTCCCTGCTCGACCAGCCAGACCAGATAAGGACGGGGCTCCTGGGTCAGATGCTTGATAGCCGCCTTGATGCACCAGTCAGCCCCCATCAGCAGGACGAACACCGCCAGCAGCAATCCCCACTCCCGATGCCCCAGCCGCAGCTTGAACTGGGTCATGGCAAAGAGCAGAGCAAAGGTCGCCAACAGCCCGGGCAGACCGACCGTACCCGATAGCAGATATGCCAGATAGAGCCCGGGTTGGTTCAGGTCGTGGGTGAGGAAGGGGGTCCATCCGGACAGGGCCAGCAGTGCCAGGGGCAGGATCAGGGCGGCACTGAAGCGAAGAACTTGGGCATTGGTCAGCATAGGGGCTCCGGGTGGCAATAAGCGCGCCATTTTGCCTGTCTCAAGTGCAGGGTCAAGCCAACGGACATGAAATCGGGCAGCGCTTTGGGCTAGAATGCGCCCCTTGCCGTTTCTCTACCACAGTGCGGGCCGTCGTGCCGCGGAGGTGCCAGTGCTTAAGATCGTTGCCGATGAGAACATGCCCCATGTGGAGGCACTGTTTGGCGAGCTGGGGGAGGTGACCCTGCTTCCCGGGCGAGAGATGCTGCCGGCGCAACTGTGTGATGCCGATGTGCTGCTGGTGCGTTCGGTGACCCGGGTGAACGAGGCGTTGCTGGCGAAGGCCAGTCGCTTGCAGTTTGTTGGCACGGCGACCATCGGGACCGATCACGTGGATCAGGCGCTGCTGCGCGAGCGGGGTATCGCCTTTAGCAGTGCTCCCGGTTGTAACCGTATCTCTGTGGGTGACTATGTGCTGAGCGCCTTGCTGGTGCTGGCCGAGCGCCATGGGCTCTCTCTGTGCGCAATGAGCCTGGCCGTGGTGGGAGCGGGTAACACGGGGAGCGCCGTCGCCACCCGGGCAGAAGCACTGGGCATGCGAGTGCTGCGTTGTGATCCCCCTCGGGCCCGGATCGAAGGGACAGCGGGTTTCGTCACCCTGGAGGAGGCGCTTGCGGCCGATGTGGTGAGCTTTCATGTGCCGTTTACCCGAGATGGCGAGGAGGCAACCCACCACCTGCTCGATGCATCGCGCATCGCCGCCCTGCGACCGGGCCAGTTTCTCATTAACGCCTCCCGTGGCGAGGTGTGGGATAACCGGGCATTGCTGGCGCGTCAACGGGGTGCTGAGCCCCTGCATCTGGTGATGGATGTGTGGGAGCATGAGCCACACTTGCTGCACGAGCTGGTGCCCCTGGTGGAGATTGCGACCCCCCATATTGCCGGTTATAGCCTGGAGGGGAAGGCGCGTGGCACCTGGATGCTCTATCAGGCCCTGTGCGAGCGTCTCGGTCGTTCGGCCCGTCAGGATCTGAGTGCCTTGCTACCCTCTCCCGAGGTGACCAGGATGCAGCTGGGCCAAGCGCCCGATCAGGCGCTGATCGGCCGACTGGTGCATCTGGTTTATGACGTGCGCCGTGACGATGCCCGTTTTCGCCGGGAGCTGGCGATCCCCGGCAGCTTCGACCGTCAACGCAAGCACTACCCGGAGCGGCGTGAGCTCTCGTCACTGCACCTGTGCGGGACGACAACGCCCTGCCTGGCCAAACTCGGTTTTACCCTTTCCTGACCCTCTCGGGTTACCCATTGTGTCGGGCCCGCCCAGGGGCGGGTCCATCCTCTCAAGGAGTGTTTTACATGACTGCGCAACTTGGCGTCGCTGTATTCGGAGCCGGTACTGCTGCCGGCCAACTGGTGCTGGAACTCATCGAGGAGCGCGGCCTGCCGGTCGACACCATCATCCCGCTCGGTTCGTCCGACGAAGTGGGTGAGACGGTGCGCGCCCTCGGCCGTAACCTCGATATTCGCGATGTGGCCGATTTTGACTGGAGCGAGGCAAGGCTTGCCCTCTTTGTCGGCACGGCAAGCGACAGCCTGCGCTGGGCCGACGTGGCGGCCGCGCAGGGCTGTATGGTGCTCGATGCCAGTGGTGCCTTCGTCACCGATGACGAGGTGCCCCTGGTGTGCATGGAGGCCAATCCCGAAGCACTCGGTGACTATCGCCAGCGCAACCTGATTGCACTCGCCTCCGGGGTGACCAGCCAGCTGCTGGCGGTGCTCAAGCCCCTGCATGCCGAAGTGGGGGTGGCACGGGTCAATCTGAGCGGTTATTTGTCGGTCTCCGGGGCCGGCAAGGCCGGGGTGGATGAGTTGGCCAGCCAGACCGCGGCCCTGCTTAATGCCCGTCCGGTGGAGCCCTCCTGTTTCCCGGTCCAGATTGCCTTCAACCTGCTTGGTCAGTGTGGTGAACTGCTCGACAACGGCTACAGCCGTGAGGAGTGGCAACTGGTGCTGGAGAGCCAGAGAGTGTTGGGGCAGGAGGTGGCCATCAATCCGACCCTGGCCCGGGTACCTGTCTTCTACGGCGATGCCCTGGCGGTACACCTCGAACTGCATCAGCCCCTCGACGCCGAACAGGTCAAGGAGCTGCTGCGCAGCGCCCCCGGGGTTGCGCTCTCGGACGAGGGGGAGGTGCCCTCACCCGTCGTGGATGCCAACGGCCGTGACGAGGTGCTGGTGGCCCGGGTTCGTCAGGATTTTACCCACCCTCAGGGTGTGGATCTTTGGCTGGTCGCCGATAACCTCAGGAGAGGGGCGGCGCTGGGGGTGGTTCAGGCAGCAGAAAGTGTGTTGCGGGACTATCTCTGAGTCGTGAGGCCACCCCGGGTGGCCTTTTTTATTTGCGCGGGATCACTCTGCCAGAGGCAAAGAGGACAAAAATGAGTCGATGGGTGAGCGATAACTGGTTTGACAGCGTCGGCTGAATTATAGTGATTCGATAAAACGGGCTAACTATCTAAACTTTTCAATGTGATAGAGCCGTCACACGAAGGAACGAATATGGGACACTCCCGCATAGCATTGGCTACGCTGCTGGTTTTAGGGTTGCTGACTCCTGTTCATGCAGAGCAGCGTGAACCCTTCTTTGTCGAGTTAAAGGGACCGGATGAACCGGTTCAGCCTTCCCAACCGACCCAGGCAACCCCCGCCGTGCCGCAACGGACCCAGGCTCCGGCCCCGGCTCCTCGTCAACCGGTTGCCGCCTCCACCAGCGTCGGTCGCTATGGCCCCATTCTGCGGACCGATACACTCTGGAGCCTGGCCAATCGTTATCGTCCCAGCACGCGGGTGAGCGTCTACCAGACCATGGTCGCCATCTACGAGAAGAATCCGCGCAGTTTTGCCGATGGCAACATCAACCACATCCTGGTGGGCTCCACCATAGTGTTGCCAAACGAGCAGGAGGCCAGCCGCATCTCCGACGAGCAGGCGCGCGCCCGTTTCCGCAGCGATAATGCCAGCTGGAAGGGGATCAGCTCTCGCTATACCGCAGAGGTGAAGAACCTCACGGTCCATCCCAAACCCGCGGTCAAGTCTGCCGGGGAGAGCAAGCCCAAGGTTGAGAGCCAGCCACAGACCACGACCAAACCGGCCAAGCCCGAGGCGGTGCCACAACCCGAGGTGGTTGCCAAGGTTGAGGAGAAGAGACCGGCCCCCCTGCCCAAACCGGTAGAGCCGGCCCCGGCCACCAAGGTGGAGGAGGCCCCACAGGTCAAGGCCGAGGCCGAAGCCCCCAAACCCCTGCCGCCCGAGACCCAGACCGAGCAGCCCAGCAGCGTCACCGAGATGAAGCTGGCCCTCGATGATGCGACCAGCCAGCTGTCGCAGGTGAGCGAGACCAACCACAGGCTCAAGTTGCGAGTAGAGTCCCTGACTCAGGAGCTCGAGACCCTCAAGGCCCAGTTGCAGGATCAGGAGTCCTTGCAAAAGCAGATCGCCGAGCTCAAGGCGGGTATGCCTGCCCCGGCGGCCCCCGACGACGGGCCTGCCAAGCCTGACGAGAAGAACTGGTTGCTCGATCTGCTCTCGTCACCGCTCAACCTGGCCATGATCATCCTGTTGCCTGTCTTGCTGGTGCTGGCGCTGGTGACACTCTGGCTGCGTGCCCGCGCTCGCCGCGAGCTGGAAGAGCAGGAGAAGAGCCTCTCCGAGTCCACCTCCGCCTTCATGGAGGAGGGGAGCAACGAATTTGATGAGCTGCTCTCTCCCGAGTTGGGGGCGCTGGATCTCGCTACCGAGCCTCAGGCTGCACCTGAGCCTGAGCCCATTCCCGAGCCAGAACCTGAATATCAGCTTGAGGAAACCAAGGAAGAAGAGCTCTTCTTCCACGATGAGCACGACCTCGACGAGCCTGCCCATGGGCCCGTGGATCCCGATCTGGTCCCCGAGCCTGCCGACTCCCCCGAGTCGCTGATGGCCGATGCCGATCTCTTGCCGGGGGACGATGATGCCCACGAGGTCGATCAACAGTCCTACGAAGAGTTTGATCTCAGTGAGCTCGATGCCGAGCTCGACAAGATGCTGGCCGACTCCGATGACAGCAAGGTCAGCCTCTCATCGGTGGATGAGGCTCTGGAGCTGACCCTCGACGAGTCGCTGGTCGGTGACAGTGAGCCTCGGGAGGAAGATCCCAACGAGCTGGCGCTGGCCGATTTTGAAGATGCCTTCAAACAGGCGGAGCAGGCCGAGCCGGCGGCAGTGCCGGATCGCGAGGCTGCCGATGACAATCATTACGTGGAGATCGATACCCTGTTGGCCGAGGCTGATGCCGCCGGCCAGGGCGAGGAGCCCTACCAGAATGCGACTCTGGATGTGGGTCTCGATGGTTTCCCCGAAGTGCTGCCCGAGCGTAGCGACTTCGATATCGACGCCGATGATGGCGGTGTGGGTGCCAAACTGGATCTGGCGCGCGCCTATCTCGAGATCGACGACAAGGACAGTGCTCGCGAGCTGCTCGAAGAGGCGGCGGCCCAGGGTAGCGACAGCCAGCGCAAGGAGGCCGAGAAGCTGCTCAAGCGGCTTGGTTGACAGGAATAAGTCTGCGTCTGGATGCGGGGCGGCCGGGTGGCCGCCCTTCTTTTTGTCGCCCCATTGCGTATAATTCGCCGCGTTTTTATTGCATTCAGGTGTCCCATGCGTATAGCCCTTGGAATCGAATATGACGGCAGCCGCTACTTCGGCTGGCAGCGTCAACGGGAAGTGATCAGCGTTCAGGAGGAGCTTGAGCGTGCCCTCGGCAAGATTGCCAATCACCCGGTCGAGATCCAGTGTGCCGGCCGCACCGATGCCGGGGTGCACGGTACCGGTCAGGTGATCCACTTTGATACCGCAGCGGTGCGCAAGGAGTCGGCCTGGACCCTGGGCCTCAACTCCAACCTGCCGGGGGACATCGCCGTGCGTTGGGCCAAAGAGGTGCCGGAGGATTTCCACGCCCGCTTCAGCGCGACAGCCCGTCGTTATCGCTACGTCATTTATAACCACAACTACCGCCCCGCCATTCTGGGCAGTGGCGTGAGCCACTATCACGAGCCTATCGACGCCGAACTGATGCATGCGGCGGGGCAGTGCCTCATTGGCGAGCAAGACTTCAGCTCCTTTCGCGCCATCCAGTGCCAGTCCAACACCCCTTGGCGTAACGTGACGCACCTGTGTGTCAGCCGCTCCGGCCCCTATATAGTGCTCGATATCAAGGCCAATGCCTTCCTGCACCACATGGTGCGCAACATCACAGGCACCCTCATCGAGGTGGGCAAGGGGGAGCAACCGGTGGCGTGGGTGGCCGAGGTGCTGGCGGCGCGGGATCGCAACGTGGCGGGCCCCACCGCCAAGGCTGGCGGCCTCTATCTGGTGGAGGTGGACTATCCCGAGGCCTTTGCCCTGCCGCGCGTTCCGCTTGGCCCCTTGTGGCTGCCGGACTCGGCCCCGGGTACGACCAGTTTTTTGTAACTGCCCCCAAAAAAGTGTGCTTTAATGGCAGGCCACATGTCCCAGCAACACCGCCAAGTCATTGAACTGGCACGGTGTTGCCGTGTTTTCAAGCATTAAAAAGCATTAAGGAATTCCATGAGCTGGCTTGAGAAGATTCTTCCCAAGAGCAAGAACACCGCACCGCGTCGCCACAACATCCCGGAAGGGGTGTGGTCCAAGTGCAGTGCTTGCGAACAGGTGCTGTACCGGGCTGAGCTGGAGCGCAACCTGGAAGTCTGCCCCAAGTGTGACCACCACATGCGTATCAGTGCCCGTACGCGCCTCGAGCGCTTCCTCGACGAGCAGGGACGGGTCGAGGTGGCTGCCGAGCTGGAGCCGCAGGATATCCTCAAATTCAAGGATGCCAAGCGCTACAAGGAGCGCCTGGCCGTCGCCCAGAAGAGCACCGGCGAGAAGGATGCGTTGGTGGTGATGAAGGGGACCCTCAAGGGCGTGCCCGTGGTGGCCTGCTCCTTCGAGTTCGCCTTCATCGGTGGCTCCATGGGATCCGTGGTCGGTGCCCGCTTCGTGCGCGCCGTCGACGAGTGTCTGAAAGAAGGGCGCGGTCTCATCTGCTTCTCCACCTCCGGTGGTGCCCGTATGCAGGAGGCCCTCTTCTCCCTGATGCAGATGGCCAAGACCAGTGCGGCCCTCGATCGCCTCTCCAAGGCGGGTCTGCCCTTTATCTCCGTGCTGACCGACCCGACCCTGGGCGGCGTTTCCGCCAGCCTGGCGATGCTCGGCGATATTCAGGTGGGTGAGCCCAAGGCGCTTATCGGCTTCGCCGGCCCGCGCGTCATCGAGCAGACCGTGCGCGAGAAGCTGCCGGAAGGATTCCAGCGCTCCGAGTTCCTGCTCGAGAAGGGGGCCATCGACCTCATCATCGATCGCCGCGAGATGCGCGATCGCCTGGCCGGCCTCATGGCCAAACTGATGAACACCACAGTCGACGCCGAGTAAGCATGAACGCTTCGTCTCAGAATCAAAGCCGGTCGCTGGTCGACTGGCTTTCTTATTTGGAAGCCATCCATCCGGCCAACATCGATATGGGGTTGACCCGGGTCGGTGAGGTCGCCCGGCGCCTTGGGGTGACCACGCTGCCCTGCAAGGTGATCACTGTGGGGGGTACCAACGGCAAGGGAACCTCCTGTGCCATGGCCGCCAGCATCTTGATGGCCCAGGGTTATCGGGTGGGGGTCTACTCCTCGCCGCATCTGCTGCGCTTTACCGAACGGGTAAGGATCAACGGCGCCGAATTGGAAGGCGAAGCCCACTGCGAGGCCTTCGCGGCGGTCGAGGCCGCCCGCGGCGATATCTCCCTCACCTTCTTCGAGTTCGCCACCCTGGCCGCCCTCTGGCTTTTTGCCCGCGCCAACCTCGACGTGCTGCTGCTTGAGGTAGGGCTCGGTGGGCGGCTCGACGCCACCAACGTGGTGGCGTCCGACGTGGCGGTAACCACCTCGATTGCCCTCGATCACTGCGACTGGCTCGGGGATACCCGCGAGCAGGTAGCGGTGGAGAAGGCGGGGATCTACCGCGCCGGCAAGCCCGCCATCAGTGGTGAGCCTGAGCCACCGGCCACCATCGCCAGTGAGGCGGCCCGGATCGGCGCTCACCTTCGTCAGGTTGGCCGCGATTTTCGTGGTGAAGTGCGGGAGCTATGTTGGGACTACCATGGCCTGCACACCTATCTGAACTTGCCGCTGCCAAGCCTGCCTCTGATGAATGCCGTCACCGTATTGGCGGCCCTGGAATCCCTCGGTCTGCCCCTGGGCGAGGCCGCGATCCGCGAGGGGCTGGCCTGCGCCACTCTGGCCGGCCGCCTGCAACTGCTGCAGGAGAGGCCGACCGTCTATCTGGACGTGGCCCATAACCCTCATTCGGCGGCCTATCTGGCCACACGTCTGCGTCAGATGCCGTGCGCCGGGGTGCGCCGCGCCGTGGTCGGCATGCTCAAGGACAAGGACATGGCCGGGTCGCTGGCCGAGCTCAAGGGGTTGATCGGGCAGTGGCATCTGGCCAGTCTGGGCGGGCCGCGTGGCGCCAGTGCAGCCCAGCTGCAGGTGGCTCTGGGAGAGGAGGCGAGCTGTCATGACGCCGTGATGGAGGCCTATCGGACAGCCCTTGCCCAATCGGGGCCCCTTGATATGGTTATCGTTTTTGGCTCGTTTTATACTGTCGCGGATGTATTGGCCGGGCACGAGAAAAAGGAGTCATAGTGGCCTCGCAGTTTCAGAATCGTTTAGTGGGCACCATCATACTGGTCGCCCTGGTGGTCATCTTCCTGCCGGACTTGCTCGATGGTAACAAGCAGCAGGAGGTCGAAGACGCCGCCTTTGCCAAGATCCCCCTGCGTCCGGAACTCGAGCCCGCCAAGCCGGCCTTGCAGGTCTCCGGTGCTGCCGATCTGCAGGCGGCTCATGAGCAGGCGAAGGTGGCCGCGGCTCAGCCCGAGGCCAGCGGCGATGCCAATAGCTGGCAGGTTGAGCCCATTGCCGAGCCGGTGACGGTGCAGAGCCAACCCGTGCCGCAGGCGACGGTGCCACCCAAGCCTGAGCCCGAACCCAAGCCAAAGCCAAAGCCCGCCGAGCTGGCCCAGGCCAAACCCAAGCCGGTCGAGGCCAAGCAAAACGTGGTGGAGAGCAAGCCCAAATCGGTCGATCCCCTCGGCGATCTGGTCTCCAGCCTCGACAAACCCAAGCCGGCCTCGCCGAGTCAGGGGGCCTGGATCATCCAGCTGGGGGCCTTCAAGAACGTGGAGAGCGTCAACAGCATAGTCGCCAAGCTGCGGGCTGCCGGTTATCCGGCTCATACCATCCCCCGTACTCCGCGCCAGGGAGAGCTCAATCGAGTGGTGGTGGGGCCCGATGTCTCCCGCGACAAGCTGCAGGGAATGTTGCCACGACTCAATCAGTTGACCGCCCTGAGTGGCTCTGTGGTGGCCTACAACCCCTAGTCACTCTCGCGTTTAAAAACACCGCGCCTTGGCGCGGTGTTTTTTCAGATGCATTTAACCGGCTTGGGAAGGCCGCCGATCTTGGTCGCCTGCTTGGCCGGCCCCTTGGGGAAGAGCTTGTAGAGATAGCGACTGTTGCCCTTCTCGGGGCCGTAGTGCTTCTCCATCGCCTTGACCAGGGCGCGGATCGCCGGCGAGGTGTTGAACTCCAGGTAGAAGGCGCGTACGAAACGCACCACCTCCCAGTGAGGCTCCTCCATCACGATTCCCTCCTGCTCGGCCAAAAGCTGTGCCAGCTCCTCGCTCCAGTCGTGGATGTCGCACAGATACCCCTGGGCATCGGTGGCGATGGCTCGCCCGTTGAAAATCAGTTCTGCCATGGATGACTCCTGTGATGAGGCGGGCATGGTAGCGCCTCACTCCGGCGCGAGCAACCGGGTCTGGCGCGCCAGTGCCTGCAGCTCCTCGGCCTGTTGGCTGATGAGGTTGAGTTGCTGGGTCAACATCTGCTGCTCCTCGCTCTGATCGTGGCTAAGCAGGGGGCAATGTCCCTGGGGGGGCAGGGGGGGCTGACCGGTCACCTGCCTTGCGGCGCTGTGCAGGGTCTGCTCCAGATAGAGCCCGATCTCGGTCAGACCCTCTATGCTCTCGAGCTTGTCCCGGTGTGCTCCTAGGGCCGAGATGTAGGAGAGCAGGGCATGGTTGTGCCAGGTCAGCGAGAAGCAGAGATCGAGAAAGCGGCGCCGCTTCTGGGGCTCAACCAGCATGCTTTGCCAGGCCAGGGCCAGCTCGCTGTCGGCCTGATGGGCTTGCTTGCGGGCGATACGATAGTCGAGGGAGTCCCTGCGTCCCTGATGAAGGGCCGAAAGGACTCGCTCCAGATAGCCGGCATTGGCCGACAAGGAGCGGGCTATCAGGGCCGGCAGGCGCTTGTACTGCCAGTCAGGCCAGAGCCAGGCCACCAGGGCATAGGCAAGCAGGCAGCCGAGGGTGGTGTCGAGCAGGCGAGGGGCGACGATGCCGAGACCCTGCTGATCGAGCAGGTTGAAGGCCATCAGTACATAGAGGGTGATAAAACAGACCGCCGCGCTGTAGTTGCTGCGCACCTGGGTGAAGAAGAGAAACGCCGCCAACCCCATCACCACCAGCTGGGAGTGGAGATCGGGGAAGAGCAGCAGCACGGGAACCCCGAGCAGGATCCCGATGAAGGTGCCGAGCATTCGCTGCACCAGACGGCGTCGTGTGGCGCTATAGCTGGGCTGGCAGACGAACAGCAGGGTCAACAGGATCCAGTACCCCTTGTCGAGGGAGAAGGCTTGCAGCAGGCCGTAACCCAACACCAGGCCCAGAGAGATACGGATGGCATGACGCAGCAGCATGGAGTCAAGAGAGAGGTGCTGGCGCAGGCTCTGCCAGCCGATCCGGGCTGGCCTTGCCAGGGGAGGGAGCGCCCCCTCCGGCTCGGGAAGGGCCGCCGCGCTCTGCAGCAGGGCGTTGATGCTGGCCAGGTTACGTCGCAAAAACTTCATGGGGGTGAAGAGGCTGCTGGGATAGTGCTGCTTGAGATGAGTGAACTCCAGCTGGTCCCCGAGTGCCTCCAGGGTCCAGTGAATGCGCCGTGAGTGTTGATAAGGCTTGTGCACCAGGATGCTGTAACCCAGGCGCTGGCACGCCTCGGCCAGTTGCAGCAGCACCTCCTGGAATCCCTCCAGAACGATGCCCTGCTTGAGATCCTGCTCGAGGCGGCTGTAGGGGTAGTGGCTCGAGGTTGCCCGTTCATGGATCTCCTGGGCCAGCAGATAGAGTTGCAACAGGCGGGCCAGCTCGGGTGCCGGAGGTTGGCCGAGGCGGCTGTTGAGGCTGGCCTTGGCCAGGTTCATCCCCTGTACCACCTCGATATTGAGCAGGGCCAGGTTGTGGCGGATCGCCTGGCTGCCGTGCTCATCGGCCGGAAAGAAGCGGGATTTCTCCAGCAGGTAGCGGCCGAGGGCGAAATAGCCCTGAGCCAGTTGCTCGTGCAGGGTCTTGTAGGGGAGCAGCCAGAGCCAGACGAGCGACACCGCCCCGTACCAAAGGGCGCCGGCCGACAGCAGGAGGGGTTGATAGAAGAGTGAAGGGGCGCTGGCGGCCCCCAGCATGGTGTAGATGGCGATGAGCAGGGAGCCAAAACTGATGGTGGCGTAGCGCTGGCCGAGGGCACCGACCATCACAAACAGGAAGCTCGAGCCGGCCAGTCCCAGGGCGAAGAGCCAGGGCCAGGGGAAGAGAAACTGCACGCAGACACTGGCAAAGAGGAAGCAGCCGAGGGTCATGGCCAGGTTCTTGATGCGCCCCCAGGGGTGGTCATCGGTCTCGGCGATGGCGCCGGCCACGACCCCGAGGGAGAGGAGCACCGCCATACGCAGCTCGCCGGTGACGAGGGCAAAGGCGAGGATCCCCAGGATGGCGATCAGGACTTTGAGTGCAAAATAGACGTGACTGTCGGTAACGAGGCGGCGCAGGGGGCCCAGGATATCCATCGGCATGGGAGAGGTGACACATCCGAAGCGGTAACAAAGCCCTGATATTAGCCCAAAAGAGAGGGGCGACATCCTGATCCAAATCAGGGGGCAAGAAAAACCCCCGCCGAAGCGGGGGTCATTTTACCATCTGGCTTAGTTGCGGCTGCCGCCGAGCAGGCTCAGCAGGCTGACGAAGATGTTGTAGATGGAGATATAGAGGGTGATGGTGGCCGAGATGTAGTTGGTCTCGCCGCCGCGCACGATCTGCTGGGTAGTGAGCAGGATGGCACCGGAGGAGAAGAGCATGAACATGGCCGAGAGGGCCAGATGCAGGGCCGGCATCTGCAGGAAGATGTTGGCAATCATGGCCACCAGCAGTACCCAGAAGCCCACGAACAGCATGCCGCCGATGAAGGAGAGATCACGCTTGGTGGTCAGGGCATAGGCGGAGAGGGCGAAGAAGGTCAGCGCCGTGCCGCCAATGGCCGTCAGCACGATATCGCCACCGCCGTTGTTCATAAACAGGTTGATGATGGGACCCAGGGTGTAGCCCATAAAGCCGGTGAACAGGAAGGTGAACACCAGCCCCATGCTGTTGTTGCGGTTCTTCTCGGTCAGGAACATCAGGCCATAGGCACCGATGAGAAAGACGGCCCAGTGGGGGGCAGGCAGGGCCAGCATGGCGGCAGTCCCGGCCACCAGGGCGGAGAAGCCCAGGGTCATGGAGAGCAGCATATAGGTGTTGCGCAGCACCTTGTTGGTGTCGCGGGCGGTGCTCTGGACACCGGTAAAGACAGAACGGGTTTCCATCTTGTCGATCCTCTTGTGATGAATGGGCCGGCTGCGGCCTGTTGACCCCACCGAGATGGGGACGGCAGTGCCGTGTCACAACCTTTGGCGTCGATTATTACTCACCAGTATGTACTTGTCATGAACAACCGGACCGGGAATGGCGGTCGAGGGCTCGCCGTCGCAGGACCGAGCAGGTCCAGAGGCGCTCGATGACGATGGCGCCAAGCAGGGCACAAAGCGAGCCAAGCAGCAGGGTCCCGAGCAGCAGGGCAGGTCCCAGGGTAGCAAACGAGTGGCTCAGCCATTGCCAGCTTGCCTCGAAGGTGAAGGGTTGGGGATCCGTACCGAGCAATCTGGCGCCGAGTTTGTAGGCCCCGTAAAACATGGGCATCAGGGTGACGGGATTGTTGAGCCATACCAGAGCCACCGAGAGGGGGAGATTGGCGCCCAGCAAGAGGGCACCGGCTACTGCCACCACCATCTGAAACGGGATGGGTAGCCAGGCACAGAAGAGACCGACGGCGAAGGCGCGCGCCGCCGTGCGCCGGTTGAGGTGCCACAGGGTGGGGCGGTCGAGCCAGCGGCCAAAGAGGCGCAGTCTGGGGTGATGGCGCAACTGCGCCGGGTTGGGCATCCAACGATTGAGCAGGCGCTTGAGCTGCATGGCGTGTGCTCCTTGGGTCACAAAGGGCGGTGAGTGTAAACCTCTCAACCCCCGTTGGCACGGATTAACTCAGTGCCACCGTCGCCACAGGGCAAGCGTGCCGCCCAGTAGCAGGTAACCCAGTGCCGCGCTCAGCAGACCCAGCAGCAGGGAGCCGAGCAGGAAGGGAGGGAGCACGGTCAGTGCCTCGTGCTCGAACCACCCCAGGCGCCACACCAGATGGAACTGCTCGGCCGGAAGCCCGAGCAGGCGACAGCCGATCTCGTAGGCGGCCAGATACATGAGGGGCAGGGTCAGGGGATTGTTAAACCAGACCGCCAGCAGGGCCAGGGGAAGGTTGAGCCCGAGCCAGAGAGCCAGCACCACGGCGATCAGGGAGTGCATGGGCACCGGGATCCAGCTGGCAAAGAGGCCGGCGGCCAGGGCGCCGCCCAAGGCAAAGGGGGTCGTGCGCCAGAGGCGGGGGGCGAGCAGGCGCTCCCCGAAGAGGGCAAACCAGCGTTGCTGGCGCAGGGCCTCGGGGGTCAGCCCCAGGCGGGATAAAAACCGGCTGTTCAAGGTTGCCATGCTCTTGCTGTGAGGAGGCGTCAGTCTATCTGCATCCGAAGAGGTGGCCAAGGTGGCGAAGCTTGCGAGCCATACGAATACTCAATCCATGGACCGTCATCTCATCGGCTTCTGCCTGGGCGGGGCATCGGCCCTGCTCTGGCCCTTCATCCCCGCCTGGCCATGGGCATTGCTTCCCCTGGCAACCCTCATCTTGGCCCTCAGAAAGGGGCCCAGCCCCCTGTTGCTGGGGCTCTGCATCGGGCTCCTCTGGCTGCAGCTGAGCCTGCATCTCAGGCTCGCCTGGCTTGAGCAGTTGCCAGCCCAGCAGCGACTCTCCCTGGTCGGGAAACTGGAGCGTTGGGAGCGTGTCGACGAGCGTTTCAGTCGCTGGTGGGTGCGCGTCAACCGAATGGAGGGGAGCCCCCTCTGGCCCGAGCCGCTGGTCCAGCTCAACCTCTATCGCCCCCTGACTCCGCCGGCGGTCGGCGCGCGCCTCGCCCTGACTGCCCGGCTCAAGCCGGCCCATGGCCTGGCTAACGGTGCCGGTTGGGATGGGCGGCGTACCCTGCTCGGGAAGGGGATCACCGCCACCGGCACCCTCGATAGCGTAGCGGTGCAAGAGGCCCGGCCCCCGGCTCTTCGCGAACGCTGGCTGAGCCAAGCCGATGCCCTCTGGTCGCCGCTCTCCCAGGCTGCCCTGCTGCGGGCCCTCACCTTTGGCGAGCAGGGGGGGATCAGCCGCCACCAGTGGGATCTCTTTCGCGGCGGAGGGTTGACCCATGTCATCGCCATCTCGGGTCAACACATCGCCATCGTTGCGCTACTCGGTTGGTGGCTCGGCCGCCTCTGGGGGGAGCGTCCGGCCATCATCCTCTCTTCGCTACTCGCCCTTATCTACACCTATCTGGCCGGTTTCGGGGTCTCGGCCGAGCGGGCGCTGCTTATGGTACTGGTATGGGGCGCGCTGCGTTGGTGGCGCCGCGCCTGGCCACCCTGGCGAGTGTGGCTCTGGGCCTTTTCCCTCCTGCTGTTGTGGGATCCCCTCTCGCTTTGCTCGGCCGGCTTTTGGCTCTCGTTTGTGGCGGTGGCCCTCCTGATGGTGGCGGGGCTCCTCTGGCGACGCCCCTCCCTGTGGCGGTTGCAGCTCTGGATGCTGCTCGGGCTGTTTCCCCTGCAAGTCATCCTGTTTGGCGGCGTGGCGCCCCTGGCCTTTGCCACCAACCTGCTACTTCTGCCCCTCTTTGGCCTGCTCATCATCCCGGCGGCCCTGTTGGGGGTGTTGTTGTCGCCTCTGGCTGCAGTGCTCGCCTATCCACTGCTGTGGCTCTCCAATGAGGCGCTGGTGGGCGTGATCTGGCTGCTCGAGTGGTTGGCTGGGCAGGTCGTGCTCTGGTGGCCCTTGGGGCGTGAGTGGGGGCTTATCGTGGCGCTGGCGCTGCTCTCTATGGTGGCCTGGCGCCTCTCGGGGGGACGCTGGTTGCTGCTGCCGGCACTGCTGCTGAGCCTGATGGCGGGTTGGTCCCACGACAGGGGCGGGGTCAGCGTGCTCGATGTGGGTCAGGGGCTCAGCGTGGTCGTGAGCCAGGGGGGCCGCGCGCTGGTCTATGACACCGGAGATCGCTATCCGGGCGGGTACAACATGGCCGAGGCGGTCTTGCTGCCCCATCTTCATGAGCGGGGGATCCGCCGGGTCGATACACTGGTTATCAGCCACAAGGACAGGGACCACTCGGGTGGGCGGCGAGCGTTGCTGCGCCAGATAAGGGTGGGGCGAGAGGTGTCCTCCTACCCTTTCGCAGGCAGCACCGAGCCCTGTCAGGCCGGGCAGCAGTGGCATTGGCAGGGGATCCGGGTGCGGGTGCTCTGGCCCGAGGAGGGACACAGGGCGGATAACAGCCGCAACAACGGCAGCTGTGTGCTGCGCCTTGAGGGGGAGGGGTGGAGCCTGTTGCTGCCCGGCGATATCGAAAAGGAGGCCGAGGCTGCCCTGGTGGCGCGCTGGGGCTCTGCGCTTGGAAGCGATCTGCTGGTGGTGCCCCACCACGGCAGCCGCACCTCATCCACCCCGGCTTTCGTGGCGGCGGTCTCGCCCCGCTTCGTCGTCTACAGCGCCGGTCTTTACAACCGCTGGCGCTTTCCACGCCCCGAGGTGGTGGCCCGCTATCGGGCGATCGGCGCCCGCCAGTGGGTCACCGGTGAACACGGCGAGGTGGTGATGGTGGCGGGGTCAGATGGCCTCACGGTGAAGGCCGAGCGTGAAGGGGGCCCCTGGTACCGGCGTCACGGCGCTTGGTGGATGCCGGCGCTTTGGCTAGAATGACCCGTCTTTTCAATTAACAAGCAGCATTTCAATGCAAGAAACTCATGATCAGCCGAGCTGGCCCATCTTCAAACGCCTGCTCGGTTATGTGCGCGATCGCAAGCTGGGTCTCATCGGTGGCATCATCGGCATGCTGGGCTACGCCGCCGTCGATACCACCTTCGTCTACTCCATCAAGCCCCTCATCGATGAGGGGATCAACGGCAGCGATCCGAGCGTGCTCAAGTGGATGCCTTTCTTCGTGCTCGGCATCGTCGCCCTGCGCGGGCTGGCCAACTTCCTCTCCAACTACTGCATGGCCTGGGTCGGCAACCACGTAGTGATGCGTCTGCAGCAGCAAGTATTCAACCACATGGTGGCTATGCCGATGAGCTTCTTCGACCGGCAAAATACCGGTCATCTGCTCTCCAAGGTGACTTACGATGCGAGCCAGGTCTCCTCGGCCGCCAGTACCACGCTGGTGACCCTGGTGCGTGAAGGGGCGACCGTGGTGGGCCTGCTTGGCCTGATGTTCTATCACTCCTGGCAGCTGTCGGTGATCTTTCTGGTGGTGGGTCCCCTGGTGGGCATCATCATCGGTCTCATCAGCCGCCGTTTTCGCAAGATAAGCCGCCACATTCAGCACGCGGTGGGCAATATCACCACCTCTACCGAGCAGATGCTCAAGGGGCATAAAGAGGTGCTGATGTTTGGTGGCCAGAAGGTGGAGGAGAAACGCTTCTACCAGGTCAGCAACAACATGCGCCAGCAGACCATGAAGATGGTGGCGGCCGATGCCATCGGCAGTCCCATCGTCCAGATGGTTGCCTCCATCGCCCTGGCGGCCTTCCTCTACGTGGCAACCATCGACAGTGTGCGCAGCACCCTGACTGCCGGTACCTTCACCGTCATGATCACCTCCATGATGATGCTGCTCAAGCCGCTAAAAAGCCTGACCGACGTCAACAACCAGTTCCAGCGCGCCATCACCGCCTGCCACAGCCTGTTTGGCCTGCTCGACACCGAGCCGGAGCCGGACACCGGCACCCGCACCCTGGAGCGTGCCCGCGGCGAGCTCGAGTTTCGCAACGTCACCTTCACCTACCCGACCAAGGAGACCCCGGCCCTTTACAACCTCAGTTTCAAGGTCGAGGCGGGCAAGTCGGTGGCCCTGGTGGGACGCTCGGGCTCTGGCAAGAGCACCATTGCGAGCCTCATCACCCGTTTCTATGACATCGATGAGGGGGAGATCCTGCTCGATGGGGTCAATATTCGTGACTATCGCCTGAGTGAGCTGCGCAAACAGTTCGCCCTGGTCTCCCAGCAGGTGCACCTGTTTAACGACTCGGTGGCCAATAACATCGCCTACGCCGCCGAGGATCGCTACAGCCGTGATGAGGTAGTGCAGGCGGCCCGCATCGCTCATGCCGACGAGTTCGTGAGCAAGATGCCCCAGGGCTATGACACCGTGGTCGGGGAAAATGGCGCGTCGCTCTCGGGGGGCCAGCGCCAGCGTCTGGCCATCGCCCGTGCCCTGCTGCGCGATGCCCCCGTGCTGCTGCTCGACGAGGCCACCTCGGCCCTGGATACCGAATCCGAGCGCCACATCCAGGCGGCCATCGACGAGCTGTGCAAGCAGCGCACTTCCCTGGTCATCGCTCACCGCCTCTCTACCATCGAGAAGGCCGACGAGATCCTGGTGATCGACGAAGGGCGCATCGTCGAGCGTGGCAACCACGCCGAGCTGATGGGCAAAGCCGGCACCTATGCCCAGCTGCGCGCCATTCAGTTTGGTGACAAAGCCTGATGCTTGACGCCCTCTGGTATCAAAAAAGCCCCCTGCGCTGGGGGCTCTTGCCCCTGGCTGCCCTGTTTGCCGCCGTGAGCAGCGCTCGCCGCGTGGCTTACCGGCTGGGGCTGTGCAAGGCCTATCGCTCGTCTCTGCCGGTGGTGGTGGTGGGCAACCTCTCGGTGGGAGGAAACGGCAAGACCCCCGTGGTGGTCTGGCTGGTGGAGGCCTTGCGCGCCCGGGGGCTGCGCCCCGGGGTGGTGAGCCGTGGCTACGGTGGCAAGGCGCCGCACTATCCGCTGCGCCTCGTCGCCGGCACCACCACCGCCGAGGCGGGGGATGAGCCTGTGCTGATCCACCGTCGCTGCGCCTGTCCGGTGGCCGTCTCTCCCAAACGGGCCGATGCGGTGCGGCTGCTCGAGCAGAGCGGTGAGGTGGACATCATCATCACTGACGACGGCCTGCAGCACTACGCCCTGGCCCGGGATGTGGAGATAGTGGTGCTCGACGGGATACGCCGCTTCGGCAATGGCTGCCTGCTGCCCATGGGGCCACTGCGCGAACCGCTTTCGCGCCTTGGCTCGGTAGATGCCATCATCTGCAACGGTGGCGAGCCTGCGCCGGGGGAGTGGGCCATGCGCCTGGTCCCGGATGCACCGCGCCGGGTGCAGGATGAGCTTCCCGCCGAGGGGGCGCTCGGTCCCAAGGTGGACGCCCTGGCGGGTATCGGCCATCCGCCCCGATTCTTTGCCACCCTGCGCGAGCTGGGCTATGACCTGGTCCAGGCGCAGGGCTACCCCGATCACCACGGCTTCGATGAGGCCGAGCTGACCGCCCGTTTTGGCGAGCGGCCGCTGCTGATGACCGAGAAAGACGCGGTAAAGTGCCGCGCCTTCGCCCGGCCCAACTGGTGGTATATTCCCGTGCGTGCCGAGCTGCCGGAAGGGCTGCTCGCCACCCTCATGACATCGCTAAAGGAGTGACGCAGTGGCTCTCGATCCGAAACTGCTGGATATCGTGGCCTGCCCCCTGTGCAAGGGCAAGCTGAACTATGACAAGAGCAAACAGGAGCTGGTGTGCCGGTTTGACCGACTCGCCTATCCGCTGGAGGAGGGGATCCCCGTGCTCCTCGAAAACCGTGCCCGTCACCTCTCCCTGGAAGAGCTCAATCCATGAGTTTTATCGTCATTATTCCGGCCCGTTACGCCTCGACCCGGCTGCCGGGCAAGCCGCTGGCCGATATCCATGGCAAGCCCATGGTGCAGCACGTGGCGGAGAAGGCCCTGCAGTCAGGCGCCGAGCGGGTGATCGTCGCCACCGATGACGAGCGGGTGCGCCAGGCGCTGCTCCCCCTTGTCGCGGGGACCGGCGTCGAGGTGTGCATGACATCACAGGATCACCAGTCCGGCACCGAGCGTCTGGCCGAGGTGTGCCGCCACTACGGCTTTGCTGCGGACACCATCATCGTCAACGTGCAAGGGGATGAGCCCCTCATTCCGCCCGCCCTCATCCGCCAGGTGGCAGACAATCTGGCCGGCGCCAGTGCCCCCATGGCGACCCTGAGCGTACCGGTACACACCGCCGCCGAGGCCTTCAATCCCAATGCGGTGAAGGTGGTGACCGACAAGGATGGCTACGCCCTCTACTTCAGTCGCGCCCCCATTCCCTGGGAGCGGGATCGCTTCGCCCAGAGCCGCGAGGCCATCGGTCCCTGGTTCCAGCGCCACATCGGCATCTACGCCTATCGTGCCGGCTTTATCGAGCGCTACGTCTCCTGGGCACCGAGCCAGCTCGAGCAAGTTGAGGCTCTCGAGCAGCTGCGGGTGCTCTGGTACGGAGAGAAGATCCACGTGGCCGAAGCCATTGAAGCGCCGCCGGTGGGGGTCGATACCCCCGAGGATCTGGAGGCGGTGCGCCGGGTCCTGGCCGGGTAGGCGAGAGACCCTCTTTTCCTGTTTTTCGGATAAAGCGACACCCGGTGTCGCTTTTTTATGCACTGTTATTGTCTAATTTATTGATTTTAGTGAGGATGTTCTCGATTTTTTGCCTCGGACTTGCCCCGGATTGCCAAATCGGGCAGTTTGGTTATGATGCAAGAATTGTGGTTCGCCCGAGTGAGGGCGAAATAAGTAATAAAAATGGGGTGTCCGGGTGATTAATGTATTTCTGGTCGATGACCATGAGCTGGTGCGTACCGGGATAAGACGAATTCTGGAAGATGTGCGCGGGATCAAGGTGGTGGGCGAGGCCCAAAGCGGCGAGGCTGCCGTCACCTTCTGCCGCCAGAGCCATCCCGACGTGATCCTGATGGACATGAACATGCCCGGGATCGGCGGGCTCGAGGCGACCCGCAAGATCCTGCGTATCTGCCCCGATGTGCGCATCATAGTGCTGACGATCCATTCCGAGAATCCGTTCCCGACCAAGGTGATGCAGGCGGGCGCCGCCGGTTACCTCACCAAGGGGGCGGCCCCCGAGGAGATGATCCAGGCGATCCGTCTGGTTCACTCCGGGCAGCGCTATCTCTCCCCCGAGATCGCCCAGCAGATGGCCCTGAGCCAGTTTGCCTCCGGCGATGAGAACCCCTTCAAGTCTCTCTCCGAGCGCGAGCTGCAGATCATGATGATGATCACCAAGGGGCAGAAGGTGAACGACATTTCCGAGCAGCTCAACCTGAGCCCCAAGACGGTCAACAGCTACCGCTATCGCCTCTTCAGCAAGCTCGGGATCAACGGTGACGTAGAGTTGACTCACCTGGCCATCCGCTACGGCATGCTGGATGCCGATACCCTCTGAGCCTTGGGCTCACGTTTGTCAAAGGCGGCCGTGGCCGCCTTTTCCCTTGATGGAGCACCATGAGCGAGCAGTTTGACAGCAAGGCCTTCCTCAAGGTCGTGACCCACCAGAGCGGTGTCTATCGCATGTATGACGCCGGCGGCGTTGTCATCTACGTGGGCAAGGCCAAGGATCTTAAAAAAAGGCTCTCCTCCTACTTTCGCAAACAGGTCGACAGCGCCAAGACCCGCGCCCTGGTGAGCCAGATCGCCGACATTCAGGTGGTGGTGACCCACACCGAGACCGAGGCGCTGATCCTCGAGCACAACCTCATCAAGCAGTACCAGCCGCGCTACAACGTGCTGCTGCGGGATGACAAGTCCTACCCCTGGATCATCATCACCGATCAGCGCCACCCGCGCATCGGGGTGCACCGTGGGGCGCGCAAGGTGAAGGGGGAGTACTTCGGACCTTACCCCTCTGGCGGTGCGGTGCGCGAGAGCCTGCACCTGATGCAGAAGATCTTCCCGGTGCGCCAGTGCGAGGACGCCGTCTATGCCAACCGCTCGCGCCCCTGTCTCATGTACCAGCTCAAGCGCTGTGCCGGCCCCTGTGTGGCGGGGCTGGTGAGTGACGAGGAGTACCAACGCCAGGTGGAGCTGGCGCGCCTCTTCCTGGCCGGCAAGAACCAGGAGGTGATTGGCCGGCTGGTGGCCAGGATGGAGACGGCGAGCCTGGAACTGCGTTTCGAGGAGGCGGCCCGTTTTCGCGATCAGATCCAGGCCCTGCGCCGGGTGACCGAGCAGCAGTCGGTGAGCGGCAACGTGCTGGACGATCTCGACGTGGTGGGGGTGGCCCAGGAGCAGGGCACCGCCTGTGTGCACGTGCTCTTTATCCGCCAGGGCAAGGTGCTCGGCTCGCGTAGCTACTTTCCCAAGGTGCCGAGTGACACGCCCCTGGACGAGGTGGTGCAATCCTTCCTGCTGCAATTTTATCTCTCGGGTCACTCCGGTCGGCAGATCCCGAGCGAGGTGTTGCTCGATGTGGCCCTCGAGGATGAATCGGTCATCGCCGACACCCTGGCGCAGACCGCCGGCTACAAGGTGCGGGTGGTGAGCCGCACCCGCGCCGAGCGGGCCCGATTTATCAAGCTTGCCAGCACCAATGCGCTCACCGCACTGCAATCGCGTCTGGCTCACAAGAGCACCATGGGTGAGCGACTGCGCCAGCTCGAGGAGCTGCTCGAGCTGGAGACGCCGATCGCACGCATGGAGTGTTTCGATATCTCTCACACCATGGGGGAGCGCACCGTGGCCTCCTGCGTGGTGTTTGGTCGCGAGGGGCCGGTGGGCGGCGAATATCGCCGCTTCAACATCGAGGGGATCACCGGGGGCGATGATTATGCCGCCATGGAGCAGGCCCTGGAGCGCCGTTTTGCCAAGCAACAGGATCCGGACAAGGTACCGGACGTGCTGTTTATCGATGGCGGCCTCGGCCAGTTGCGCCGGGCCGAGGAGATCCTCGCCAGCCAGCAGGAGCGGCTCGGTGGCAAGCAGCCTCTGCTTATCGGGGTGGCCAAGGGGGTGACCCGAAAGGCGGGTCTCGAGACGCTGATCATCGGCGACAGCCACGAGGAGCTGCACCTGCCGGTGGATATGCCGGCACTGCACCTCATTCAGCACATTCGCGACGAGTCCCACCGCTTCGCCATCACCGGCCACCGGGCACGGCGCGCCAAGGCGCGGGTATCGAGCTCACTCGAGGAGATCCCGGGGGTCGGCCCCAAGCGGCGGCAGGCGCTGCTTAAATATCTGGGAGGACTGCAGGAGGTCAAGCGTGCCGGGGTTGAGGAGCTGGCCAAGGTGCCCGGCATCAGCGAGGCCCTGGCCGAGGCGATCCACGCCGCGTTTCACGGTGCAAACGGGTGACGCACAGACGGTGGGGTGACATAATGGCGGGGCCTGCCAGGCAGGTACTCTCAGGCGGCACTGCCGCCTCTCGCTCGCACAGATGAAGTGGCTGACAATAATGACCAATATCCCCAATCTCCTGACCTACTTCCGGATCTTGCTGATCCCCTTCTTCATCGTTCTCTTCTATCTCCCCTATGAGTGGTCCTATCTGGCGGCGGCCATCGTCTTCATCCTGGCGGCGGTCACCGACTGGTTCGATGGCTATCTGGCGCGCAAGCTCAACCAGTCCACCGCGTTTGGCGCCTTCCTCGATCCGGTGGCCGACAAGATCATGGTGGCGGCCGCCCTGGTGGTTATCGTCGAGCACTACAACACCGTCTGGGTCACCATCCCTGCGCTGACCATGATTGGCCGCGAGATCCTCATCTCGGCCCTGCGCGAATGGATGGCCGAGATTGGCAAGCGCTCCGCCGTTGCCGTGGGCTGGATTGGCAAGTGGAAGACCACCATCCAGATGATTTCGCTCACCGGCCTCATCTGGCAGTACAACATCTGGATGGTGTGGCTTGCCTATGTGCTGCTCTATGTGGCCACCGTGCTCACCTTCTGGTCCATGTTCCAGTACCTCAAGGCGGCCTGGGCCGATCTCAGCTACCACTCCCGTTTTTAAGCCCCCTTCATGGGTTGGGGCCCCGTCATGGGGCCAGACGGGTTTCGCGCCGCTCTTTTCACCAAACGGCGCAAAAAACGCCCGAACGATCAGGCAATTAACTTTTTTGGGTTGACTCGTTGGCGCAAGCCGATAGAATGCGGCCTCACAGTCAGGGCGAAAGCCAAGACAGGCGGGAATAGCTCAGTTGGTAGAGCACGACCTTGCCAAGGTCGGGGTCGCGAGTTCGAGTCTCGTTTCCCGCTCCAAACTCTCTTAGAGAGCATGGCGCGTTAACAAAGCGGTTATGTAGCGGATTGCAAATCCGCCTAGTCCGGTTCGACTCCGGAACGCGCCTCCATATTCCAGGGCCCGCAGTGCGGGCCCTATTACAATCAGATACCGCCCGGATGGTGAAATCGGTAGACACAAGGGATTTAAAATCCCTCGACCTTTGGTTGTGCGGGTTCGAGTCCCGCTCCGGGCACCAGTTAAAATGATTGTAAAAACATATACTTATGAAATGCCACTCCAAGGAGTGGCCTTTTTCGTTTGCGCACCTCATCTGCAAAGTGTCGCCAAAGTGGCGACAGAATTCTCGAGGAGCCTGAAGGCAGGGCCGGTCAGACTCTTCTGCTTCTGCTTCTGCTTCTGCTTCTGCTTCTGCTTCTGCCTCTGCCTCTGCCTCCGTGGTGTGGTTGTGGGGCACAGCGAGCGACATGCGTTCTCGGGCCCTTCTCTTCTCTGTGACTCCCTGTGACATGCCTTTTTTTGGTGCAACCATGGGGTTGCACCAATAGTGTGCATCCTGATGGTGCTGCTGCGCCTTGATTGGGATTGAGGGGAGGGGATGAGGCCCTGAATGATTATATTTTATTGATATTTAACGATTAAATTTTTTGGCACGGGATTTGATTGATTGCATCCGGGAACACCTAAGGATTGGGAGAAACCAGATGAAGTTAATCACTGCCATTATCAAACCCTTCAAACTCGACGATGTGCGCGAGGCCATCGCGGATCTGGGCGTCGAGGGGCTGACCGTCTCCGAAGTGAAGGGATTCGGTCGTCAGAAGGGGCACACCGAGCTCTATCGCGGCGCCGAATATCAGGTCGACTTTCTGCCCAAGGTCAAGCTGGAGATAGCCACAGTGGCTGAGAACGTGGAGCAGATCATCGAGGCGATCTGTTCGGCGGCCTACACCGGCAAGATCGGTGACGGCAAGATCTTCGTCTATGACCTGCAGCACGCCGTACGGATCCGTACCGGCGAGAGCGATGCCGAAGCCCTGTAATATTCAAGGAGAAGTGACATGGACGAGTTGACCAAATCCGTAACCGAGCTGCGCTTTGCGCTCGATACCTTTTATCTGTTGATGTCCGGGGCCCTGGTGATGTGGATGGCGGCCGGATTTGCCATGCTGGAGGCCGGCCTGGTTCGGGCCAAGAACACCACCGAGATCCTGACCAAGAACGTGCTGCTCTATGCCATCGCCTGCGTCATGTATCTGCTCGTTGGCTACAACCTGATGTATGTGGACAACACGGCCGGTGGCTGGTTGCCGAGCCTGGGTGCCCTGTTGGGGAGTCAGGCCGAGGGGGCGGGCCATTCTCTGGAGTCGGATTTCTTCTTCCAGGTGGTGTTTGTGGCTACCGCCACTTCCATCGTCTCGGGCGCCGTGGCCGAGCGGATGAAGCTCTGGTCCTTCCTGCTCTTTTGCGTGGTGATGACCGGGTTTATCTACCCCATGGAAGGCTACTGGACCTGGGGCGGCGGTTTCTTGAAAGAGGCGGGCTTTAGCGACTTTGCGGGCTCGGGGATCGTCCACCTGGCCGGCGCGGCAGCCGCTCTCTCCGGCGTGATGTTGCTGGGCGCTCGGCGCGGCAAGTATGGCAAGGATGGGGCCATCTATCCCATCCCCGGCTCCAACCTCCCCCTGGCGACCCTGGGGACCCTGATCCTCTGGATGGGTTGGTTTGGCTTTAACGGCGGCTCCCAGCTGGTGCTCTCCAGCGCCGCCGATGCGACCGCCATTGGCAAGGTGTTCGTCAACACCAATGCCGCCGCCGCCACCGGAGCCCTGGGGGCGCTGTTGGTGACCAAGCTCACCTGGGGTAAGGCCGACTTGACCATGGTGCTTAACGGTGCCCTGGCCGGGCTGGTGGCCATCACCGCCGATCCTGCCTCGCCGACACCGCTGTTTGCCTCCCTGATCGGTGTGCTGGCGGGAGCCCTGGTGGTCTATGCCATCGTCTGCTTCGACAAGCTCAAAATCGACGATCCGGTCGGGGCCCTCTCGGTGCACGGGGTGTGCGGCCTGTTTGGCCTGCTGGTGGTGCCTCTCTCCAACGAGGCGGCCAGCTTCAGTGGTCAGTTGCTCGGGGCGGCCGTCATCTTCGGTTGGGTCTTCCTCTCCTCCTTGCTGGTATGGAGCCTGCTCAAGGCCACCCTGGGCCTGCGGGTCTCCGAAGAGGAGGAGCTGATGGGGGGCGACGTACACGAGTGCGGTATCGATGCCTATCCGGAGTTTGTGACCGTCAAGTCCAGCCTCTGAAGCTTACCCTTCAGACGGGCCGGGGTTCTCCCCGGCCCGTTCTTTTTGGGCGACACTCAGTGGCAGTGTGTGATGCGGCGACAGGAGAGGGGGAAGCATGAGATCGTTGCTGATGATGCTCTGGTTGGCATCGGCCCCGCTGTGGGGGGCCCAGTGGCGGCTGGAGCGTTCGGTGGATGGGGTGACGCTCTGGAGCCAGCCCCGGCCCCCGGAGTCTTATCTGGCCTTGCGTCTTGAGATGCGGGTACGGGCCGCTCCCGCAGCCCTGCTCAGGGTGCTGCGCGACACCTCTCGCCATCGGCTCTGGCTGCCCCAGAGTCGGGAAGTTCGTCTGTTGGCGCGTCCGTCCCCGGGAACCGATCTGGTTTATACCCTGCTGGCGGCCCCCTGGCCGGCGGCGGATCGCGAGCTCATCACCCGCTCCCATCTCAGTTGGGGGGAAGATTGTCGCCTCGTGTTGACGGTGCAGGCGGAGCCCGATGCGCTGCCCTCGCACCCGCAGCGAGTGCGGATCCGGCACAGTAGCGGACGCTGGGAGGCCCTTCCTATGGGCGATGGCACCACGCTCGTTCGCCTCGAGAGTTACACCCATCCGGGGGGCTCGCTACCGGCCTGGCTGGTCAATCCCATGGCTATGAGGGCAGCACTGGAGGGATTTAGTGCCATCCGGACCTTGATGCAGGTTGCCCCTCCTGAGCCTTGCAACCACTAGGTTGCGCGGGTTACTCGGGAGCGAGGCGTGGCAAGCACTTATGCAGCGTGATAAATCACTTTCTCTGCGTTGACCGAAATCCATCCTTTCTCCTTCATCTCGGCAACGATTGCGTCCAGTTCGCAGGTTGTGAGTTGACGCTGGAAGAAGGCCGAGATGGCGCTCTTTAGGGTGGTTAGGGTGCGTGGCCTAGTCACCTTGGGTTGCAACAGCTTGCTATGAAACTGAAGCGCCCGTTCCTGAGATGAACGGGTCTTCTGCGATCTTAGTAACGGCATGTCGGTGATGGCCTCGTGGCGTGCAACCGAGATTTTGCGTGACTTGAGGTGGCCTATCAGGGGATCGAACCCCTTATCCCTAGAGATGACATGGAAGGCGGCATGAGGGTCTTGGGCGCAGAGTTCACCGATATAAAAGGCGATATGAAAATCCAGTGCATTGTGGCCACTGCCACTCATGCGGATATAACGTGCCCGATCGCCAAAAGGCTGCAGCGCCATCACCAACTCGACGGGTAGCTTACTCTGGGTGGCGCCAACAAACACATGGGGCCGGAAGGTATCAGGGCAGAGTTGATCCAGCTGGGCAGGCAGCAGATTCTCGAGATCGATCAATACGTGGTTAATGCGCATCCGCACTCCTTTGCGATGATGGCTGTTACCAACAGATTAACCTTGAGCAGACCCTAATGGAATTGTCTAACGAGAGTGTGCGGTCGATCACGGTTCAGGAGGCCCGACTATCACCAAGACAGCCTGTTCTCGTCGGCGTGCCAATCCAGGTGTCATTTTGAAATGCGTGAGAGCTGAGGGCCCCCCCTGTATTACTCACCAGGTGCGGTCAAGGTCGTCGGCATAGAGCTCGATGGCGCGTCGATAGGCGCGGATCGTCTCATCGTTGGTGGTGGAGACCAGCAGGCGCAGCAGCAGGGCAACTGCCTCCTTGTGCTGGCCGAGGTTGTAGAGGCACATGGCGTAGAAGGGCGCTATCTCCTGCGCCTCGGGAAATTCCCGGCGGGTCTGCTCAAAGTAGCCCAGGGCCTCGGTATAGTGGCCCAGAGTGCGCAAGGTGCTGGCCAGTCCCAGCAGCGCATCGAGACGCTCGTCGGGGGCGAGGGTTCCGGCCAGTGCCCCCTGGTAATGGGGAACGGCCTCCTGCTCGGCACCCTGATTGTCAAAGGACCAGGCGATGTGCAGATGGGCCCGGGCCGCCAGTTCCGGCTTGTCGAGCAGTGGGGTGAGCAGGGCCCTGCTCTCCTCGTAGCGCCCCTCCTTGCGAAGGGTGATGGCTTCGTCGATGGTGTGGGTCATCCTGGACTCCTCGTCGGTCAATGGAGAGCCATCATGATGGTTTCCGTTTCACCGGACAAGCTCTTCCCCCTCAACGGGGTTAGAGCGCCAGTCGCTGCAGGGTGTCACAGAAGGCGATGAGGGCCGGGCTCCGGGGCTCGGCCGGGCACATCAAGCCAATGGGCCAGCTGGCGTCGGGCCCGGTCAGTGGCAGGATTTTCACGCCCGGGTGATCGACAGGAATGGAGGAGGGGAGCAGGGTCCAGGCGATCCCGGCCGCTGCCATGGTGATGCCGGCGGTAAAGTCACTCAAGGGGTCGAGGTGGGCAAACGGCGTTCCCAGTTGCGCCAGGTAGTGGAGCAGGTGATCGTGGAAGGCCGGGGCCTTGTCCCGGCG
Source organism: Aeromonas sp. R6-2 (assembly GCF_040908155.1). NCBI lineage: Bacteria > Pseudomonadati > Pseudomonadota > Gammaproteobacteria > Aeromonadales > Aeromonadaceae > Aeromonas > Aeromonas sp. R6-2. The sequence continues at coordinate 106,640 of NZ_JBFODE010000032.1, read as the reverse complement.
CAATATGGCAAGGGGATAGGCTGCCAGCCCGGTGATGTCGGTTATCGCTGGATAGTCGGCGGGGAGCACCGCCACCAGATGAGAGTGCAGCAAGGGGCGGAAGAACCAGCCGCGTGGGGCCGGCAGGCGACAGCATCCCAGATCCAGCTCGCCCTCCAGCAGGGCACGCAGCTGGTGGTGGGTGGAGAGATCGTGCAAGGTGATCTGCACCTCGGGGTGGTGCTGGCGAAACGAGGCGATGGCCTGTGGCAGCAACAGGCGTACCGGAGCCCCGAAGCCGATGCGAAGCGTCCCCCGGGTACCGGCCAGTACCTCCTGGGCCAGCCTGGGGAGGCGCTCGCTGCGCTCGACAAGCACACGGGCCTCGTCCAGCAGGGCGATCCCCAGCGCCGTGAGCCGGGTCGCTCCCGGGCTGCGTTCGAAGAGAGGCGCGCCCAGTTGTGCCTCCAGGCGCTTGAGCTGTTTGCTCAGGGCCGACTGGGTCAGGCTCAGGCGCTGGGCCGCCTGACCAAAGTGCAGTTGCTCGCTCAAGGTCACGAAGGCACGCAGATCCCTTAACTCCATCATTCCTCCGGGGAATATTGAAAGGTCCAATATATCATTGGACGGAATTGGCAAGGAGCGCAATCCTAAGCATCCGATACCCCATCTGAGGAGCTCAACATGCACCATGCACGCCTTTCCCCCTTCCCTGACGGCTTTCTCTGGGGAGCCGCCTCGGCTGCCTACCAGGTGGAGGGCGCCTGGGATCAGGATGGCAAGGGCCCCTCGGTGTGGGACACCTTCAGCCGGGTCCCGGGCACCACCTTCATGGGCAGCAACGGGGAGGTGGCCGTGGATCACTACCATCGGCTGGAGGAAGATCTTGATTTGATGCAGCAGATGGGGCTTACCGCCTACCGCTTCTCGGTCAGTTGGCCCCGGCTCTTCCCCTCGGGGCGGGCGCCCCTCAACCCGGCCGGGCTCGCCTTCTATGACCGTCTGGTGGATGGGCTGCTGGCACGCGGCATCGAGCCCGTGCTGACCCTCTATCACTGGGATCTGCCCCAGGCCTTGCAAGAGGAGTACGGTGGCTGGGAGGACAGACGGATCCTCGATGACTTCGAACACTACTGCGTGACCCTCTACCGCCATTTTGCCGATCGGGTCACCTACTGGGTCTCGCTCAACGAGCAGAATTTCAATCTGACCAACGCCTATCTGTTGGGATCTCACCCTCCGGCGGTGCAGGACAGGCGCCGCTTCTTCAACGCCAACCATATCGCCTCACTGGCCAATGCCAGGGCGATCCGGGCCTTTCGGCAGCATGTCCCCAGGGGGCAGATAGGGCCCAGCTTTGCCTATTCGCCGGCCTACCCGCTCACCTGCGCTCCGGCGGATCTGCTTGCCTTCGACAATGCCGAGGTGTTTTGCAACCACTGGTGGCTCGATATCTACTGCCATGGGCGCTATCCCAGGGTGGCCCTGCGCTGGCTCGAGCAGCGGGGTGAGGCCCCCGAGATCTTGCCCGGTGACATGGCCCTGTTGGCCGAGGCCAGGCCCGATTTTGTGGGGGTCAACTACTACTACACCCTGACCTATACCGATAACCCCATGGGAGGAGAGACCCTGCGGCGCATCAATCACTCGGGTCAGAAGGGGACAACCCCGGCGAGCGGGGTGCCAGGCCTCTACAAGACGGCGACCAACCCCCATCTTGAGACCAGCAACTGGGACTGGGCCATCGATCCCACCGGATTGCGTCTGGCTCTGCGCCGTCTGACCTCCCGTTACGACTTGCCACTGATGATCACCGAAAACGGGCTGGGGGAGTTTGATACCCTGACCGGGGAGGGCGTTCAGGATGAGTACCGGATTGCCTACCTCAAGGCCCACCTCATCGCCTGCCAAGAGGCAATGACCGACGGCGTCAGGCTGATCGGGTACTGCGCCTGGTCCTTCACCGACCTGCTCAGCTGGCTCAACGGCTATCAGAAGCGCTATGGCTTCGTCTATGTGGAGCGTGACGAGCAAGGAGGGAGCCTCAGGCGTATTCCCAAGGCGAGTTTTCACTGGTACCGGGAGGTGATCGCAAGTCAGGGGCTGAGCCTGGGTAATACCTGATTGTCATAAAAAGGGTCTACGCTTGAATCCTTCTCTTGAGCGTGGAGGCATCATGGAGAGAATGAGACTCTATCGAGCTGCATGCAGGCTGGTGGCCCGGGACCCCTTTACCCTCGACAATGCCCGCGCTCTGGAACGGCTGGAGGCGCGGGCAGAAGGGGAGGAGCGGCTGCTGATCGCCACCCTCTGGGTCGGCTTGCTGGAGCGGGGAGACGAGGGGCTGACCCGTTATATTCATCGGGAAGAGAACTGACCCGCCCCGATGGCGGGATCTTTTCTATCCTGTTGGTGATGATCCCGTGCCGCCCCGCATCGGGGCCACATCAGGAGGAGATAACGATGGCGCGCCATTCCACCTTGCTGAGTCGGGCCGAAGAGCTGCTCACTCACGATCCCTTCACCCTGGCCGATGCCAAGGCTCTCGAAGAGCTCGAGGAGTTGGCCTCGGGCGAAGAGGGGCTGCTGATTGCCGAGATCTGGGAGTCGGCCCAGGGCATCGCCGATGATGAGGCCCGGCTCTATATGAGCGGTCTTCGATAATCGGGAGAGCCACGCCGGAGTATGACGGTCGCCAGGTGCGACCGTCTTTTTTTGCCACTGCAATTTGCAATGGCCATTGCAATTTGGCTCTCCCGGTGCATTCCGGCAAGGGAATTGTGACCCGGTAATGGGGTGGCACGTCCTATGCCTGTTCGCTTCGTGAAAATCACGACAGGGAGAGAGTCATGAGAAACAATCAGCCGGTCACCCAGAAAGAGGTGCTCTACGGGGATGAAGAGAGCCTCATCTCCACCACCGATCTGGAGAGCCGAATCACCTATGCCAACGAGGCGTTCTGCAAGGTCGCCGGCTTCACCGAGAAAGAGCTACAGGGGCAGCACCATAACATGGTGCGCCACCCCGACATGCCCAAGCTGGCGTTTGCGGATCTCTGGGAGCATATCAAGGCCGGCAAGAGCTGGATGGGGCTGGTCAAGAACCGTTGCCAAAACGGTGATCACTACTGGGTAAGCGCCTTCGTGACGCCCATCCGCGACAGTAACGGCAAGGTGATCGAATACCAGTCGGTGCGCAGCGCGCCGCGCAGTGAGTGGAAGAGCCGTGCCGAAAAGGTCTATGAGGGGCTTCGTGCAGGCAAGATGCCGAACCTGATGTGTCTCTCCTGCAGCGCCATTGGTTTGGGGGTGGCCGGGGTCGGGCTCTTGGTGCTGCTGGGGGCCATCGTGGTCGGTGGCCTACCCTGGGCATGGGGGATCCCGCTGCTCGTCCTCCAGGGGGCGGTGGCCGGATTGCTGCTCCGGTCTCGCCAGCGGTTGGCCAAGGTCAATGCCCTTGCCAGAGAGTATTTCGACAATCCCCTGATGGAGCATCTCTACACGGGTCAGCGTGACGATCTGAGTGCCGTCGAGCTGGCGCTCATCATGGGCAAGGCCGAGCTGCGCGCCGTGGTGGCTCGCAGCCAGCAGACCTGTATCAACATACTGCGCTCGGCCGAGCAGGATCAGCGCAATATAGAGGTGATCGCCAGCAACCAGGTGCGCCAGCAGGAGGAGACCAACATGGTCGCCACGGCCATGGAGGAGATGAATGCCTCGATCCACGAGGTGGCCAAGAGTGCCAGTGCCTCCAGCAAGATGATCGAAGATACCCAGAGCCTCTTTGCCGACGGCCATCGCAACCTGAGCGAGACGGTGAACGAAGTCGCGACCCTGGACAGCGAATTGCAGCGCTCCCAGGGGGTGATCCACTCACTGGCGGAGCAGTGCCGCGCCATCGACACCATAGTGCTGGCTATCAGCGAGATCGCCAACCAGACCAACCTGCTCGCCCTCAATGCGGCCATCGAGGCAGCGCGGGCCGGGGATCAGGGGCGTGGCTTTGCGGTGGTGGCCGATGAGGTCCGTCAGCTGGCGACGCGAACCCAGAGCTCGACCGGTGAGATCCAGAGCATCATCCACCGGTTGCAAAGCAGTGCCAGTGAGGCCGAGCATGCCATGCAGGCGGGGTCGGCCCTCTCTTCCGGTTGTCAGTCCAAGGCCAGGGCCAGTGGTGAGCTGCTCGAGCAGATCAATGCCATGCTGCTGCAGGTCGCGGCCAGCAGCACCCAGATAGCCCAGGCTGTGGATGAGCAGTCTCAGGTCACGACCGACATGAACGATCGTATCCACACCATCAAGGATCTGGCCGATAACTCGCGCGAACGCAGCACAGACGCGGCGCACGGGATCGATCAACTGGTGGGGCAACTGGGGGATCTGGAGCGACTGGTGCGCCAGTTTATTCGGGGAAAAGGGCGCCAGAGCGCATAAACAACTCGGGCCCTTCGCGGGCCCGAACTGTTTTTTCGGCTTAAGCCAGCAGCAGATGGGGGTCGGTAAACGCCAGTCCGTGCGCCTCGGCCACCTCCTTACAGGTGAGGCGCCCCTCCAGCACGTTGAGGCCGGCGAGCAGGTGCCGATCCGCGCGCAGCGCGTCGCGCCACCCCTTATCGGCCAGCTTGATGATGTAGGGCAGGGTGGCGTTGTTGAGGGCAAAGGTCGAGGTGCGAGCCACCGCGCCGGGCATATTGGCCACGCAGTAGTGAACGACCCCGTCGACGATATAGGTGGGATCTTCGTGGGTGGTGGCGTGGGAGGTCTCCACGCAGCCGCCTTGATCGATCGCCACGTCGACGATGGCCGAGCCCGGCTTCATGCGTGCGATGTGCTCTCGGGTGACAAGTTTCGGCGCAGCCGCACCCGGGATCAGCACACCACCAATCACCAGATCAGCCGCCAGCACGTGGCGCTCGATGGCTTCTGCGGTGGAGTAGACCACCTTGGCCGCCCCCTGGAATTCGGCGTCGAGACGGCGCAGGGCATCGATGCTGCGGTCGAGGATGGTGACATCGGCACGCATGCCGATGGCCATGCGGGCCGCGTTGGAACCCACTACGCCCCCCCCGATCACCACCACCTTGGCCGGCTCAACACCGGGTACACCACCGAGCAGCATGCCGCTGCCACCGCGAGACTTCTCGAGGGCCTGGGCACCGGCCTGGATCGACATGCGACCGGCCACCTCGGACATGGGGGCCAGCAGGGGCAGACCCCCCCTGTCATCGGTCACGGTTTCATAGGCGATACAGATTGCGCCGCTCTCGATCAGCTCCTTGGTCTGGGGCAGATCCGGGGCCAGATGCAGATAAGTGAAGAGGATTTGACCTTTCCGTAACATGGCGCGTTCCACTGTCTGAGGCTCTTTCACCTTCACGATCATCTCGCTCTGGCTGAATACCTCGGCAGCGGTTTCCAACACCTCGGCACCGGCGGCCCGATAGTCATCATCGCTAAAGCCGACACCAAGGCCGGCGCGGGTTTCGACAAAAACCCTATGGCCTCTGGCCGTCAGTTCACGTACACTGGCCGGAACCATGCCTACGCGATATTCATGGTTTTTTATTTCTTTCGGTACGCCGATTATCATGTTGTCCCTCACATACGTCGCTGGTGGTTTGTGTTGCCAGATTGTTAAGCAACATTTTGCGCCAAGTATACTGGGGAGTTGACAGGATTTGTCACTATTATTATAAAATCATTGGTGATTCTTACCAAAAAATAGCCAAAGGATGGAATAAATGATGGAAGTTAAGAGTCGACTGAAAGATTTGGACCGGATCGACCGCAACATTCTCAATGAACTGCAAAAGGACGGCAGGATCTCGAATGTTGAATTGTCCAAGCGTGTTGGCCTGAGCCCGACCCCCTGTCTTGAGCGTGTCCGTCGTCTGGAGCGCCAGGGGTACATCGAAGGGTACGCGGCCATTCTCAATCCCCATTTCCTGGATGCCTCTTTGCTGGTCTTCGTCGAGATCACCCTTAACCGGGGTGCCCCTGACGTGTTCGAACAGTTCAACAAGGCGGTACAGGTGCTCGAAGAGATCCAGGAGTGCCACCTGGTCTCCGGTGACTTCGACTACCTGCTCAAGACCCGGGTAAGCGATATGTCTGCTTACCGTCGTCTGCTGGGAGAGACCCTGCTGCGCCTGCCCGGCGTCAACGACACCCGCACCTACGTGGTGATGGAAGAGGTCAAGCAGAGTAGCCGGCTGGTGATCAGCACCCGCTGAGCAGGGGCGAATGCCACGATGAGAAACGAGCGGCCAGTCCGCTCGTTTCTTCTTCTGTCGTCCGCCGGGTGGCTGACAGGGGGGGGGAGTTTCAGTGATACTAGGGCCCCCGGGCATAATGACGAGTACAAGGAGCCGGAGTTTGGCCGTCAAACCTCATATTTTCACTCCCCTTTCAGGCATGGCGCGCATTGGTGAAGCCCTTCTCATCGCCGTGACTATCGGGGCGGCGTTTCTCATGCTGGCACTCATCAGCTACAACCCGGCCGACCCCGGCTGGTCCCAGACTGCCTGGGAGGGAGAGGTGCACAATCTTGCCGGTACCACCGGTGCCTGGGCGGCCGATATCACCATGTTTACCTTCGGTGCCTTCGCCTATCTGGTCCCCTTCCTGGTGGTGCTGCTGGGCTGGAGCCTGCTTTGGAAGCCCAAGCGCCTGCTTGATGTGGATTACCTCACCCTGGGTGTTCGCATCATCGGCTTCATCCTGACCGTGCTCGGGATGTCGGCCATCGCCAGCATGAACTTCAACGATCTGCACAACTTCTCTGCCGGCGGGACCGTGGGAGATGTGATTGTCGGTGCCGTGATCCCCCTCTTTGGACGGGTCGGGGCCAACCTGATGCTGATCTGCTTCGTGGCCACCGGCATCACCCTCTTCACCGGCATGTCCTGGCTCACTATCGTCGAGCGGATCGGGGCCGCCGCCATTGGCAGCGTCACCGGTATCTACACCTTCCCCATGAAGCTGGGGCAGTGGCTGACCGGTGGCTGGCGCCGTGACCCCCGAGAGGAGGGGCCCGATCCCCTGCTCGATGCCGGTGGCGTTACCCTGACCCCGGAGGACGAGCAAGAACTGGCTCCCGTCATGAGTCTGCCGCGGGCCAGCGCATCCAAGCGTCGCAAGGCCGAGGTGTTGCCCGAGCTCGACGAGGATACCTTCCAGTTTGACCCCGACTTCGATGATGACGAAGAGGGGATCCCGGCTCGCAAGGTAGCGCCCAAGGCGCTCGAGATGGATGATGACGCCTTCGACGAGGAGCTGGATCTGCCCTGGGCCGGTGAAGCCGAAGTGCCGGCCGCCGCAGCGCCCCAGCGGGCCTCTGTGCTCAAGCCCAAGCCCAAACGTCCGGCCAATATGGCGCCGCTGCCTTCGCTGGAGCTGCTCGACCGACCGCCGGCGCGCACTCAATCCATGAGCAACGACGAGCTCGAGCGCATGGCTCGCCTGGTCGAGGCCAAGCTCGCCGATTACAACGTGCAGGCCAAGGTGGTCGGGGTTTATCCGGGCCCGGTCATCACCCGGTTTGAGCTCGATCTCGCCCCCGGCATGAAGGCGAGCAAGATCACCAACCTGTCGCGGGATCTCGCCCGCTCTCTGTCGGCCAGCAGTGTGCGGGTGGTCGAAGTGATCCCCGGCAAGACCTTCGTGGGCCTCGAGCTGCCCAACCGGGTGCGCCAGACCGTCTACCTGCGCGAAGTGCTTGACTGCCCGGGCTTTAGCGAGACCGACAACCCGCTCACCATGGTGCTCGGGCAGGACATCGCCGGCTCCCCTGTGGTGGTCAACCTCGGCAAGATGCCTCATCTCTTGGTCGCCGGTACCACAGGCTCGGGTAAGTCGGTGGGGGTCAACACCATGATCCTCTCCATGCTCTACAAGGCTTCGCCGGATGAGCTGCGCTTTATCATGATCGACCCCAAGATGCTGGAGTTGTCGGTCTACGAAGGCATCCCACACCTGCTCACCGAGGTGGTGACCGACATGAAGGATGCCGCCAACGCCTTGCGCTGGTGCGTGGGGGAGATGGAGCGTCGCTACAAGCTGATGTCGGCGGTCGGGGTGCGTAACCTCAAGGGTTACAATGCCAAGGTGCAGGCCGCCATCGACGAGGGCGATCCCTTGCTCGATCCCCTGTGGCGCCCGGGCGACTCCATGGATGAGATGCCTCCCGAGCTCGAGAAGCTGCCCCATATCGTGGTCGTGGTCGACGAGTTTGCCGACATGATGATGATCGTCGGCAAGAAGGTCGAAGAGCTCATCGCCCGTATCGCCCAGAAGGCGCGGGCCGCGGGTATTCACCTTATCCTCGCCACCCAGCGTCCGTCGGTGGATGTGATCACCGGCCTCATCAAGGCCAATATCCCGACCCGGATCTCGTTCCAGGTGTCGAGCAAGATAGACTCGCGCACCATCCTGGATCAGGGCGGAGCCGAATCCCTGCTCGGCATGGGTGACATGCTCTACATGCCGGCCGGCACCTCGGACCCGGTGCGGGTGCACGGTGCCTTCGTCGACGACCACGAGGTTCACAAGGTGGTGGCCGACTGGAAACTGCGCGGCGAGCCCAACTATATCGACGAGATCCTCGCCGGCGAGAGCAGTGAGGGCGGCAGTGGCGAATATGGTGGCGAAGGGGATGACGAGCTCGACCCCCTGTTTGACGAGGCGGTGGCTTTCGTGGTGGAGTCCCGTCGTGGCTCGACCTCCAGCATCCAGCGCAAGTTCAAGATCGGTTATAACCGGGCCGCCCGCATCATCGATCAGATGCAGGATCAGGGCATCGTCAGTGCCCCCGGCAGCAACGGCCAGCGCGATGTGTTGGCACCGGCACCCATGCGTGATTAATGAGACGGCCAGCCCGGTGGCTGGCCCACTAACAGAGAGAATGCGATGAAAAAAGCCGTAGTCTTAGGAGTCCTGCTGCTCGCCTGCAGCCAGGCCTGGGCCGCCGGGGCGGCCGACCAGCTCAAGCAGAAGCTGGCCGGGGTCAAGCTCTTCTCCGCCCAGTTCGAGCAGACCGTGTATGACGTCAAGGGGCGAGAGCTACAGAAGGCGGGCGGTACCCTGACCGTTTCCCGTCCCAACCGTTTTAATTGGCATACCACCTCGCCGGACGAGAGCCTGATCGTCTCCGACGGCAAGGATGTCTGGCTGTGGGATCCCTTCGTCGAGCAGGCCACCGCCATGAGCCTCAAGGATGCGGTGCTCAATACCCCCTTCATCCTCATCTCGGGCACCGACGACCGTTTCTGGAAGAACTACGACGTGACCCGTGAGGGGGATGTCTTCACCGTCACCAGTCGCAATCAGAGCGAGCTCATCGCCTCGTTTCGGGTGACCTTTGATCGGCAGGACAACATCAGCCGCTTCGATGTGAAGGAGGCCCAGGGCCAGTGGAGCGAGTTTCGCTTAAGCCACTTCAACCGTCAGCCTGTGCTCAAGGGCAACGAGTTTATCTTTACCCTGCCCAAGGGCGCCGAGCTCGATGATCAGCGTCGCTGAGGCGCCCATGAGTAACCTCTCCCTCGATTTTTCCTCCGATTTTCGTCCCCTGGCCGCACGGATGCGGCCTGAGACCCTCGAGCAGTACATTGGCCAGCGCCATATCCTCGGCCCCGACAAGCCCCTGCACAAGGCTATCCGTGCCGGCCACTGTCACTCCATGATCCTCTGGGGCCCCCCCGGCACCGGCAAGACCACCCTGGCTGAGCTGGTTGCGCGTTATTGCAGCGCCGAGGTGGAGCGGGTCTCGGCGGTCACCTCCGGTATCAAGGAGGTGCGGGCCGCCATTGACAAGGCCAAGGAGAACGGCTGGCGCGGGGTGCGCACCATCCTCTTCGTGGATGAGGTGCACCGCTTCAACAAGAGTCAGCAGGATGTCTTCCTGCCCCACATCGAAGACGGCACCATCACCTTCATCGGAGCCACCACCGAGAATCCCTCGTTCGAGCTCAACAACGCCCTGCTCTCCCGCGCCCGGGTCTATCTGCTCAAGCGGCTGGAGGAGGAGGATATTCTGGCCATGATCGAGCAGGCCCTGAGCGATCCGCGCGGCCTGAACGACTCCGCCCTCACCTTCGCCCCCGGGGCCAAGGAGGCGCTGGCCCGGGTGGTGGACGGGGATGGCCGCAAGGCCCTCAACTACCTGGAGCTGCTGGCCGACATGGCCGAGCCGGGTGAAGGGGGCAACAAGGTGATCGACGCCACCCTGCTCTCTGCCGTGGTGGGGGAGCACATCGCCCGCTTCGATAACCGGGGCGATCACTTCTATGACCTCATCTCGGCGGTGCACAAGTCCATCCGCGGCTCGGCCCCCGATGCGGCCCTCTACTGGTATGCCCGCATGGTGAGCGCCGGCTGCGATCCCCTCTACATCGCCCGGCGCCTGCTGGCGATTGCCTCGGAGGACGTGGGCAACGCCGATCCGCGCGCCATGCAGGTGGCCCTGTCGGCCTGGGACTGCTTCCATCGGGTGGGGCCGGCGGAAGGGGAGCGCGCCATCGCCCAGGCGATTGTCTATCTGGCCTGCGCCCCCAAGAGCAACGCCGTCTACACCGCCTGGAAGGCGGCACTCGGCGATGCGAAGTCCCAGCCCGACTTCGAGGTGCCGCCGCACCTTCGCAACGCCCCGACCAGGTTGATGAGCGAGCTGGGCTATGGGGCCGAGTATCGCTACGCCCACGACGAGCCGGGTGCTTACGCCGCCGGGGAGGAGTATTTCCCACCCGAGCTGGCCGGTCGGCGTTACTACCAGCCGAGCGATCGCGGGATGGAGATCAAGATTTCGCAAAAACTCGATTACTTGCGGGATCTGGATGCACAAAGTTCGCGCAAACGCGGCAAATAGCCGCTGTTCGGGTAAGGTTGCTGCTGATACACTGTTTCGACTGCGCCGCGGGCACACCCGGGGCGAGCCAACCGAAGGTCAAATCAGGGATCTGTGTTTTCTGCCCGGTGCTTGGGCCCGGATCCCGTTTCATTACAAGTAGGATATATAATGCTGGATCCCAAATATTTGCGTGGCGATATCGAGGAAGCAGCTGCACGTCTGGCCACCCGTGGCTATACCCTGGACGTCGCTGCAGTGACCGCACTGGAAGAACAACGCAAGGATCTGCAGTCCCGTACCCAGGAGCTGCAGGCAGAGCGCAATGCCCGCTCCAAGTCCATCGGTGAGGCCGCCCGTCGCGGGGAAGATGTGGCTCCCCTCAAGGCCGAGGTGACCAAGATCAATGACGAGCTGGATGCCTGCAAGGCCAAGCTCGACGTGCTGCTCGCCGATATCAAGGCCATTGCCGACGCCATTCCCAACCTGCCGAGCGAGACCACTCCGGTCGGCCGCGACGAGAACGAGAACGTCGAGGTGCGTCGCTGGGGGACTCCCCGTGAGTTCGGCTTCCCGGTGCGCGATCACATCGATCTCGGCGAAGGGCTCAAGGGTGTCGATTTCGCCAATGGGGTCAAACTCTCGGGCTCCCGTTTCGTGGTGATGCGCGGTCAGATTGCCCGTCTGCACCGTGCCCTGGCCCAGTTCATGCTGGATCTGCACACCCAGCAGCACGGCTACACCGAGTGCTATGTGCCCTATCTGGTTAACCCGGACAGCCTGTACGGCACCGGTCAGCTGCCCAAGTTCTCCGAGGATCTCTTCAACACCGGGATCGAAGGGGAAGGGGAGCTGGAGGGGACGACCCGCAAGTTCTCCCTGATCCCGACTTCCGAAGTGCCGCTCACCAACACCGCCCGCGACGAGATCTTCGACGAGCAGGAGCTGCCCATCAAGATGACCGCCCACAGCCCCTGCTTCCGCTCCGAAGCCGGCTCCTACGGGCGCGACACCCGCGGTCTCATCCGTATGCACCAGTTCGACAAGGTCGAGATGGTGCAGCTGGTGCACCCGGCAAAATCCTGGGACGCCCTGGAAGAGATGGTGGGTCACGCCGAGAAGGTGCTGCAACTGCTGGAGTTGCCCTATCGCGTCATGGCCCTGTGCACCGGCGACATGGGTTTCTGCGCCGCCAAGACCTATGACCTCGAGGTGTGGCTGCCGGCCCAGAACACCTATCGCGAGATCTCCTCTTGCTCCAACTGCACCGATTTCCAGGCGCGCCGCATGCAAGCCCGGGTCCGCATCGACGGCAAGCCCCAGCTGATCCACACCCTCAACGGCTCTGGCCTGGCGGTGGGGCGTACCCTGGTGGCCGTGCTGGAGAACAACCAGCAGGAAGACGGTCGCATCGAAATCCCGACCGTGCTGCGTCCCTACATGGGCGGCCTGACCCACATCGGCTGATCCCGCTGGCGCTGATCACAAGGCCATGGCTCTGCCATGGCCTTGTTCGTTTTAGCCGCTGTCAATCGTTTTCGTATGGAAAAAAAGAGCGCTAACAGGCGCTTTTTTGGTCATTTAACACATTTTTATCAAGCAATGCGCAATCGTTTTTGTTAGACTGCGCCGCAATTTGGAAGGACATCCGTTTCTATGGTCTGGATTGATTACGCCATCCTCGGCATCATCGGTTTCTCCGCCCTCATCAGCCTGGTGCGCGGCTTCGTCAAGGAGGCCATGTCGCTCGTCACCTGGTTTGTCGCCTTCTTCATCGCCAGCCGTTTCTATCCCGATCTCGCCGTCTACTTCACCGCCTTCTCCGATGCCATCATCCGCAATGGTCTGGCTATTGCAGCCCTGTTCGTGGCGACCCTGATCCTGGGTGGCGTGGTGAACTATGTGGTGGGCTTGCTGGTCGAAAAGACCGGACTCTCCGGCACCGACCGGGTGCTCGGCGTCTGTTTCGGCGCGATCCGCGGGGTGCTGATCGTCAGCGCCCTGCTCTTTTTTATGGATACCTTTACCAGCCTCTCCCAGACACCCTGGTGGCAGGCGTCGAGGCTGGTGCCCGAGTTCGGGCTGGTGATCCAGTGGTTCTTTGATTTCATGCAGAACTCATCGAGTTTTCTTAAACAGGTAACCTGACTTCGAGGTAGCAAGGACATGTGTGGCATTGTCGGTATTGTTGGCACTACTCCCGTTAACCAGGCGCTCTACGACGCCCTGACGGTGTTGCAACACAGGGGGCAGGATGCGGCCGGGATCGTGACCGTCGACGAGGGACACTTTCGGCAGCGCAAGGCCAATGGCTTGGTGAAGGATGTCTTCGAGGTGCGCCACATGCAGCGCCTAAAGGGCCAAATGGGCATCGGTCATGTTCGCTATCCCACCGCCGGCAGCTCCAGCGCCGCCGAGGCCCAGCCCTTCTACGTCAACTCCCCCTACGGGTTGGCACTGGCCCACAACGGTAACCTGACCAATGCCCACTTCCTCAAAGAGGAGCAGTTCAAACGGGCGCGTCGCCACATCAACACCACCTCCGACTCCGAGGTGTTGCTCAACGTCCTGGCCCACGAGCTGGATCTGCTCGACAAGATCTCCCTCTCGCCGGACGATGTCTTCACCGCGGTGCGCCGTACCCACGCACAGGTGCGCGGTGCCTACGCCGTGGTGACCCTCATCATCGGCCACGGCCTGCTGGCGTTTCGCGATCCCAACGGCATCCGTCCCCTGATCCTGGGCCGTCGCAGCGACGACAAGGGCCAGCTGGAGTACATGGTCGCCTCCGAGAGTGTGGCCCTCGACGCCATCGGTTTTGACACGGTACGCGACGTCGCACCGGGCGAGGCCATCTACATCACCGAACAGGGGCAGCTCTTCTCCATGCAGTGCAGCGAGGCGCCCCAGCACAGCCCTTGCATCTTCGAGTACGTCTACTTTGCCCGTCCCGACTCCTTTATCGACAAGGTCTCTGTCTATGGGGCGCGCCTCAACATGGGTCGCAAGCTGGGTGAAAAGATAGCCCGGGAGTGGGAGGACCTCGACATCGACGTGGTGATCCCCATCCCCGAGACCTCCTGTGACATCGCCCTCGAGATCGCCCAGCGCCTCGAGCTGCCCTATCGCCAGGGGTTCGTGAAGAACCGCTACATTGGCCGTACCTTCATCATGCCGGGCCAGACCCAGCGCAAGAAGTCGGTGCGCCGCAAGCTCAACGCCATCAGCTCCGAGTTCAAGGGAAAGCGGGTGCTGCTGGTCGATGACTCTATCGTGCGCGGCACCACCTCGGAGCAGATCATCCAGATGGCCCGGGATGCCGGCGCCGCCAAGGTCTATTTTGCCTCTGCCGCCCCCGAGATCCGCTTCCCCAACGTCTACGGCATCGACATGCCGAGTGCCAACGAGCTGATTGCCCACGGCCGTGAGGTGGAGGAGATCTGTGCGCTGATCGGTGCCGATGGCCTCATCTTCCAGGATCTCGAGGATCTGCAGGAGGCGGTGCGCGAGCTCAATCCGGACCTGCGCCACTTCGAGACCTCGGTGTTCAACGGCCACTATGTGACCGCCGATGTGGATCAGGGTTACCTCGATCACCTCAATGCCATGCGCAGCGACGACAGCAAGGCGGTACGCGAGTGGCAGGAGGGGAGCAGCAACCTGGAGATCTTCAACGAAGGAAGTTGAGTCATCCGGGGCTGACAGCGGGAGTCTTCGGACTCCCGTTTTACTTGGTGGATGATGGCAGATCCGCTAGGATAGCGCCCCCATGAAGTTGCCGATGAGACAGATGTGATGATGGATGAGTTGCTGGCGCCGGTGCGGGCCTTCCTGCAATGTGAGACCCCGGATGGCTGGATTGAGGTGGCCCGCCGGCCGAAGAGCCTGCCGGTGCTGCTGATCGATCACGCCAACTGCGAGACCAAGGCGGCCATGACGGCCCACAGCTTGGTTCGTCGCTACTGCCTGCCCAAGGGAAAACGCCATCTGTTGCCCAAACTCGATTTCTATCGGGAGTTGGAAGCCATTCCCGAGAAGGCCGAGGTGCTCGGCAAGCGGACCATGGGGGAGGGGGATCGCACCCTGTTTGCCGAGCTTGAGCGCAATCCCCTGCTGTTTCCCATGGTGCGGCTCATTCAGGAGGAGCTGCACCACTTCGAGCAGGTGCTGGAGATCATGACGGCCCGCAACATCCCCTATGAACCCGTCTCCGCCTCTCGTTATGCCCGTGGATTGATGCAGGCAGTGCGTACCCATGAGCCGGCGACCCTGGTCGACAAACTCATCATAGGGGCCTATATCGAGGCGCGTTCCTGCGAGCGATTTGCCCGGTTGGCGCCCTACCTGGACGAGGAGCTGGGGCGCTTCTACGTCTCTTTGCTGCGCTCGGAGGCGCGCCATTATCAGGACTACCTGACCCTGGCCGAACAGTTTGCCAATGAGGATATCAGCGAGCGGGTGGCCTTCTTTGGCGCCCTGGAGGCGAGCCTGATCAATACCCCTGACGAGGAATTTCGGTTCCATAGCGGTCTTCCTGTCAGATCTGACAGTTGTTGACGCGCGGTCCGACCACTACTCTTGTCAATGTTCCTACTACGAGCGACTCAATTTGTGTTTTTTCACTCAAGCCCGGCTTTGCCGGGCTTTTTTTCGCCGTAAAAAGCACTCGGGCCACATCAGGTGGCCCGTTTGTTGCCAATCAGCGTCGGTATTCGTTGTCGTAGTTCTGGATAAGGCGCTTGGTGACATCGTGCTGGGGATCGGCGAAGACCCGCAGGGTCTTGCCGCGTTCGACGATGCGTCCCTCGTGCATCACCAGTACCTCGTCACTGATGTGGCTCACCACCCCCAGATCGTTGGCCACCATGATATAGCTCAGCCCCATGCTCTCCTGCATCTCGAGCAGCAGGTTGATCATCTGGGAGCGCACCGAGATGTCGAGGGTGGCCAGGGTCTCGTCGGCAACCACGATAAGGGGATTGAGGATGATGGCCCGGGCCAGGGCGACCCGCTGTTTCTGCCCCGCCGCCAGCATGGAGGGGTAGAAGAGGGCGTGGTCAGGCAGCAGCCCAACCTGACGCAGGGTCTGCATGACGCGAGCCTCCCGCTCCTCCTCGCTGAGGCTGGTATTGAGGCGCAGGGGCGTCTCCAGGATGCGACCAATGCGCAGCTTGGGATTGAGGGAGGAGTTGGGGTCCTGAAAGATCATCCGCAGCAGCTTGCAGCGGGTCTGATAGTCCCCATGCACCATGGGTTCGCCGTTGATGCGGATCTCGCCGCTGCTGGGCTCCACCACCCCGGCCAGGATCTTGGCCAGGGTGCTCTTGCCAGAGCCCGCTTCACCAACGATGGCCAGGGTCTGGCCCACATCGAGATCGAAGGAGAGAGGCTTGATGGCCTCCACAGTCTGGCGTCGAAAGAGGCCAATTCGGTTGTGGAAGGTCTTGCTCAGACCCCGGACCTGTAGCAGGGCACTCTCTTCACTCACTTCTTGCTCTCCTCGAGGTTCAGGGGGAAGTGGCAGCTGAACTGGTGGCCCTTGATCTTGACCATGACAGGGGTCTGCACACAGAGCTTCTGGGCATAGGGGCAGCGGGGGCCCAGGCGGCAGCCGATGGGCAGATGCTGCAGGGGGGGGATAACCCCGGGCAGGGTATGCAGCCTCGCCTTGTGGCGCACCAGCTCGTCAAAGTCCGGGCTCGACTTGAGCAGGGCGTCGGTATAGGGGTGGTGGGGGGCCTCCAGGATCTGCTCCCGGGTGCCCACCTCCACCATCTGGCCGCAATACATGACGTTGATGTTGTCGGTCAGGTTGGCGATGGCGTCGATGTCGTTGCTGATGAGCAGGATGGTGGTATTGCCCAGCTTGTTCATCTTGTCGAGCAGGCGCAGGATCTGTGATTCCGCCGTCGCCTCCATGGTGTTGGTCGGCTCATCGGCCACCAACAGGCGCGGCTGGTTGGCGATGGCCATGGCGATCATCACCTTCTGGCAGACACCGTCAGAGAGCTCATGGGGATAGGCGCGCATCACCTTCTTGTGATCTTTTATCCCCACCCGGTGCAGCAGGGCGACCGCCTGTTTCTTGCGCCACTGGAAGCGCTGCCAGAAGCGCCCCTCGAAGGCCTCGGTCGGGATCGCCTCTTCGAGTTGGACGCCTATCTCTTCGGAGGGGTCCAGGCTGCTGACCGGGTCCTGGAAGATCATGGCGATCTCGCGTCCCATCAGCTTGCGCCGGGCCTTGGGCTCCATGGTCAGCAAGTCGTGATCGTTAAAGCGCATGCGATCGGCCCGTACCGTCCAGTTATCCTTGGCCAGCCCCATGATCACCTTGGCAATCAGGCTCTTGCCAGAGCCCGACTCGCCCACCAGGCCGCGGATCTCACCCTCGGCCAGCGTCAGGCTCACCTTGTCCACCACCTTGACCTTCCCCTGGGGGGTATCGATCTCGATGGTGAGGTTGCGAATATCGAGCAGCGGCATCAGTCCTCCCCCTCTTTGAGCGCTTCGCGGATCCCTTCACCCACCATGTTGGTGACCAGCACGCTAAAGAAGATGGCGATGCCGGGCAGGGTGACGGTCCAGGGAGCGAGATAGACCAGGTCCCCGGACTCGGCGAGCATGGCGCCCCATTCGGGATGGGGAGACTGGGCTCCGAGGCCGAGAAACCCCACCGCCGAGATGTCGAGAATGGCCGCCGACAGGGCACGGGTGGTCTGGGTGACCAGGGTATCGACGATATTGGGCAGAACCGCCAGACGAAGGATGCGAAGGGGAGGAGAGCCATCGAGCTGGCTCGCGATAATGTACTCCTTCTGCATCTCGGCGTGCACCGCGTTGTGGGTGGCGCGGATAAATTGGGGGATGAGTGCGAGGGTGATGGCGATCAGGGTGTTGCCGAGGCCGGGTCCCAGGATGGCCACCATGATGATGGCCAGCAAGAGCGACGGAATGGAGAGCAGGGTGTCGAGCAGGTGATTGAGCACGCTCGATTTGATCCCTCGGGTCATGCCGCCGAGGATGCCGATCCCGGTGCCCAGCAACAGGGCGACCACCACGGCCAGCAAGGCGCAACCGAAAGTAAGCCTGGCGCCGACCACCAGGCGAGAGAGGATGTCTCGCCCCAGATCGTCGGTGCCGAGAAAATAGTCGATGCTCCCCATGGTCGACCAGGAGGGGGGCATCAAGAGGGCATTGCTGTGTTGCTCATCGATGCCGTAGGGCACCAGCCAGGGACCTATCAGGGTGACGGCAAGGAGCCCCAGCAGACACCAGAAGGCCGCCATGGAGAGGGGTTTCTTGCGAAACGAGGCCCAGGTCTGCTCGATGGGCGAGAGGATCCGCAGCTCCGGGTAGAGATTATCTTGCATACAACTCCTTGCGGCGCACCGGATAGATCAGGGTGGCCAGCAGCTCGGTCACCACGTTGGCGAGGATCACAAAACTGGCCACCACCAGCGTGCCTCCCTGGATGGCGGCATAGTCCTGCAGGGCGATGCTGCTCACCAGCCAGCGGCCGATCCCGGGCCAGTCGAAGATCACCTCGGTGATCATGGCGGCGGTCAGCATGCTGCCAAATTGCAGGCCGAGCAGGGGGATGACGGGGGGAAGGGCATTCTTGAGCCCATGGCGCCAGACGATCTGGGCCCGGGACAGGCCGCGGCTTGCCGCCGCCTTCACATAGTTTTGCTTCATCACCACGATGAGGGCGCTGCGGACATGGCGGATCACCTCTGTGGTGGGAACGATGGCCAGCACCAGGCAGGGCAGCACCATGTGGCGCAGGGCATCCATCAGGGCCTCATGACGCCAGGGCTGGTCACTCAGGAGAATATCGAGCAGAGGAACGCCGGTGAGAGAGGGAAGATCGTAGCGCAGGTCCAACTGGCCCGACGAGGGGAGCCAACCCAGCTCGAGGGAGAAAAACGACACCGCCAGCAGGGCGAGCCAGAAGATGGGGACCGAATAGCCGATGAAGGCTCCCCCCATGATGGCCACATCGATCCCCTTGCCCTGGTTGAGGCCTGCCAGCGCCCCCAGAGGGACGCCCAGCAGCAGCGAAATGATGAAGGCGCTGAAGCACAGCAGCAGGGTCACCGGGAAATAGCGCTCGATAAGCTCGAGTACCGGCAGCCCCGAGGCCTGGGAGAGACCAAAGTCTCCCGACAGGATGCGCGCCAGGTATTCCGGATAGCCGCTGAGCAGGGGAAGCTCCTGACTGAGCAGGCGATGACCGAGCAAATAGGCGACCAGAGTCAGCACCAGTATGGTGATCAGCAGCAGGCTGATGCGACGCAAGGTGTAGATCAGCATGTTTTAGTCCCGATAGGCTCCGTTAAAGAGGGTGCCACCCAGTGGGTTCATCTGCACACCCTGAATGTCGTGGCGACTGGCCTGGGTTTGCAGGGCATGGGCCAGGGGGATGAGAGGCATCTCCTCGGCCAGCACCTTCTGGGCGTAATAGTAGTTTCGAATGCGAAAGCCGAGCTGTTGGGTGCTGACGGCATCGTCGAGCAACTGCTCGAAGGAGGGGCTGCACCAGCGGCTCATGTTGCTGCCGCTGGCGATGGCCTGACAACCGAGCAGTTGGCGAAAGAAGTTGTCCGGGTCGCTGCTGTCGGCTTGCCAGCCACCGAGCACCGCATCGTAGCGCCCATTGTCGACCGCGTTGTCGAGCACCGCCTGTTCGAGCTTCTGGATCTTCACCTTCACCCCGAGGGCGGCCAGATCGTTGCGGATCAACTGGGCCGTCTTGAGGGGATCGGGGTTGTAGGAGCGCGAGCCGACCGGGGCGAGCAGTCGCATCTCGAATCCCTTGGCGACGCCGGCCTCTTTGAGCAGTTTGCGGGCGGCTGCCAGATCGCTCTGTACCGGTGGCAGCGCCGGGTCGAAGCCCCAGGAGAGGGGGGGCAGCAGGCTGCGAGCCGGCTCACCGGTGTTGTAGTAGACCGCATGCAACAGGTTGCTGCGGTTGATGGCAAGAGCCAGGGCCTGACGCACCTTGGCATTGTTGAGGGGAGGCTGGCGTGTATTGAGGGCCAGGAAGGCCACGTTCATCCCCGATTGTACCGAGAGACTCAGATCGTTGTGAGCCTGGATCACCGCGATCTGGCTGGCGGCCGGATAGCTCATCACATCGCATTCGCCTGTGAGCAGCTTGGTCAGGCGCTTGGCCGAGCGGGGGGTAATATCGAAGATGAGCTGCGCGGTGCGAGCCGGCCCCTTCCAGTAGGCCTCGTGGCGCAGATAGCGGATAAATTGATGATCCCGATACTCCCCGAGGCGATAGGGGCCCGTGCCTACCGGGGCCTTGTCGACGCGATCCGGGGTCCCGGCCAACAGCATCTTCTCGGCATATTCGCTCGAGAGGATCACCGAGCTGGCACTGGCCAGATCGGCCAGGAAGGCGGCGTTGGGGCGCTCCAGATCAAATTCGACCACCCGATCCGAGCGCTTGTGCACCCCCTTGATAAGCTTGTCCAGCCCCAGATTCTTGAAGAAGGGGTAGCGACCCCCCGAGACGTGATAGTAGGGGTGGCGCGGATCCAGTACCCGGGAGAAGCTGAAGATCACATCATCTGCATCGAGCGGACGCGTCGGCACGAAGTCCGGGGTCGCGTGGAACATCACCCCCTTGCGCAGGGTGAAGCGATAGCGCAGACCGTCTTCGCTGACCGACCACTCGGTGGCGAGGGCGGGCTCCAGGGAGAGGGTGATGGGGTTGAGCTCCAGTAGCCTGTCGTAGAGGGGATAGGAGACGGCATCCAGGGTGGTGCCGAGATTGGTCAGCTGGGGATTGAAGGTCTGGGGTGAGCCTTCCGAGCAGTAGATCAATCCCTCAGGCCGGTTTTCGGCCCCTTGCGCCTGGGCGCAGGCGATCAGCAGGCTGCAGGCGAGCAGCAGCGGTTTGTTGGTGATCATGGTTCAACCGTAGTGTGAAATGGCTCAGGCATCGTCGCCATCTTGCAGCCGATATTTGCGTATCATGCCACGAAACTGGTGATAACTCAGCTCGAGCAGGTCGGCAGCCTTGCGCTGGTTGTACTGTGCCGTGCTCATCGCCTGCTTGATAAGCCCCACCTCGAAGGCGGCCACCGCCTCCTTCAGCGGGAGCGGCAGGGCCAGACTCTCCCCTTCGGGTGCCTGCACCTGTCCCGGACGGCGGGGACGCCACGGCGAATCAAACGGGTCCAGTACCAGCTCTGCGATAGGCTCCTGGCTGTGGCCGTGGCGATAGAGGCTGCGCTCGACCACGTTCTTGAGTTCGCGCACGTTGCCCGGCCAATGATAGTCGCGCAGGGTCTGACGCACCCGGGGGGAGAAGCCCGGGAAGAGCTCGAGTTCGAGCTCCCGGGCCATCTGCAGGGCAAAATGGTCGGCCAAGAGCGGTATATCCTCGGGGCGTTCACGCAGGGGGGGCAAGGTTATTACATCGAAGGCGAGGCGATCCAGCAGGTCGTGACGAAATTTTCCATCGTCGGCCAGGCGGGGCAGATCCTCGTTGGTGGCGCAGATGAGGCGCACGTCCACCTTGACCGGTCGGGTGCCCCCGACGCGCTCGAACTCCCCGTATTCGATGACCCGCAGCAGCTTCTCCTGCACCCGGGCCGAACTGGTGGCCAGCTCGTCGAGAAAGAGGCTGCCCCCGTCGGCACGCTCGAAGCGCCCCTGATGGCGCTTGCTGGCGCCGGTAAAGGAGCCGGCCTCGTGGCCAAACAGCTCGGTCTCGAGCAGCGTCTCGCTCAGGGTGGCGCAGTTGATGGCGATAAACTCCTGATCCCAGCGGCTCGAGAGATAGTGGAGGCGGTGGGCGATGAGCTCCTTGCCGGTGCCCCGCTCGCCGATGATGAGCACGGGCTTGCGCAGGGGGGCGAGGCGGGAGACCTGCTCGATCACCTCGAGGAAGGCATTGGACTCTCCGAGCAGGCTTTCCATGGCCGGTTGCATTGGGGCTCCTTGGTCAGTTGAACCAACAGTTGGTCTATTTAACCACGTTGCTCTAATTGTCACCAGTGCTACAGGGGTGTTAGGCTTGATAAATCAAGGCATTAAGAAGATATACCGAGTTGGCACAGCCCTTGCTATTGGCTAGAGCACTGGATTATGCCAACCCGTGAACGTACAACAGGAGTCTACAATGGGCATTTTTTCCCGGCTTGCCGACATCATCAACTCTAACCTCTCTGCCCTGCTCGACAAGGCGGAGGATCCCCAGAAAATGGTGCGTCTGATCATCCAGGAGATGGAGGATGAGCTGGTGAAGGAGCGCTCCAACCTGGCCCGCTTCCTCGCCAATCAGAAAGAGCTTGCCCGCCAGATCGCCCGCCACGAGGAGGAGGTGCAGGCCTGGCAGGAGAAGGCCGAGCTGGCGCTGACCAAGGGGCGTGAGGATCTGGCCCGTGCCGCCCTCATCGAGAAGAAGAAGCAGGGCGAGGTGGTGGAGGCGCTCGGTCGTGAGCTGGCCGCCGCCGACGCCGGTATCGCCAAGCTGAGCGAGGAGATAAGCCAGCTACAGGCCAAGCTGGAAGATGCCCGAGCCAGGCAGAAGGCGATGACCCTGCGCAGCGAGGCGGCCAGCAGCCGTATCAGCGTCCAGAGCACTCTGGAGCGGGGTAGCGGCCAGGCCGCCATGGAGAAGTTCGACCGCATGGAGCGTCGTATCGACGAGATGGAGGCCCGTGCCGATCTGGGGGCCGACCGCTCCCTCAAGGCCCAGTTTGCCGAGCTGGAGGTCGACGATCAGATAAGTCGTGAACTGGAGGCCCTGCGCAGTAAACTCGGTCAGGGCGACAACAAGCAAGGGGAGTAAAGGATGGAAGATCTGCTCGGAATTTTGATGATCCCCATGGTGGTCTTCATGGTGGTGGTGGCGCCTATCTGGCTCATCCTTCACTACCGTGCCAAGGGGCGTCTGGGGGAGGGGTTGGCCGAGGAGGAGCGGATGCAGCTCCATGGCCTCGTCAGCCGTGCCGAGAAGATGCAGGAGCGTGTCGCCGCCCTCGAGTCGATCCTCGACTCTGAGGTACCGGGCTGGAGGAGCCGCGTATGAGCGGGCTTCACGACGCGGGCCGTCGCCTCTATCGTGACCCTCGCAGCGGCAAGATAGCCGGTGTCTGCGCCGGGTTGGCCGACTACTTCGGGGTCGAGACTTGGATCGTCAGATTGCTGGCTATCTCCGGGCTGATCTTCGCCGGTTTTATCACCTTTATCGCCTACTGCGCCGCCTGGTTGCTCCTCGACAAGCGACCGGTACGCCAGATGGAGGAGGGGATCCTGATGAAGGAGCGCAGCTGGCAAGCCGGGGCCACCCCGCGCCAGGCGCTGGGCAAGGTGAGCGCCGAGCTCGATCGTCTGGAGCCCAGGTTGCAGGCCATCGAGAAGCTGGTCACCTCGCGCGAGTTCCATCTGCAACGGGAGTTTCGCAACCTCTGATGAGCCTCGAACACACACTGAGGCGTTGGCAGGAGAGGGCCACGGATGTAGTTAACCGTGGCCTCGACCGACACGTTCGCCTTGCCGTCACCGGGCTGTCGCGCTCGGGCAAGACGGCCTTCATCACCGCCCTGGTCAATCAACTCGAGCACGCCGCCCTCGATGCCCGCCTTCCCCAGTGGGAGGTGGCGCGCCAGGGGCGCTTGCTCGGGGCGCGCCGGGTGCCTCAAGTCAACCACCATATTCCCACCTTTCCCTACGAGCGGGGCATGCACTCCCTCTATGGCTCGCCCCCCGCCTGGCCACAGGCAACCCGGGGGGTGGCCGAGATCCGGCTCGAGCTGCGCTATCAGAGCCGTCATCTGCTGCGCCGCCAGCTGGCCGAGAGCAGTACTCTCTATCTGGAGATTGTCGACTATCCCGGCGAATGGCTGCTCGATCTCCCCCTGCTGGAGCAAAGCTTCGAGCAGTGGAGCGAGCAGGTTCGTCTCCAGCTCGAGGAGAGCGCCCTGCGTCAGCTGGCCGCCCCCTGGCTGGATACCCGCTGGCAGCCCGATGGGCCCCTCGACGAGGCGCAACTGGCCCAAGTGGCCGAGGCCTATACCCGGTGGCTGCATCGCTGCAAGGAGGAGCTGGGGCTGCACCTGATCCAACCCGGCCGCTTCGTGCTGCCGGGCGAATATGCCGGGGCCCCCATGCTGCAGTTTGTCCCCTGGGTGTGGCCTGCGTCCGCGGGGGAGTGTCCGGCAGGCTCTCTCTATCACACCCTGCGCGAGCGCTTCGAGCACTACAAGCAGCATCTGGTCAAGGGATTCTATGAGGAGCACTTCGCCGGCTTCGATCGTCAGATAGTGCTGGTCGACTGCCTGCAGCCCCTCAATGCCGGTCCCGGCAGCTTTGCCGACATGCAGCAGGCGCTCTCGCGCATCATGGAGAGCTTTACCTACGGCAAGAGTAACTGGTGGCGACGCCTCTTCTCCCCGCGCATCGACAAGCTGCTGCTGGTGGCCAGCAAGGCCGATCACGTCACCCCGGAGCAACATCCGGCGCTGCTCTCCCTGCTACAGTCCCTCATTCGTTCTGGCCGAGGTCAGGCGCGCTTCGAGGGGATCGAGACCGAGTGCATGGCGCTCGCCTCGGTGCGGGCCACCGAGGTGGGGCAGGGGCAGAGCCAGGGGCGTACCTTTCCTGCCCTCAAGGGGGAAGATCTGGAGGGGCATGCCCTGCTGCTCTTCCCCGGTGAGGTCCCCGCCACTCCCCCCTCTGCCGCCTGGTGGCAGAAGGGCAGTTTCGATTTTCACTCGTTTCGGCCCCTGCAGATGGATCCTCACAAGGCCATGCCCCATATTCGTCTCGATGCCGCGCTGGAGTATCTGCTCGGCGACAAGCTCACCTAAGGAGTCCCATGATCCAGGAAAAGCCCCGTGGCAAGATAGTCCTCGATACGTTACCTCCCGAGCCGGAGCCCGCCCGTCCGGCGCCCGCCACCCGGCTGGAGGAGGCGAGCTTCGCCCCTCTCGAGGAGGAGGTCGGGCAGACCCTTCGCCACCCGGTGCGTCCCCGTCGCCGTCACCGCTTGCTCGCCTGGGGCGCCGCCGGAATTGGACTCCTCTCGTTGGCCCAATATGGTCACTTCCTGTGGCAGCAATGGTTGAGCGAGCCCCTTTGGGGCGGCGCCTGGCTGATCGCATCCGGGCTGGTCTTATGCGGCGCCTCGCTGGCGCTGGGGCGCGAGTGGCGCCGCTTGCGGCGGCTGAAGAAGCGCCAGGACGTGCGCTCGCGCGCCGAGGATCTGCTGGCCCATCAGGGGGTTGGACAGGGCGCCACCCTCTGCGAGCAACTGGCCCGGGAGTCGGGTGAGCAGGGAAGTGAGGGGTATCGGCGCTTCTGTGATCAGCTGGAGGCCACTCACAGCGATCGGGAGGCGCTCACCCTCTACAGTCAGCTGGTGCTCGCCGAGCGGGATCGCCAGGCTCGGGGGCGGGTGGTCAAGTGGGCCGCCGAGGCGGCCGTCATGGTCGCCGTGAGCCCGCTGGCGGTGGTGGACATGGCCCTGATCCTGTGGCGTAACCTGCGCATGATCGACGATATTGCCGATGTCTACGGGATTGAACTCGGCTACTGGAGCCGCATTCGCCTCATCCGTCAGGTGCTGCGTAATCTAGTCTATGCGGGCGCCACCGAGTTGGTGACCGATGTGGGCATGGATGTGCTGGGGGCCGATCTGGCCGGTCGGCTCTCGGTGCGGGCGGCTCAGGGGGTGGGGGCCGGCCTGCTCACCGCCCGCCTTGGCATCAAGGTGATGGAGAGTTGCCGCCCCATCCCCTGGCAGGGAGAGGAGAGGCCTCGTCTGGCCAGTTATCGCAAGGCGTTGGTCGAGAAGGTGACGGGTTACCTGACCCGGCGCGGTGAAGTGCCAGAATAGCCCTGTAACAATTTGGTTACATCACGAAAGGGCAGCCACCGTCGACGGGTGGCTGCTTTTTTTTCGGTCGAATCGTTAACCTGACAACTAAGGGGGTGTCAGCCCCACAAGGTCAGGATGATGTGATGAAAGGAACCCAGTACCACGCCAGGGAGAGTGGCCCGGATGGCCGCATCCCCTGGAGCGCAGAGGAAAATGCCACCTGGCATACCCTGATAACCCGCCAGAGCGAGGTGTTGCCGGGACGGGCGTGTGACGAGTATATCGCCGGCCTGACGCGCCTGGCGCTACCCACCGGGCGCATTCCCCAGCTCGGCGAGATAAGTCGGGTGTTGCGCGAGAGCACTGGTTGGTCGGTGGCGGCGGTACCGGCGCTCATCTCGTTTGATCGCTTCTTCGCCCTGCTGGCGGATAGACACTTCCCGGTCGCCACCTTTATCCGCACCCCACAAGAGCTCGACTACCTGCAAGAGCCCGACATCTTTCACGAGATCTTCGGCCACTGCCCCTTGCTGACCAATCCGGCCTTCGCCCACTTCACCCATGTCTATGGGCGCCTCGGCATGGCGGCAAGCAAGGAGGAAAGAGTCTTTCTGGCTCGCCTTTACTGGTTTACGGTGGAATTTGGCCTGCTACAGACCCAAGATGGTCCCCGGATCTACGGTGGCGGCATCCTCTCTTCCATCGGTGAGACCGGCTATGCCCTGAGCCCGACGCCGAGAGTAGAGCCTTTCGATCTGCTGGAGGTGCTGCGCACCCCGTATCGCATCGATATCATGCAACCTGTCTACTTCATGCTGGATCGGATCGAAATCCTGTTCGAGTTGGCCGACAGCGACATCATGGGGAGGGTGCGCGAGGCGATGAGTCTCGGGCTGCGTCCTCCCCTCTATCCCCCCAAGCCGGTAGCGACCGGTAACAAGGAGTTGAACCTATGAGTGAACTGGCTGCCGAGCGCTGTGAGGCGTGCCGTGCCGATGCCCCCAAGGTGAGTGAGGCCGAGCTCGCCGAACTGATGGGCGGCATCCCCGACTGGCAACCCGTGGTGGAGCAGGGGGTGCTGATGCTCAGGCGCGAGTTTGCCTTTCGCAACTTCAAGGAAGCGCTCGCCTTTACCAACCGACTGGGAGAGCTGGCCGAGGCCGAGTTCCACCATCCGGCCATTCTCACCGAGTGGGGCAAGGTGACCGTCACCTGGTGGACTCACAAGATAGGGGGGCTGCATCGCAACGACTTCATCATGGCGGCGCGCACCGACGGCCTGCTTTAAGGCGTAAACGGTCAGGGCCTGACGGCAAATCGCCGTCGGGCCCGCATTTTTTCCGGTCAGGGCTCGCCCCGACAAGAGTGAGTCTGTATCATCCGCCGTTATTGAAAAGTCAGTAAGGAATTGACCCTCACATGCGTCTCGAAGTGAGTTGTGAAGACCGCCTGGGGCTGACCCGGGAGCTGCTTGACCGCCTGGTGGAGCGTAATATCGACCTGCGTGGCATCGAGATCGACACCTCCGGCATCATCTATCTCAACTTCCCCGAGCTGGAGTTCTCCGATTTTCAGCACCTGATGCCCGAGATCCGGCGCATCCCGGGTGTCTATGACGTCAAGACCATTCCCTATATGCCCTCCGAGCGGGAGCATCACGAGATCCAGGCCCTGCTCAAGGCCCTGCCCGATCTCATCTTCTCCCTGGATGTGCGCGGTCGTATCACCCAGGCCAACCAGGCGGCCCTGAGCGCCCTCGGCACCACCATAGAGGAGCTCAGGGGCGGTGCCCTCGGGCACCACATCAAGGGTTTTGCCTTCAGCCGTTGGTTGGAGTCGAGCGAACCCAGGGCCCAGACCTGCAAGCTGGGGCTGGGTGGAGAGGAGTACCTGGCCGATCTCATCCCTCTGTTTGTGGACGAGGAGAAGGGGCGCCAGGCCCTGGCCGGCGCCGTGGTGGTGCTCAAGTCTGCCCGTCGCGTCGGGCTGCACTTCAGTGCCCTGCATGCCGACGAGATCGGTGGCTTCGAGCACATTCAGGGCCAGAGCAGCCGTATGAAGCAGGTGCTGGTCGAGGCGGCCAAGCTGGCGATGCAGGATGCCCCCTTGCTTATCATGGGGGAAACGGGCACCGGCAAGGAGCTGCTGGCTCGCGCCTGTCATGGCGCCAGCCTGCGTTCGAGCCACCCCTTCATGGCGCTCAACTGCGCCGCCATGCCCGATAACGTGGCCGAGAGCGAGCTCTTTGGTTATGCCCCCGGCGCCTTTGGCAACAATACCGAGGGCAAGCGCGGCGTGCTGGAGCTGGCCAGTGGCGGCACCCTGATGCTCGACGAGATCGGCGACATGTCACCGCACCTGCAGACCAAGTTCTTGCGGGTGCTGCAGGACGGGGTGTTTCGCCGGGTGGGTGACGAGCAGGAGGTGCAGGTCAATGTGCGCTTCATCTGCACCACCCAGAAGAACCTGCGTGAGCTGGTGGCCGAGGGGCGGTTTCGCGAGGATCTCTTCTATCGCCTCGACGTGCTCACCCTGAACCTGCCCCCGTTGCGCGAGCGCAAGGCCGATATTCTGCCCCTGGCCCAGCACTTCGTGGCGCGTTTTGCCAGCGAGCAGCAACGCAGCCGGCCACGGCTGACCCGTAACCTGGGTGACGTGCTGCAGGCCTATCGCTGGCCGGGGAATGTGCGCCAGCTGCGTAACTGTCTCTATCGGGCCATGACCCTGCTGGAGGGAGACGAGCTGGGTCCCGAGCAGATCGAGTTGCCCACCGAGAGCGAGCCCATGCCCGTCATCGACGAGTGGTTCGAGGGGGATCTGGATGAAGCGGTGAAGCGTTTTGAGCGCCGCCTGCTCGAGCGGCTCTATCCCGCCTTCCCCTCCACCCGGCAACTGGCCAAGCGCCTTGGGGTCTCTCATACCGCCATCGCCAACAAGCTGCGGGACTATGGTCTCGGCAAGAAATAACCGCTTCGTGAGGGGCGCGGTTCTCGCGCTCCTCATGACCGGAGCTGTCCATGCCGAGGTGCCACTGAGCCAGGCCGAGCGCCGCGGCGTGGCAGTCTGTGATGTGGTGCTCGATATCCTCGCCTATACCCGCTGGCCCCGCTCTCATGACTCCTTGCGGCTGTGCGTCGCCGCTCCCACCGAATATGCCGATCCCCTGTTGGGGCTGCGTCAGCTGCGCGACGGCAGGCCCATGGTGACCCAACGCATGGGGCTCGATGAGCCCACCCTTGCCGCCGAGTGCGATGCCCTCTATCTCGGGGTCCTCGACGATGCGGCACGTCTGCGTCTCGCCACCCGCCTGGCGGGCTCGGCCGTACTCACCCTGGAGGAGAATAACCGGGAGTGTGTGGCCGGAGGGGCGTTTTGTTTGCAGGTCGGGGACGAAAGGGTGAGTTTCAGGGTCAATCTGGACGCACTGGCCCGCAGTGGCGTCAAGGTGCATCCCGGTGTGTTGAAGCTGGGACGCAAGGGGAGGGCCCCCTGATGCAGGTTAGACAAACCCTGCGCCAGATGCTCCATCGGGGTCATCTGGGGGGCATGTTGCTGGCGATCCTGCTATGCGGTACCGGACTGACTCTGTTTGCCATCTGGGCCCTGCGTGGTTATGCCATTCACAATGCCGAGCTGGTGGCCCGGGCCATCAGCTACACGGTCGAGGCTGCCGTCGTCTTCGATGATGAGGCGGCCGCTCGGGAGACTCTGGACTCGATCGCTCGTCATGAGGAGATCGCCATGGTCCGTATCCGCCTTCCTGACGGGCGCCTCTTCACCCGTTGGGAGCATGGCCAGTCACAGGGCGATCTCGGGATCGAGCGCTGGTTCTCCCGCAGGTTGATGCCCGAACTGATCCGGGTGCCGGTGGAGAGCAACGGACGGAGCATAGCGACCGTCGAGCTGACTGCCAATGGGCATACCCTGTTGCAGTTTGTGATGGGGGTCGTGTTGGCGGTCGTCGCCTGCCTGTTGCTGAGTCTGCAGGGGGCCTATTGGCTGACCCGCCACACCCTGAGCCGGATCATGACGCCGCTGCGCCATCTGGTCAGCGTGCTGCACCGGGTGCGGGTCGAGCAGGACTTTACCCCGCGTCTGCCCGGCAGCGAGATCGCCGAGCTCAATGCCCTCAACGAGGATGTCAACGCCCTGCTCGGCGAGCTGGAGCGCTGGCAGCAGTGGCACGAAGAGGTGCAGGCGGATCTGCGCCATCAGGCTACCCACGATCCCCTGACCGGGCTGGCCAACCGGGCGTTGTTCGAAGAGCGCCTGACCCAGAGCCTGCTTCTGTGTCAGCGTCAGCAGGCGCCTCTGGGGCTGCTTTATATCGACTGCAACCTGTTCAAGCCGATCAACGACACCTATGGTCACGCCGCCGGCGATGCCGTGCTGGTGGCCATCGCGGCTCGCCTTCGGGTCCAGCTGCCGCCTTCGGCACTGGCGTCGCGTCTCGGGGGCGACGAGTTTGCCCTCTTGCTCCCCTATTTTGACGAGGTGGCGCTCAAGCAGCGGATCAGGATGCTGCACAAGGGGATGGAGCAGCCTATTGCGCTGCCGGATGGCCAGACCCTGCTGGCGACCTTGAGCATTGGCCACAGCCACTGCCCGCCCTGGGATCTGGATGCCGAACGCCTGATGCAGCAGGCCGATGAGGAGATGTACCGGGCCAAGCAGGAGGCCCGTGCTTTCGATGATGTCAATGAAGACGAGGTAAGACGATGAGACGATTTTCGGTTTTCCTGATAGGCATGTTTGCCCTGCTGCTGGCCGGTTGCCAGAGCCCGCCTGCCGGCCGCCTTAATGAGACCCAGATAGCCCTGCTCAAGGCCCGGGGATTTACCCAGGTCGAGGAGGGGTGGAGTCTGGGGCTGAGCGACAGGGTGCTCTTTGCCAACGAGTCGCGCACCCTCAACCCCGATAGCCGTGCCGTGGTGCAGAAAATTGCCCACTCTCTGCTCTCGGTCGGGATCGACTGGGCGCGTCTGGATGGACATACCGATTCAAACGGTGATGAGAGCTACAACCAGCAACTCTCCCGGCAGCGGGCCCAGTCGGTGGCTGACAGCCTGATCGACGCCGGAATGCCGGTCGCCAACCTGGAGGTGCGTGGTCTGGGTGAGCGCTATCCGGTGGCCAGCAACAAGACCCGGGAGGGGCGCAGCCAAAACCGCAGGGTGGCTATCGTCATCACGGATTAAGGGCCAGGGGGCGAGGTGTGTAAAACGGCAGGCAGGCACGCCTGCCGTTTCTCTTTGGTTTGCTTAGCCACGCCACTGGGCGGTCAGTCGCACCAGGGCTATCAGGGTCGCCACCGCCTTCTCCATGGAGGGTACGGGGATAAACTCGTGCTTGCCATGGAAGTTGTGGCCACCGGTGAAGAGATTGGGGCAGGGGAGTCCCATGAAGGAGAGGCGTGCGCCATCGGTGCCACCGCGGATCGGCTTGACTCTGGGGGTGACGTCCGCCTCGGCCATTGCCGCCCTGGCCAGATCGACAATATGCAGATGGGGCTCTATCTGGCTGCGCATATTGCGGTAGCTGTCCTGCAGCGTCAGGGTGACACGGGCTCCCGGATTGGCCTGTTGCAACTCCTGGGCTCGCTGCTCCATGAGGCGCTTGCGCGCCAGGAAGGCGTCATCGTCGAAGTCACGAATGATGTACTCGAGCCGGCTCTGCTCCACCGTCCCCTCGCTTAAGGCCAGGTGATAGAAGCCCTGATACCCTTCGGTGCACTCCGGGGTCTCATCGTCTGGCAGGCTGAGATGGAAGCGAGCGGCCAGGGTCTGGCTGTTGATCATGGCGCCCTTGGCGCTGCCCGGATGGACGTTGTTGCCGGTGATGATCAGGGTGGCGCTGGCCGCATTGAAGTTCTCGTACTCCAGCTCGCCGAGCTCCCCCCCATCGACCGTGTAGGCCCAGCGCGCCTTGAAGCGATCCAGCGGGAAGTGATCGGCACCGCGACCTATCTCCTCGTCGGGGGTGAAGCCGATCCAGAGATCGCCGCGGGGGATCTCGGGGTGGGCGATGAGCTCTTCCACACAGGTGAGGATCTCGGCGATCCCCGCCTTGTCGTCGGCACCGAGCAAGGTGGTTCCGTCTGTGGTGATAAGATCCTGTCCCAAATAGTTTTTCAGGCAACGGAACTGGCGCAACGAGAGTACTTCATCCCCCTTGCCAAGGCAGATATCCCCCCCCTGATAGTTCTCCACCAGCTGGGGACGTACCTCGCAGGCTTCGTAATCGGCGGTATCCATGTGGGCGATAAGGCCGATGGCCGGCGCCTCGGGGCAGTTGCCCGGCAGGCGTGCAGTCAGATAGCCGTGCTCATCGAGCACGACCTCCTCGAGGCCCAGGCTCGTCAGCTCCTCTTTCAGGGCGCGGGCGAGCAGCCATTGCCCCGGTGTGCTGGGACAATCGGAGCTGGCAGCGTCGGAGCGGGTATGAAAGGTAACGTAATGGAGAAAGCGATCGACAACGCGGGTCATAAGCTGGCTCGGGAAAAGGGTTGAGAGTCGGTCATTGTGAGCAGGGATAATCGGGAAAACCTTGTTCCAGAACAGGGTTTGTGACGTTTTTGGCGTATTCGTAACAAGTTGGCAAAGGCCGGATTTGATCCTCTCCTGCCGGGCGCCGTTCGCCATTATTCCCTGTTTAATGTGTGCCTTTTTTTGTTATGGTACGGTTTGGATGGAAATCAATATGCAAGGAGAGTGCATGAAATATTCAGAATTCAACCGGCAACTCCAGGACAATCACCTCGATGAGGTGGCGGCGCTGACCCTGATAGACTGGATTGGCGAGTGGTCCAGACACTCTCCCCAGAGTGCGGTCAACGACTCGCAATCCCTCTGTACGGTGGACTTTCACTGGCCCGAGCGACACGACAAACCTCTGCTTCAGGTGGATGGTTATGGACGCATCTGGTTCTATCACGAACGTATCTCCTCCTCGGCGCTGCAGCCCGAGCTGGAGGCCCACTTTGGCGATGTATTCGGAGAGCTGGAAACCGGTCCGGTCAGCTGCCTGCAACCCCTTTACTGGCAAGGGCGGCTGCAGGATTTGACCCACTTATTGAAACGCCATCTTTGAGCGTTATTTTTTATTGTCACTGAGCCGGCTCTATGTGTAAACTCCGCGCCGATCCTGCCCCCCAACGGGAGCGGGATCGAGCGCCTATAGGGCGAGGCATGCAGAAACGACAGACACTGCAAGGGTTTGGTTTCTTTTATACCGGTCAGGATCCGGTATCAGGGAGAACAACAGCGACACGATACATCCGATTGACCGAGTGAGCGACGCAGCTCAATCTTATCCCCTTGTCATGGGCGGTCAGTGGTCGTGACGTGTTCTGTGGTGTGTTGTCGTCAACCTCTCCGCCTGTGCGGAACGGCGCCTCGTCCCTCTCCTTTCGACCAACCCGTCTGACGGCTCTGCGGCCACCGGATGAGACGGCAGCGTGGCAACGAGCTGCCTCCATCAAAGCGTCGCGGAATACAGTTGTATCCCCCGCATACCGTTGAGCTTGATGTAAAGCCACCAGCCCCACATCAAGACTCGTTACTTCCCAAAATCCACCAGGCAGCCTTGGCTTGCCGCAAATGGTCTGGATGTGATCGAGGGTAACGAAGGCGGCGTCAAGCCGCTCATTAGCGAGGCATAGCCCATGACTAACTGGTCCAGCAAGGACTCTCTCAAGGTCTACAACGTCCCCTACTGGGGGGCCGGTTTCTTCGGCATCAATGAAGAGGGGCACGTCACCGTCGCTCCGGACAAGTCACGTCCTGACGCCAAAATCGTCATCTCTGAAGCCATCGAGCAGCTGCGTCAAGCCGGCCTGACCACCCCGGTACTCCTGCGCTTCCCCGATATCCTCAAGAGTCGGGTCGATGCCCTGTTCAACGCATTTGGACAGGCCATCGAGAAGTCAGGGTACGAGGGGGACTACCTGTGCGTTTACCCCATCAAGGTGAACCAGCAGCGTCGCGTCATCGAGACCATCAGCTCCGCCTATACCGACAAACCGCGTCTGGGTCTGGAAGCCGGCTCCAAGCCGGAGCTGCTGGCGGTGCTCTCTCACCACCACGAGCAAGGCTCCATCATCGTCTGCAACGGCTACAAGGATCGCGAGTATGTGCGTCACGCACTGCTCGGCAATCTGATGGGCCACCGGGTGGTGATCGTGGTTGAGAAGCCCTCAGAGCTCGATCTGGTACTCGAAGAGTCTGCCCGTCTCAACATCGAGCCCCATATCGGCGTGCGTGCCAAGCTGGCTTCCACCGGCTCCGGCATGTGGGAGTCGAGCGGCGGCGCCATGTCCAAGTTCGGTCTGAGCGCGACCCAGATCCTCAAGTTGGTGGACAAGCTCCGCCAGGTGGGCAAGCTCGACTGCCTCGAACTGCTGCACTTCCATCTGGGCTCCCAGATCGCCAACATCCGCGATATTCAGGGCGGTGTGCGCGAGTGCGGTCGCTTCTATGCCGAGCTGCGTCGTCTGGGTGCCAACGTCACCATCGTCGACGTGGGCGGCGGCCTGGGGGTGGACTACGAAGGGACCCGTTCCCAGAGCCACTGCTCGGCCAACTACAGCCTCTCCGAATATGCCAACAACGTGGTATGGGGCATCGGCGATGTCTGCCGCGAGTTCGACTTGCCGCATCCGACCATCATCAGCGAATCGGGCCGTGCCCTGACCGCTCACCACGCCGTGCTGGTCACCAATGTGATCGGTGCCGAAGGGGTACAGGTCAACGACATCCGGGCGCCCGGTGACGATGAGCCGACCCTGCTGCAGAACATGTGGCAGAGCTGGATGGACCTGGAAGGGGAAGATCCCTCTCTGCTGGAGATCTACCACGACTCCCAGGCCGACCTGTCGGACGTCAATGCCCAGTACACCATGGGCCTGCTCAACCTGGAGCAGCGCGCCTGGGCCGAGAGCCTGCACCAGAATGTCTGCCTCGCCATCAAGGAGCGTCTCAACCCGATCAACCGTAACCACCGGGATCTGGCTGATCAGCTGAGCGAGCGTCTGGCCGACAAGTGCTTCGTCAACTTCTCCCTGTTCCAGTCCCTGCCGGACGCCTGGGGGATTGGCCAGGTGTTCCCTGTGCTGCCGCTGACCGGTCTGGATCGCCCCCTGACCCGCCGTGGCATCCTGATGGACATCACCTGCGACTCCGACGGTCAGGTAGAGCACTATGTGGACGGCCTGGGTGTCGAGAGCACCCTGCCCATGCCTCACTACGGCGAGAACGAAGATTGCCACATCGGCTTCTTCCTGGTCGGTGCCTATCAGGAGATCCTGGGGGATCTGCACAACCTGTTCGGTGACACCCACTGCGCCGAGGTATGGCTCGATGACGAAGGCCAGATGGACATCCGCAACATAGTCCGCGGTGACACCGTCGATCAGCTGCTGCGCTACGTGAACATAGACCCCTCGGTCATTCGCGAGAACTACCAGCGCATCGCCAGCCATCCCTCCCTGGGGGATGGCATGCGCAAGGCATTGCTCGACGAGCTGGAGCTGGGCCTGCAGGGTTATGCCTATCTGGAAGAGGAGTGATCCCCTTCCTTCGGTTGAAAAAGCGGTGCCATCAGGCGCCGCTTTTTTTATGGCCGTCGGGCCCGTGTTGCTCAGCTCGGAGAGGGCGTTAGAATGGGGGCCGGATTGACCAAAGGAGTTGGCATGTTTCGTCTCGGTTTGATCATCAACCCCGTCGCCGGGTTGGGGGGCAGCGTGGCCCTCAAGGGCTCTGATGGCGTCGTGGAGCAGGCGCGCCGGCTTGGGGCCGTTCCCCGCTCGGCCGAGCGGGCCCGGGCGGCCCTCGGTGAGCTTGCCGGGCTCGATTATGAGCTGGTGACGGTGGCGGGCCCCATGGGCGAAACCCTGGCCCGGGAGATGGGGATCCCTCATACCCTGATAAGTCATCACCCGGGGGCCGAGAGCCGTGCCGAGGATACCCGCAGCGCGGCGCACATCATGGCCGGGATGGGGCTCGATCTGCTGCTCTTCGCCGGCGGCGATGGCACGGCGCGAGACATTTGCGCCGCCGTCGGCGAGCGGGCTCATGTGCTCGGCATTCCCGCGGGCTGCAAGATCCACTCCGGGGTCTACGCCGTGACGCCCCAGGCGGCAGGGAGGGTGGCCGCCCGCATGATCGGGGGCGAGCTGCTGACCCTGGCGCAGGGGGAGGTGATGGATATCGACGAGGAGGCGTTTCGTGCCGGTCGGGTGCGAGCGCGTCACTTCGGCGAGTTGCTGGTGCCCCAGGATCTGCGTTTCGTGCAGGCGGTCAAGGCGGGGGGGAAAGAGTCCGAGCCCCTGGTGCTGGCCGATATCGCCGCCGAGGTGGTCTCCCGCATGGAGCCCGATACCCTCTACCTGATGGGCTCGGGTACAACGGTGGCGGCCTGCATGGAGGAGCTGGGTCTGGAAAATAGTCTGCTCGGTGTGGATCTGGTGGAAAATGGTCGTCTGATCGGGCAGGATCTGCGCGCCGACGAGATCCTTACCCGGATAGCGGGGCGCCCCTGCAGCCTGATCATCACCCCGATCGGTGGGCAGGGACATCTGTTCGGACGAGGCAACCAGCAGTTAAGCCCTGAGGTGCTTCGTGCTGTGGGTCTGGATCGCATCCTGGTGATCGCCACCAAGAGCAAGCTGGCTACCCTGGAGGGACGCCCCCTGCTGGTGGATACGGGTGACAGGACGCTGGATCAGGCCCTGCAAGGCTATCGGCGCATCGTCACCGGTTGGCGGGATCAGGTGATCTATCCGGTCGCCAACCCGGCCTAGGTCCGACGCTTAACATCATAACCCTGTGTGCCGGAGATCCCGGCCAAAGAGGCTGTTCCATGTCGATTCTCAATTCCCTGTCGATTCAAGAGTATGAACACAAGCTGCTGGGGCTGATTGACAGCCAGGTGGCGACCGCCACCGATGACGAGCTGTTTGCCGGCGGGTATCTCAGGGGACACATCTCCCTGGCGGTGGCCCGCGCCGAGCTGGAGGGGAAGACGCTGGTGCGTGATGTGAAGAGCTACGTGCTGCGCAGCCTCAACGAGGCGATCCTGCAGGGGGAGCTCTCCGATGAGGATCAGGCTCACGTGATGACCATGTGGCAGCGCCTGCAGGAGCAGGCTGAGTCCTAAGTCACATTTCAAACTGGAGTTTGAATTAATTCTTTTCTGAGCCTTTACATAGTGTTAATAATTGGGTGCCTAATGTTGCAGGGAATTAACCATGGCCACCCGTTCAAAGATTGCTCACAAGTTGCCGCTCGACATGCTCTATCACTGGGAGCGGCAATCTCCCGACAGGATCTATCTGCGTCAGACCATCAACCGCCAGTATGAGGACTACAGCTGGGCGAGGGTGGCCGACGAGGCGAGACGCATCACCGCGGCCTTGCGTGCCTTGGGGCTGGTCCCGGGTGACAAGGTCGCTCTTCTCTCCAAAAACTGCGCCCACTGGTTTATTGCCGATCTGGCGATGCAGATGGGAGGCTATGTCAGCGTCCCCATCTATCCCACTGCCAACAGCGACACCATCGAATATGTGCTGCGCCACAGCGAGTCCAAGGCTATCTTCGTCGGCAAGCTCGACGACTGGAAGAGCCAGGAGCCCGGCGTCCCCGGCGAGCTGATGCGCATCGCCTTCCCGTATGAGACCATGCCGGCCCAGCACCACTGGGGTGATCTCATCAAGCGCCATGAGCCCATCGCCGAGAGCCCGGTGCAGGAGCCAGATAGCCTCTTGAGCCTGGTCTACACCTCGGGCAGTACCGGCAAGCCCAAGGGCGCCATGCTCTCGGTGGAGCGCTATGCCTGGTCCTGCGAGAAGCTGGTGGAGACGGTGGGGTTGTGCGATGAGGATCGTGGTTTCTCCTATCTGCCGCTCGCTCACATCACGGAGCGGGTTTATGTCTACGGGGGCAGCCTCTACAGCGGTGCCGTCATCGCCTTCCCCGAGTCTCTCGACACCTTCGTCGAGGATATCAAGCGTTGCCGTCCTACCGTGTTTATTTCGGTCCCCCGTCTGTGGGCCATGTTCCGCATCAAGATCTACGAAAAGCTTCCACCCCAGAAGCTGGCTCTGCTGCTCAAGATCCCGCTCGTCTCCACCCTCATCAAGCGCAAACTGCGCGAAGGGTTGGGGCTGGATCAGGCCAGGGTGCTCGGCTGTGGCTCGGCACCGGTGGCACCCTCCCTGCTGCAGTGGTATCGCAGCATAGGGCTCAATATCACGGAGGCGTGGGGCATGACCGAAAACCACGCCTACTCGACCCTTAACTACCCCTTCCGGGCCGACAAGATAGGGACCGTCGGCAAGGCGGGGGTCGGGGTGAGCCTGCGCATCTCCGAAGAGGGGGAGATCCTCTGCCGCTGTGAGGGGATGATGGTGGGCTACTACAAGGATCCCGAGAGCAGCGCCAGTACCATAGATGCTGACGGCTGGCTGCATACCGGCGACATGGGCAAGCTGGATGGCGAGGGCTACCTGACCATCACAGGGCGCATGAAAGATGTCTTCAAGACCGCCAAGGGCAAGTATGTGGCCCCAGTTCCCATCGAGGGGATGTTGGGCCAGGAGCCTCTTATCGAGCAGCTTTGTGTCATCGGCTACGGTATGCCCCAGCCTATTGCCCTGGTTCAGTTGACCGAGAAGGCGATGCAGGAAGAGCATGGAGACATAGAGCGGGTGCTCGATCTGGCCCGGGAGCGGGTCAACCAGAAGCTGGAGGCCCACGCCAAGCTCAAGGGGCTGTTCGTGGTCAAGACGCCCTGGAATATTGAAAACGGGGTACTGACACCCACCATGAAGATCCGCCGCCACCTGCTCGAGCAGCGTTATGCTGATCTGGGCAATCAATGGCCCTCTCACAAGAGCGTGGTGTGGGAATCTTGATTGCAGAGTACTGAAATATGAATGGGGGGCAAATGGCCCCCTTTTTTATTTTTGATGGGGCAATATTGCACCGGGCGGAATATAAAAAAGGGGGGCCCTGGCGGGCCCCCAAAACACGTATCACACGCATACTTAGGTGCGGGAGGAATCATATCCGTCTACGCTAATAATTACAGTTGACGGATGTTGCTATTGACATGTGGTAACTGCGTGGTTAACCGACTGTGAGTAAATTGTTTTTAATCGTGCGTAAATTAGCCTCAACAAAGCTCTCTTTGTGTTTCATCGTGTTACACCCTGATGAACTGCATAGATATCTGAATAGCAGAGATATTAAACCGACTTATCTCCGTTGGCCCGGTCTAACTATGCAATATCGTTGAGATTGGAGGGAAGATATATAATCCCACTGGTCCAGTGGTTATTTATGTGAGAGTGAAAATAGACAAAAAAATAGCCCCCTGAGCGGGGGCTGATAGATATCAAATATTAAAGCCAGAAACTGATAATAAATGAACCGGCGAGGGTAAGCATGACGTTGGCCACCGCATAGGTTCCCGCATAGCCGAGGGCGGGGATCGAGCTGTTGGCCGCCTCGTTGACCACGTCCATGGCCGGTGCACAGGTTCGAGCCCCTGTGATGGCACCGAGCAGCAGTGCCGGGTTCATCTTCAATACCCAGACACCAAACAGATAACCGATAAGCACGGGCAGGGCGGTGACCACCATGCCGGAGAAGAGCACAACGGCCCCCACCTCGCTCAGGTGATCGAGAATGCCCCCCCCGGCCTTGAGTCCCGTACTCACCATGAAGACCGCAAGACCCAGATCCTTGGCCAGGCGCAGGGCGCCCGGTGGCACATAACCCACGGTGGGGTGGTTGGCTCTGAGATAACCCATCAGAATGCCGGCCAGCAGCAGACCTACCGCGTTACCGAGCCCAAACTCGATCTGACCGAAGACCAGAGAGACGGAGCCGATCAGCAGCCCCAGCACGAAGAAGGTGGTGAAGGCGACCAGGTCCGTGGTCTGGCTGTGGATGCTGATAAAGCCTATCTTGCCCGCCAGCTGCTTCACCCTCTGCTTCTCGCCACTTATCTGCAGCACGTCGCCTTTTTGCAGCATGATGTTGCGATCAAAGGGCATCTCTATCTGGGAGCGGACGATGCGGTTGAGAAAGCACCCCTTCTCGGTCAGGTTGAGCTCGGCCAGATGGCGCCCGACGATGGCATCGTTCTTGACCACTATCTCTTCGGTGACGATCTGCAGGTCCAGCAGATCCTTGTCGAAGACCTCTTTGCCGTTGCGATAGTTCACATCCAGCTTCTCGTGGCTGGTGGGGTACCCCACCAGGGCGATCTCGTCTCCCTCCTGGATCACCGCGTCCCCGTCGGGGCTGGCCAGGATGCCGTTGCGGCGGATCCGCTCCACGTAACAGCCGGTATGGGGGTAGATGCCGGTCTCGCGCAGGGTGCGCCCCCCCATCCAGGCGGCAAGCTCGGGGCCGACCCGGTAGGCGCGAATGATAGGGAGATAGGTCTTGCGATTCTCGTTGTCCGACAGGCCCCGCTCACGGGCTATCTTCTGTGCCTCGGTGGAGAGATCGAGCCGGGCCAGGGCCGGCAGGTAGCGCACCACCACCATGAGGCCCACCAGCCCCACCAGGTAGGTGAGGGCGTAGCCGATGCCCATGTTGTCGAGCACGGCCTGCATGTCGGTCTGATGAGGCAGGTTGAGCAAGCCGCTGCGCAGGGCATCCTGTGCCCCCACCAGAGCCGGGGTCGAGGTGAGAGAGCCTGCCAGTATGCCGGCAGCCAGGCCTGGGCCCAGATTAAAGACTTTGGCCAGCCCCACCGTCAGCAGCAGGGCCGAGAGCAGGATCACCAGGGTCAGACTGATGTAGTGGATGCCATCGCGCAGGAAAACGCTGAAAAAATGGGGGCCTGCCTCTATGCCGACGCAGAAGATGAAGAGCATAAAGCCGACGTTTTCGGTCGAGGTGGTGAAGTGAAATCCCATCTGGCCGAACAGCAGGGCAGTGAACAGCACGCCTATGGTGTTGCCGATCTGGAAGGTACCGATCCTCACCTTGCCCAGTAGCAGGCCGAAGGCCAGCACCACAAACAGCAGCAGGGAGTCGCTTTGATGAAGCAGGGTCACAAAATCAATGGTCATGCCCGGTGTAACCGAGGAAAGTTGCAAGGGGGGAACAGTATGCCCTGAAGCAGACCAACAAAGAAGCCGCAGGCCAGGTTTTGTCCTGTGGCAAGGGGTGGACAGAGGCACTTGTGTCATCAAGTGGCAACATTGTTTTGCAAATGTTGCGCTGGCTCACTTCGGGACGGGGCAGGAAGATGCGACAATCTGGCCGCCCGAGTCTCGGGTGGCTGTTAGGGTGCGCCTCCCGCCTCACCGCCTGTTGCACACCAGCGTGGTGATCCCGGGTGGGAGAGTACGGAATAAAATCACAAACAATAAGGAAACAAGCATGTCAGGAAGGTACACACTGCTCGCCTCGGCGGTGGCCTTGGCATTGGCCGGTCAGGCCCATGCCGGGTTGCTCATCACCGAGTATCTGGAAGGGAGCAGCAATAACAAGGCGGTCGAGATAAGCAACCTGGGATCGGCACCGGTTGAACTGGCCGACTACCGACTCGCCCTCTATGCCAACGGTCTGGCCATCGACAAGACCCCCACCTCCACGCTCTCGCTGCAAGGCACGCTGGCTCCCGGCGCCTCGTTGGTGCTGGCACACAGCAGTGCGAACGCCGAGATCCAGGCCAAGGCCACCATCAAGAGCAGTTCGCTGAACTTCAACGGGGACGATGCCCTGGTGCTCTGGCGTGGCAGCGAGGTGGTCGACAGCGTCGGGCAGGTCGGTGTCGATCCGGGCACGGCCTGGGTGTCGGGCAGTGTCAGCACCCTCGATCAGACCCTGCGTCGCAAGGCGACGGTGAATCAGGGACGGGTGGATGCCAGCGCGTCCTTCGATCCCGCCGCAGAATTTGTCGCCTACCCCAAGGATGATGCCAGCGGCCTCGGCTGCAGCAGGGAGGGGGCCTGCTCCGATGTGCCGCCTCCGGTCACCTTCGTCTGCCCGGTGGACAACCTCACCCCGATCCCAGCCATTCAGGGCAGTGGCACGACCAGCCCCCTGGTGCCGGCCGGCAAGTTTGAAGCCGATGGTGTCACCGCTACCCGCGGCGTGGTGACCCAGGTGGTGGGCGGCCTCTACAAGGGCTTCTTCCTGCAAGATGCGCAAGGGGACGGGGATCCGGCCACCTCGGACGGGATCTTCGTCTACACCACCAAGAGCGACCCGGCCATTGGGGTGGGCGCCGAGGTGTGCGTCTCGGGCAAGGTCAGGGAGTACTTCAACCAGACCCAGCTCAGCGCCGACCAGTGGGCGGTGAGCCCCACCCCGGCCACC
The DNA here is from genome assembly GCF_040908155.1 of Aeromonas sp. R6-2. Lineage (NCBI taxonomy): Bacteria > Pseudomonadati > Pseudomonadota > Gammaproteobacteria > Aeromonadales > Aeromonadaceae > Aeromonas > Aeromonas sp. R6-2. The sequence continues at coordinate 64,640 of NZ_JBFODE010000032.1, read as the reverse complement.
CCGATTGCCGCCACCCCCCTTGTTGCCGAGCCGGGCGAGACGCTCGCCTCCCTGCTCGAGCGTCACGAGGGGATGCGGGTTCGCCTGATGCCCGAGAGCAACCTGGTGGTGACCCGCAACTTCGGATTTGACTACGACGGCAAGCGCAACAACCTGGCCCTCGCCTACGGGGCTCCGCTCATCAAGTCGACCCAGAAGTTCCCGGCCATGAGCCAGGAAGCCAGTGACTGGCAGGCACGCAACCTTGCCAACCAGCTGGTGGTGGAGACTGATGCCAAGGCGCCGGATGGCGTGCTCCCCTGGTATCCCGCCTTCCACCCCGAGACCGGTTACCTGCGCGTTGGCGACAAGCTAAGCGGCCTCGAGGGGGCGCTCGGCTTCTCCTACAACCTGTTTCGTCTGGTGGCAGACAACACCATCACCCCGGACCAGGTGGATCATACCGGTTGGGATCGGGTCGAGACCCCCGAGCTGGCTCAGGCTGGCGATCTGCGGGTGGCGAGCTTCAACGTGCTCAACTTCTTCACGACCGTGGTCGGCGGCGACGCCAACCCCACCGGCTCCAACCGTGGTGCCCTGACGCTGCCTGAGTTCGAGTTGCAGCGCGCCAAGATCGTCAACGCCATCACCCGCCTCAACGCGGATGTGGTGGGGCTGATGGAGATAGAGAACAACGGCTACGGCCCCAACTCGGCCATCGCCAACCTGGTCGATGCCCTCAACGCCGGTCTGCCGGGCGAGCAGCACTACCGCTTCGTGAGCTCCCCCGACGGGCAACCCATCGGCAGCGATGCCATCACGGTCGGCCTGCTCTATCGTCCGGCCCGGGTGTCGCTCTCGGGGGGGGCCGAGCTTATCGAGATGCCCCAGCAGGTGGCCGATGCGGTGGACGCCAGCGGCAAGACGGTCAGCATCAAGCAGGGGATGCGCGAGTCCTTGTTGCAGCGCTTCACCTCGCCCAAGGGTGATGTGCCGCTCACCCTGGTGGTCAACCACCTCAAGTCCAAGGGCTCGGCCTGTTTTGAGGACTATCCGGACTACGCCAGCGCCGATCCTCTCGATCAACAGGGTCACTGCAACGCCCTGCGCGTCTCGGCCGCCCGGGTGCTGGGTGAGCGACTCAAGGGTGAAAGTGGCGATCTGCTGCTCATTGGCGACATGAACGCCTATGGCATGGAAGATCCCATCCGTGCCCTGACCGACTACGATCCGGCCAACACCCCGAGACCCATCGTCACCGCCTCTCACACCCTTCTGGGTGGCAACGACTATCAGGTGCAAGGGGAGCCTATCTCGCAAGGCGCGGGTCTGGTCAACCTCAACACCCGTTTCCACGGTAGCGACACCTTCTCCTACAGCTATGAGGGGGAGCTTGGCAACCTGGACCACGCCCTGGCCAATGCCAGCCTGGCCACCAAGGTGACCGGGGTGGAGGATTGGCACATCAACTCCACCGAGAGCAACCTGTTCGAGTACGGGGTCAAGTACAGCGGCAAGCTGGCCAAGTCCGACAATCCCTTCAGCGCCTCGGATCACGATCCGCTGCTTATCGCCATCACCTATCCCGAGCCGCCTCGTGGCACCCTGAGCCTGGAGCAGGGCGAGGCCGTGGTGAAGGAGGGCGACAGCCTGAGTCTGAGTGTGACCCGCCGTGATGGCAGCTTCGGTGAAGCCAGTGTCAACTGGCGCGTGGTGCCGGGTACGGCCGGGGCCGAGGATCTGGCCCTGACCAACGGGACCCTCAGCTGGGCCGACGGGGAGTCGGGTAGCAAGACCCTGGTGGTGCCCACCTATCCGGATGCCCTGAGCGAAGGGGACGAGACCTTCACGGTCGAGCTCACCGATGCCAGCGGCGCCGTGTTGGGCGAGACCAGGGTGACCCGTGCCACCCTGAGCGATGTGGCCGCGGTGGCCACCGTGCAGATGGGGGCGAGCGAGCTGACGACCCGTGAGGGACAGTGGTTCGTCGAGATCCCGGTTGCACGCAGTGGCGATCTCTCCAAGAGTGCGCAGGCCAAGGTGAGCTTTGCCTCTGGCTCGGCCAGCTGGCTGCTCGACTACCTGCCCTGGGGCAGCAGCACTGTGCACTGGGCCCCGGGTGAGGGCGGCGTCAAGACGGTGCGGGTGCTGGTGATCGACGACTGGTTCGTCGAGAGGGCCGAGACCTTCACCGCCAGGCTTGCCCAGGTGCGGGGTGCCAAGGCTGGCAGCCCAGCTGCCACCCGTATCACCATCGAAGATAACGACAAATCCTGGTGGCCTTTCTGGTAAGAGCATGAGGGGGCGCTGCGGCGCTCCCTTTTTTTCCTCCTTTCGGGTGCATTTTGATGGCCGATCGCTAGAATGGCCGCGATCACTCCCGACCGGATACGCCCCCTTGCTCGCCCAACGTTTTGCGCGTCTCGACGCCCTGCTTACCGCCACCGCCTCCTGGTGGCAGACCCAACCCTATCACCACACCCGTCTCTGCTTTGCCGATGAGGCTCCCGAGCTGGCGGCGGCCCTGCTCGCCATGGACGATGAGGCGGTGCAACGCCTGGATGCCGAGGGAGATGCCCTGTGCGACTTTCTCGCCCCCTGGATCCCCCAGGGGCACGAGCTGCATGCCCTGGCCCGTCTCTCCCCCCTGGTGGGGGTGCCCCCGGAGGTGGATCCCTTCCTGGCCCGTCATACGCCGGGGCGCAAGTGGTCGCAGATCCTCGCCTTCAGTGGCGCCCTGCCACCCCATGAGGGGCCCTGGCTGGAGTGGTGTGCCGGCAAGGGACACCTGGGACGTCTGGTCTCGCTTACCCGGCAACAAGCGGTCACCAGCCTGGAGTGGCAGGCCGCCCTGTGCGAGGAGGGGCGCCACCTGGCCGAGCGCGATGGCGCCCGTCAGCGCTTTGTCCAGGGGGATGCCTTCACGGCCCAGGCCGCCGACCTGATCCAGGCGGAGCATCACGCCATGGCCCTGCATGCCTGTGGCGAGTTGCACACCACCCTTATCGAGCAGGTGGCGAGCCGGCAGGCGCGCGGGCTGACCCTCTCCCCTTGCTGTTATCATCTGATCCGCGGCGATCACTATCGGCCGCTCAGTCGGGCGGGGCAGGGGAGTGCCCTGCGCCTGGGGAAATCGGATCTGCGTCTGCCCCTGCAGGAGACGGTCACCGCCGGTGCCCGGGTACGGCGCCTGCGCGAGCAGGAGGTGGTGTGGCGTCTGGCCTTCGACAGCCTGCAGCGTTGCGTGCGGGGGTGTGATGCCTACCTGCCGGTTCCCAATACCCAGAAGAGCCTGTTTAACGGTCGCTTCAGCGACTTCTGCCGCTGGGCCGCCGAGCTGCGCGGCGTGACCCTGCCGGATTGGATCGACGAGGAGCACTGGCTGGCCGTGGGGCGTGAGCGCTCCGCCCAGGTCCTTCGCATGGAGCTGGTGCGTCACCTGTTTCGTCGTCCCATCGAGCTGTGGTTGGTGCTCGATCGCGCCCTGCGACTCGAAGAGGAGGGGTATAGGGTCGAGATCGGCGAGTTTTGCGAGCGTCCCCTGACGCCCCGCAACATACTGATCCGCGCCGTACGCCCCTGATATTTCGACCCCGGTTGAGGAGTTGGCGCGAGTCCTCTCCTTTGTTAGGCTCGAACTCCCTTGAAAGGATGCACTGACGCCCCGGTGGGACAAGGATCCCGTCCCTGTGGCCACGACCGGGCGCCCCAAGAACCACTCAGGAAGAGCCATGACCGCCATCTCGTATCCCCACACTCGCCAAGGCGAGGAGCGTGACACCCATTTTGGCACGAGCGTGCCGGATCCCTATCGCTGGCTCGAGGATGACCGCAGCCCCGAGACCGCTGCCTGGGTGGCGGCGCAAAACGCCGTGACCTTCGACTATCTGGCCCGGATCCCCTATCGCTCGGCCCTGCGCGAGCGGTTGGCCAGCGCCTGGAACTACCCCCGCGAGGGAGCCCCCTTCAGCGAAGGGGGGGTGGGCTATTGCTTTAAAAACGACGGCTTGCAGAACCAGTCTGTGCTCTATCGGCAAGGGGAGTCGGGGGAAGAGATCTTCCTCGATCCCAATGGCTTCAGTCAGGATGGCACCAGCTCACTGGGGGAGCTCGGCTTCTCCCGCGACGGGCGGCTGCTCGCCTACTCGGTATCAAGAGGCGGCAGCGACTGGCGCACCGTGCGGATCATCGACACCCGCACCCGAGCACCGGTTGACGACCCCCTGAGCGACGTCAAGTTCAGTGCCATCAGCTGGTTCGGCAGCGAGGGTTTCTACTACTCGAGTTATGACAAGCCCGATGGTAGTGCCCTCTCGGCCAAGACCGATCGGCACAAGCTCTACTTCCACCGCCTCGGTACCCCCCAGCGGGAGGACAGGGTGGTGTTTGGCGCAGCCCCGGATGAGGGGCATCGCTATGTGGGCGCCCAGGTGACCGAGGACGATCGCTATCTGCTCATCTCGGCGGCCGAGGCCACCTCGGGCAACCGGCTCTATCTGCGCTCCCTCCATCGCCCCGATGCGCCGCTGGTGACGATACAGGCGAGCCTGGAGGCCGATACCCATCTGGTGGGCAGCGACGGCGATCGCCTGTTTCTGCTGACCAACCTCAATGCCCCCAACTACCGTCTGGTGGTGGCCGAGGCGAGCAACCCGTCGCCGGCGGCGTGGCGCGATCTCATTGCAGAGCGGGAGCAGGTGCTGAGCGTCACCTGTGGCGGCGGGTATCTGTTTGCCCATTATCTGTGCGATGCCATCTCCCGGGTCGAGCAGTTCGACTATCAGGGTCATTGGATCCGTGACGTGAGTCTGCCGGGACCTGGCTCGGTGGAGGGGTTTGAGGGCAAGCGGGGAGAGACGGCGCTCTACTACAGCTTCACCAACATGGTGACTCCGACCAGCATCTATCGCGTCGACCTTGCCACTGGTTTGTCGACACTCCACCGCCGCCCGGCTACCCGATTCAACCCCGATGACTATCTCTCGACTCAGGTGTTCTACCGCTCCAAAGACGGCACCCGGGTGCCCATGATCATCAGCCATCGCAAGGGGCTCAAACTCGATGGAAAGGCTCCGACCATTCTCTACGGCTATGGCGGCTTCAACGTCAGCCTCACCCCCGCCTTCAGTGTCGCCATTGCGGTCTGGATGGAGATGGGGGGCGTCTATGCGGTGGCCAACCTGCGTGGCGGCGGGGAGTATGGCAAGGCCTGGCACGAGGGCGGGATCCAGACCCGCAAACAGAATGTGTTCGATGACTTTATCGCCGCGGCCGAGACGTTGATCACCAAGGGTTATGCCACGCCCGATACCCTGGCCATTCGCGGTGGCTCCAACGGGGGCCTGTTGGTCGGGGCGGCACTGACCCAGCGTCCGGACCTGTTCCGGGTCGCGGTGCCGGCGGTCGGGGTGCTCGACATGCTGCGCTACCACACCTTCACCGCCGGAGCCGGCTGGGCCTATGACTATGGCACTGCCGAGCAGAGCCCGGAGATGTTTGCCTACCTCAAGGGTTACTCTCCCCTGCACAATGTGCGCGCCGGGGTGAACCATCCGGCCACACTCATCACCACCGCCGATCATGACGACAGAGTCGTCCCCGCCCACTCGTTCAAGTTTGCCGCCGAGCTGCAGGCCAAGGATGGTGGTGCATCGCCCCAGCTTATCCGTATCGACGTCAACGCCGGCCACGGCGCCGGTATGCCGGTGTCGATGCAGGTGGATCAGGCCGCCGATGTGCAGAGTTTTATCCTCTGGAACATGGGCGTGACGAGGCTCGCGACAGCGTAAACCCGGGCCGGTCACTGACCGGCCTTCTTATTGCGGCCCTCATCGCCTGTCGGGCTGGATATACTCAGGGAGGGACCACAAGGAGGGCGAGAAGATGGAGCGTTATCTGATATCGAGCGAAGATCTCACGCGCTTGGAGGGGATCCGCAAGACCCACTTCCTCAACCCCGAGGCCAGGCGGGTGAACAAGTCACTGGGCGATCTGACCGGGTTGACCACGCTCGGGATCCATCTGGTGGAGCTGGCTCCGGGAGCCCTCACCTCGGAGTATCACCGTCACCATATGGAAGATGAGGCCGTCTTCATCCTCGAGGGGGAAGGAGAGGCGCGCATCGGCGACGAGCGGGTGCATGTGGGGGCCGGGGACTTCATCGGTTATCGCGCCGGGGGCCTGGCTCATAACCTGCGTAACTGCGGGGAGGGGGTGCTGCGCTGCCTGGTGATGGGGGCCCGTCTGGGGAGCGATGTATGCGACTACCCCGACAAGCAGCAGCGACTCTTTCGCCACTCCGGCCTGCCCTGGAATTTGGTCAACATGGCCGATATCGACGAGCCGGCCGCCGGTCGCAAGTAACGGTTATTGCTCCTCCTGGCTGCGGTTGCGCCCTTGTCGCTTGGCCATATAGAGGGCGGTATCGGCACGGGTCAGCATCTTGTCGGCGTAATCTCCTTGATCGTGGTAGGCGCTGACGCCGATGCTGATGGTCATGGGGATGGCCAGCTCGGCAGTCAAGGAGTGAGGCCTGGACTCGACGGCGATCCGCAGCCGCTCGGCGGTGGCCATGGCGAGCTCCAGCGTCGTCTCGGGAAGCAGGATGATAAACTCCTCACCCCCCCCAGCGCCCCAGCAGATCGACCTCTCGCAACTGCTCCTGAAGCCGCGTCACCAGGCTGATGAGTGCCACATCGCCCAGCTGGTGGCCATGGGTGTCGTTGATCAGCTTGAAGTGGTCGATATCGAGCAACAGCAGAGAGAGGGGATGCTTGAAGCGCTGTGCCCGATTGAGCTCCATGTTGACCTGTTCGTTGAAGCGGCGGCGATTGACGACACCGGTCAGTGGATCCGTGGTCGCCGCGACTTTCAGCTCTTCGACCAGCTTGGCCCGCTCAGAGATGTCACGCATGATGGCCGTCATCTCTGTGGTGTGCCCCAGGTTGATCTTGGCGATGGTCACCTCGAGAGGGAATTCGCTACCATCCCGGCGCAGCCCTACCACAGAGGCCCTGGCATGCATGGGGCGGGAGTTGATGGGGGAGTTGCTGAAGGCGTGAAAGTAGGTGTCATGGTGGCTGCGAAAGCGCTGGGGCATCAGGGTATCGAGACGCTTGCCGATCACATCCTGCCCCACCCCGAACATCTCGCAGGCCGCCGTATTAATGAGCTCGATGCGGGTTTCGCTATTGACGCTGAGAATGCCGTCATAGGCCGAATTGACGACCGCCTCAAACCGTTGGCGGCTCATCAGCAGAGCCTCTTCCAGCTGCTTTTTGCCGGTGATATCGATGGCGGTGACCAGCACCCGCTCGATACGGCCCTGAAGGGGAATGATGGGGGAGATGATGAGGCGCCACCAGTGGGTGCGTGCCATATGATCGATGGCTATCTCACTCTCGAGGCCGCGTTGTTGCTCGACGCACTCCTGCATCGGGGCCTCAATCTGGGTCAGCATGTAGCGGGGAAAGAGGTGGCTCAGGGGTTGTCCCTGCGCTTGCGCCATCTCCACATCAAATTCTTGAATAAAGGTGTCGTTGGCCGAAACCAGCAGAAACTTGCCCTGGCCATCGAGTTCGAAGAGGGCCACGGCGGTCCCGATGGCATCGAGTGATGACTTGATCTCTGCGTGAGAACCCAGTGCAAACATGGCGGTCCCTCTCTTTCCTGAGTAATCCCAGTATAGCGAGGGCAAGGGCGCGTCTGCCCGATTACTCCTCCACGTCGAGCAGAACCAACAGGGCGCTGTCGCCGCCCCATTCACGCGGTGCCTGATGGAAGGCGCGCACCCTGGGGTGCTGGGCCAGCCAGGCGGGGATGCGCTGTTTGAGGATGTGCTTGCCGATCCCGTGCATGACGCAGGCCACGTGCAAATTGTCCCGCTCACAAGCCGACAGCAGCGCCGAGAGCTCCGCCTTGGCCTGGGTCTGGCTCATGCCGTGCACGTCCAGCAGGATCTCCGGTGGATAGTCGCCGCGGCGCAGCTTCTTGAGTTCGAAGCGGGAGACGTCGGCGCGCACGAAACGCATGGGGCCGTCGCTCTCCAGATGGGGGTGAAACTCGTCGCTGAAATGGTGTTCAAGCCCCAGGTTTTCGCGCTCGAGGCGTAGCTGGCGTTTCTGCTTGACCGGCTTGAAGTCGGCACTTATGGTATCTTGCCTGATTTGACGGGTACCCTTGACCGCATCGCGAAACAACTGGCGTTCATCGTCGGTTAGCGGCGGCGTCTTCTTCATTAGTGTGCTCGTCTTTTGGCTCTGGTTAACAATCTGGGCCGGATATTACTCGACTTGGAGGTGGTTTTGGACAAGATCTTTATCGACGAGGTGGTTGCCGAGATGCACACCATCCAGGACATGTTGCGCTGGGCCATGAGTCGTTTCAACGACGCCGGTATTTTTTATGGCCACGGTACCGACAATGCCTGGGATGAAGCCGTGCAACTGGTGCTGCCCGCCCTGCACCTGCCGCCGGACGTCGACCCCGAGATGCGTCACTCCCGACTCACCACCAGTGAGCGTCACCGGGTGGCCGAGCTCATCATCCGCCGGGTGCAAGAGCGCCTGCCGGCCGCCTATCTGACCAACAAGGCCTGGTATGCGGGGTGGGAGTTCTATGTGGACGAGCGGGTACTGGTGCCCCGTTCACCCATTGCCGAGCTCATCGCCAACCGCTTCGCCCCCTTCCTCAAGCATGAGCCGAGCCGGATCATGGATCTGTGCACCGGCTCCGGTTGCATCGCCATCGTCATGGCCCATGAGTTCCCGGATGCCGAGGTGGACGCCATCGACATCAGTGTCGATGCCCTCAACGTGGCCGAGCGCAACATCGCCGATCACGGCCTCGAGCAGCAGGTGATCCCCATTCGCTCCGATCTGTTCCGGGATCTGCCGCTTGGCGACAAATACGACGTCATCGTCTCCAACCCGCCCTACGTGGATGCCGAGGATATGTCGGATCTGCCGGAGGAGTTTCGCCACGAGCCGGAGCTGGCGCTCGCCTCGGGCTCCGACGGGCTCAAGCTCACCAAGCGCATCCTCGCCAATGCGGCCGATTTCCTGACCGACGATGGCGTGCTCATCGTCGAGGTGGGCAACAGCATGGTGCACCTGGAGGCCCAGTTCCCCGAGATCCCCTTCACCTGGGTGGAGTTCGAGAACGGTGGCCACGGCGTCTTCGCCATGACCCGCGCCGAGCTGCTGCAGTATCAGGAACATTTCGCCATCTACAAGAGCTAATAAGGACGCATCATGGCAGGGAACACCATTGGCCAGCTCTTTCGTGTGACCACCTTCGGCGAGAGCCATGGCCTGGCGCTCGGCGCCATCGTCGATGGCTGTCCGCCGGGGCTTGAGATCACCGAGGCTGACTTGCAGCGCGATCTCGACCGGCGCAAGCCTGGCACCTCGCGCTACACCACGCAGCGCCGTGAGCCGGATGAGGTGAAGATCCTCTCCGGCGTGTTCGAGGGCAAGACCACGGGCACCTCCATCGGGCTGCTTATCGAGAACACGGATCAGCGCTCCAAGGACTACTCCGAGATCAAGGACTTGTTCCGCCCGGGCCACGCCGATTACACCTATCACCAGAAGTACGGTCTGCGCGATTATCGCGGCGGTGGCCGCTCCTCGGCCCGTGAGACCGCCATGCGGGTCGCGGCCGGCGCCATCGCCAAGAAGTACCTGTCACAGGTGCACGGCATCGAGATCGTCGGTTATCTCTCTCAGCTCGGCCCCATCAAGGCCGAGGCGTTTGATGCGGCGCAAATCGAGCAGAACCCCTTCTTCTTCCCCGACGCGGGCAAGCTCGATGCGCTCGACGAGTTTATGCGAGCGCTCAAGAAAGAGGGGGACAGCATAGGCGCCAAGGTGCAGGTGGTGGCCCGCAACGTCCCGGTGGGGCTCGGTGAGCCGGTATTCGATCGCCTCGATGCGGACATCGCCCACGCCATGATGGGGATCAACGCCGTCAAGGGGGTCGAGATCGGTGACGGCTTCGCGGTAGTGGAGCAGAAGGGATCCCGGCATCGCGACGAGATGGGGCCACAAGGCTTTGCCAGCAACCACGCCGGTGGCGTTCTGGGTGGCATCTCCTCGGGGCAGGAGATAGTGGTGAGCATGGCGCTCAAGCCCACCTCCAGCATCACTGTGCCGGGCAAGACCATCACCACCGACGGAGAGGCGACCGAGATGATCACCCGCGGCCGCCACGACCCGTGCGTCGGCATTCGCGCCGTGCCCATCGCCGAGGCCATGCTGGCCCTGGTTCTGATGGATCATCTGCTGCGCCACCGGGCACAGAATCTCGGGGTGCACACCGGCACCCCGCAGCTGCGCTGAGTTCACTCGTCGAGAGAGCAGAGGGAGGAGGTCTCATCTTCCTCCCTTATCTCCTCGATGAGACGGTTGATCTGTGCAAGGGCTTCTTCGCCCATTTTCCCCTTGGTAAAAATAAGATGGACCGGTGTGCGCTCGAGCAGCAGCTGGCAGTGGAGCTGGTCCCGTTGCTCTGGGCGTTCGCTGAGCAGGGACGCTGCGTTGTGCCGCTCTATTACAATGGCGTCGACCCGCCGTGAGAGCAGCATGCAATAACTTCTCGTCACTGTTCTCTTGTCTGAAGCCATCCAGAGCGGGGCAGGGGGCCTCACCAAATATCGTCACCCCTCTCAGCCTGGCGCCGCTCATCCCTGCCTGTTGGCAGACTCGTGGACCATCGGTCAAAGAGCGCCATCTCTTCAGATCTTCGTGGTGCAGCAGGAGCACGAGCTCGCTGTAGCGATAGGATTTGCTGCAGTCAAAGAGTCGGGCCGCTCGGGCAGATAGCGGGCCCCCATGGCCACATCTATTTCGGCATACTGCAGGGCATGGAGCGAACGGGCCCATGGCATGTTGACGAAGCGATACTCTCTGCCAAGCTCTTCCAGCACGGAGCGGGTCAACTCGATATCGATCCCCGTGAGCTGCTGTTTGTTATCTTGATATTGGTACGGGGGCCAGTGTGACCAGCCGATCTTGAGGGGGGCGGCCCAGCCACAGGGGAGGAGCAGGAGCAGCAAGAGGGTGATGCTCAGTCTCATAATGGTCTCATTGTGTTATCCCGTGATGGAAAAAGTATAGGGCAATGGCCTCGGCGCTATTTTTCCCTCGTCACGGGAGTTCAAAATCGTTACACTGCCCCTCCTTCATGCCCCATCAGCTCTGCATCCTGGCGGCAATCGAACACTCTCCCGATCCGGCCGGTCGTGCCCCGCAGAGAAGCCGACCCGACTGCCGTGTCGTCTCCATCAAGGAACTCCATGCAATTTGACTCCCTGGGCCTGTGCGCTCCGCTGCTGCGTGCCGTGGCCGATCAAGGCTATGACACTCCCTCCCCGATCCAGCAGAAGGCCATCCCGGTCGTGCTCGAGGGGCGCGATCTGATGGCTGCCGCCCAGACCGGTACCGGCAAGACCGCCGGCTTTACCCTGCCCATGCTGCAGCGCCTCTCCGAGAGTAAGCGCCGCGTCTCCCCCAACCAGGTGCGAGCCCTGGTGCTGGCTCCGACCCGCGAGCTGGCCGCCCAGGTGGGCGAGAGTGTGCGTGAGTACGGCAAGTACCTGCCCATGCGCAGCCACGTGGTCTTCGGCGGCGTCAGCATTAATCCGCAGATGATGGCCATGCGCCGTGGTCTGGACGTGCTGGTGGCCTGCCCTGGCCGACTGCTCGATCTCTACAACCAGAACGCCGTCAAGTTCGACGAGCTGGAGATCCTGGTGCTGGACGAAGCGGACCGCATGCTGGACATGGGCTTTATCCGCGATATCCGCAAGATCCTGGCCCTGCTGCCCAAGAAGCGTCAGAACCTGCTCTTCTCCGCCACCTTCGCCGACGAGATCCGCGAGCTGGCCACCGGCCTGCTGCACGAGCCGGCCGTGGTGGAGGTGACCCCGCGCAACAGCACCGCCGAGCGTATCGAGCAGCTGGTGCACCCGGTCGACAAGGGCAACAAGATCCCCCTGCTGACCCACCTGGTCAAGGCCAACGACTGGCAGCAGGTGCTGGTCTTCACCCGCACCAAGCACATCGCCAACCGCGTGGCCGAGAAGCTGGAGAAGGAAGGGGTGACTGCCGCCGCCATCCACGGCAACAAGAGCCAGGGGGCCCGTACCCGCGCCCTCGCCGGTTTCAAGGAGGGCACCCTGCGGGTGCTGGTGGCCACCGACATCGCGGCCCGAGGCCTCGACATCGACAAGCTGCCCCAGGTGGTCAACTACGAGCTGCCGAATGTGGCGGAAGACTATGTGCACCGTATCGGTCGTACCGGTCGTGCCGGTGCCGCCGGTCATGCCATCTCCCTGGTGAGTGCCGACGAAGGCAAGCTCATCAAGGGGATCGAGCGTCTCATCAAGCAGACCATCGACAAACAGGCCGTGGCCGGCTTTGAGCCCTCCCGCGAGACCCTGGATGCCATTGCCAGGGGGATCGGCCAGCCGCCGCGCAAGGAGCCCCGTGAGCCGCACGAGCAGCGTCAGCCGCGCCGTGCTCCCCAAGGCCAACCCAAGGCGGCCAACGGTGCCCGCCCGCAATCCGCCGGCAAGCCCCAGGCCCGTGCTGCCGACGGCGAGAGCCGTGCCGCCAAGCCGGCTCGTCGTCGCCGCCCCCGTGGACCGCGTCCGGCGCAGGCCTGACGGTTCGTGTGACGCTATTGTGAGAGGCCACCTTCGGGTGGCCTTTTTGTTGATGGCCACTCATGGGGCTGGTGGTCAGAGAAATCGGGGGGGATCTTGCCTGCTGGGGCTGATGAGACTACGCCCTGTCTCGCACTGTGTCTCATGGGGACGGACCAGCATTTTCCTCTGTATCAGCTCTTCATGACAGAAAAAAGGCGCAACCTGGCCGGCTCTGGCCGAGGGGGGAGGGAGGGGTTTATTTTCTGCTGTGTTTCTCATTTTAATGGGGGTTAGTCAGATAAAAATGCTGATCCATGAGGAGTGCATCAGTTGGCGATTTCTTGCTCGTTTTTCGCGAGGTGGCCTCCTGTGGCTCGCCCAGCCATGTTGTGATCTCACTCACACATGGGGAGGGGTAGCAGGAAATCGTTTTTTCGGTTTCAAACGATGATTTTCGGGAGGGGAAGGGGGCAACCCGCACGGGATCAGGGCTCGCGCCAGTTACCCACAGAAACTGTGGATAACCCTGTTTATGAAAATTGAAAATCTGCCTGAACCCCGCATGAACACTGGCTTTTCAGGCCTGTTCAAAAAATAACGCACAAAAAAACTTGCTTTAATAAACAAAGACTTATGAACAGCAGAGGAAAATACTGAAGGAAGCGAAACGGGATAAAAAGGGGCGTGATGGCACGATTGTGCACATGTGCATTATTTCGATGATATCGAGACACCGAAGTGGATAAGTTGCACCGGAATGGTGAAAGAGAGGTGGCTCCCCCGACTGGACTCGAACCAGTGACATACGGATTAACAGTCCGCCGTTCTACCGACTGAACTACGGGGGAATAAATAGCAGGGAGGCAGATATTACAGAACGGGTCCTCTCGGGTCAAGCGCTGCATCACGGCAGGACTCAGTTAGCCAGGCTCTCCTTGCCCCCATAGGCACAGGGGGGCGGTTGGCGGTAGACTGTTGCGTCGTATCGTCATCGCGGAGTGCCCATGAGCAAGACCTTCTCCCTCTGTAGCCAGTTCCAGCCCTCGGGGGATCAGCCTGGGGCCATCGCCCGCTTGCTCGACGGGATAGAGAGCGGCCTGGCCCATCAGACCCTGCTCGGGGTGACCGGCTCGGGCAAGACCTTCACCATGGCCAACGTGATCGCGACCCTGGGGCGCCCCACCATGATCCTGGCCCCCAACAAGACCCTGGCGGCCCAGCTCTACGGGGAGATGAAGGAGTTCTTCCCCGATAACGCGGTGGAGTACTTCGTCTCCTACTACGACTACTACCAGCCCGAGGCCTACGTCCCCTCGACCGACACCTTCATCGAGAAGGATGCCAGCATCAACGATCACATCGAGCAGATGCGCCTGTCGGCCACCAAGGCGCTGCTGGAGCGGCGCGACGTGGTGATCGTCGCCTCGGTGTCGGCCATTTATGGCTTGGGGGATCCCCAGGCCTACCTGCAGATGATGCTGCACCTGAGAGTCGGTGACACCATCAACCAGCGTGACATGCTGCGCCGGCTCGCCGAGTTGCAATACGCCCGTAACGAGATGGCCTTCGCCCGCGGCACCTTCCGGGTGCGCGGGGAGGTGATCGACATCTTCCCGGCCGAGTCGGACAAGCAGGCGGTGCGGGTCGAGCTGTTTGATGACGAGATAGAGCGCATCAGCCTGTTTGATCCCCTGACCGGTGCCGTCGAGCAGACGGTGGCGCGCTGGACCGTCTACCCCAAGACTCACTATGCCACCCCGCGTGAGACCATCCTCGGTGCCATCGACAAGATCAAAGAGGAGCTGCGTGAGCGCAAGAGCACGCTGATTTCCATGAACAAGCTGCTCGAGGAGCAGCGTATCAGCCAGCGCACCCAGTTTGACATCGAGATGATGCAGGAGCTTGGCTACTGCTCGGGGATCGAAAACTACAGCCGCTACCTGTCGGGCCGCGCCCCCGGCGAGCCGCCGCCGACCCTGTTTGACTACCTGCCGGGGGATGGGCTGCTCATCATCGACGAGTCCCACGTCACCGTGCCCCAGATAGGCGCCATGTACAAGGGAGACCGCTCGCGCAAGGAGACCCTGGTGGAGTATGGCTTCCGGCTGCCTTCGGCGCTGGATAACCGCCCCCTCAAGTTCGACGAGTTCGAGGCCCTGATGCCCCAGACCGTGTTTGTCTCGGCGACTCCGGGTCCTTATGAGCTCGGCAAATCCGCCGACGAGGTGGTGCAGCAGGTGGTGCGACCCACCGGCCTGCTCGACCCCGAGCTCGAGGTGCGCCCGGTCGGCACCCAGGTGGACGATCTGCTGTCGGAAATTCGCAAGCGGGTGGCGGTGGACGAGCGGGTGCTGGTCACCACCCTGACCAAGAAGATGGCTGAGGACCTGACCGAGTACCTTGCCGATCACGACGTCAGGGTGCGTTATCTGCACTCGGACATCGACACGGTGGAGCGGGTGGAGATCATCCGCGACCTGCGTCTGGGCAAGTTTGACGTGGTGGTGGGGATCAACCTGCTGCGCGAGGGGCTCGACATGCCGGAAGTCTCTCTGGTGGCGATCCTCGATGCAGACAAGGAGGGCTTCCTGCGCTCCACTCGCTCCCTTATCCAGACCATAGGGCGGGCGGCGCGTAACGTGAATGGCAAGGTGATCCTCTATGGCGACACCATCACAGAGTCGATGCGGGTGGCCATCGAGGAGACCGAGCGACGGCGCGCCCTGCAGCATGACTACAACATCCAGCACGGCATTGTGCCCAAGGGGCTCAACAAGAAGATCGTCGATATGATGGACACCGGGGGCGAGCTGCGCGATCGCCGCACCCGTCGGGTGGCCGAGCCCGAGCCTGAGCATCGGCCCCGCAGCGCCGCCGAGCTGGCCCGCGAGATCAAGCGCCTTGAGGAGCAGATGTTCGAGCACGCCAGAAACCTCGAGTTTGAACAGGCGGCAGCTCTGCGTGATCAGGTGGCGCGCCTGCGCGCGGAGCTGATCGAATGAAGCGTCTGAGCTTGCTGCGCCGTCTGTGGCGTGGCTTGCGTCATCCGGCCACGCCGCTCTGGTGCAAGGGGCTGGCGGTGCTACTGTTTCTGTATCTGATCTCCCCCTGGGATCTGCTGCTCGATGTCATTCCACTGCTGGGCTGGTGTGATGATGCCACCCTGGTACTGCTCTTTCTCTGGGGGTGGGAGCGACTGCTACCGCTCGATGTGAGGCAGGCCATAGGGGAGAGCGAATGAGACGACTCTTGGGGCTGTGGGTGTTTTGCACCACCCTGGCTCAGGCTCATCCTCTGGCCATTGCGGTGGGGGAGTCCATGCCCCCCTTCTTTATCGAGGGCGATCCCCCAAGCGGCCTCGAGCTCGACATCGTGAAAGGGGCGCTGGAGGGCTCTGGCCATCAACTCCAGCCCCTGTTTGTCCCCTATGGCCGCGCCGAGCGCCTCTACCTGGCGGGACGGGTCGATGCCTATGCCACCACCGAGCGAAAGTCGGCAGGCTTTTACTCCCTGCCCCATATCACCTATGAGAATGTGGCCGTGACCCTCAAGTCGAACGCCCTGGCGCTGGGGAGCCTGGAACAGTTGGCGGGGATGCGGGTGCACGCCTTTCAACATGCCAGGGGTCTGCTCGGGGCCTCGTTTGCCGGCGTGGTCAAGAAGATGGCCAGCTATCAGGAGCGGGGGCGCCTGGAGGATAGCCTGCGCATGCTGGAGAAGGGACGGCTCGATGTGGTGGTGGTCGATATCAATATCCTGCGCTACCTGCAGCGCAAGGGGGTCGTGGGAGAGGGGTTGGCAGTGCATTTTCTCTTTCCGACCCTGCACTATCGCATCCTGTTTCGCGACAAGGGGGAGCGAGATGACTTCAACAAGGGGCTGGAGCGGCTCAGGCGTAGCGGAGACTACTATCGCCTGCAGGAGCGTTATCTCGGTAACTAGGCGTGAGCACAGAAAGAGAGGGTGGCGTCAGAGCCACCCTTTGCGTTTGAAGAAGAAGTAGGTGCCAAAGGCCGACATCAACATCAGGCCGATGGACATGGGGTAACCATACCCCATGGCCAACTCCGGCATATGGGCGAAGTTCATGCCGTAGATGCTGGCGATCAGGGTGGGGGGCAGGAAGACCACGGCGGCTACCGAGAAGATCTTGATCACCTTGTTCTGCTCCAGATTGGTCACCCCCATGGCGGCCTCCAGCTGGAAGTTGATCTTGTCGAACAGGAACTGGGTATGGGGCAGCAGGGATTCCACATCGTGCAGCATCTCGTCGATCCACTTGTTCTGCTCCCCGCTCATGGTCTGGCGCAGGCTGCGCTTCAAGAAGCGCAGGGCCCGGCGGGTATCGTGCAGGGAGAGGCGGATCTGGCCATTGGTCTCTTCCTGGGCGATTAATTCCTTGAGGATCGGGGTGAGCTGATCGGCTTCGAACACCTGATCGGCGGTCCCCTCCAGGGTCTTGTAGCCATCCTCGATCAGATCCGAGAGGTACTCCACCTTGAGGTTTTGCACCTCCAGCAGCACATCGAGGGCATTCTCCACCTCGAGGCGCTCCTGGCGCATATAGTGGCGCAGCAGGCGTACCAGCCCGATATCGTCTTCGCGAATGCTGATGAGCAGGTTGTTGCGCAGGGTGAAGGAGACATGCACCCCCTTGGTATCGCGACCGATCCGCTGGGGAAAGAGCGAGTGGATGTGCAGACCGTCCGTGTCCCAGTAGAAGCGGGCGGAGGCCTCGATGTCATCGAGCTCCTCCTTGTCCGGCACCTCTTCGAGGAAGAGTCCCGTCAACCACTCCCGCTCCTCCTCGTCGGGTTTGTAGACATCCAGCCAGATGGTGTTATCGGGCAGTATGTCCTGCGGCCCGAGGTTGTGGATGTCGAGTACCTGGTTATTGAGGATATAGGCGGTAATCATCTGGTCCCCCTTGATGCGGTTGGGTTTGCAGGGATGGTCACTCAGGTTTATGCGCGCCCGGAAGGACGACAGGAGAATGCAGGAAGACGCATAGGCCGAAAGAAAACCTGACTGCGGCGAACTATACAGAGGTCCGCCGCGCTTGTCAGGGGCTATTCAGCGAATATTCAACGACTTTGCCAAAAAAGGGACGAGGTCCGATCACATGTTGGGGTAGTTGGGTCCCGACCCTCCCTGCGGCGGCGTCCAGCGGATGTTCTGACTGGGGTCCTTGATGTCACAGGTCTTGCAATGAATACAGTTGGCCCCGTTGATCTGAAACGCGGGTTCCCCCTCCTGCTGCACCACCTCGAACACCCCGGCCGGGCAGTAACGCTGAGCCGGCTCGGCCCAATTGGCCAGATTGACCCTGAGCGGAACAGAGGGATCGGCCAGCTTGAGATGGCAGGGCTGATCCTCGTCGTGGCTGGTGTTGGCCAGATAGACAGAAGAGGGGCGATCGAAGCTCAGTTTTCCGTCCGGCCTGGGATAGGCGATGGGCTGGCAGCGATCCTGATGCTTGAGGCGGCGATAGTCGGGTTCGCTGTCACGAAGGCGCACGGGGAGACCCTTGGGAAAGAAGCGCTGCTCCAGCCAGTTGAAGGCTCCCCCGAGCCAGGGGCCGAAACGGTGCAGGGCGGCACCAAAGTGGCGGGCGCGGCGCAGGGAGTGGCCAAGCCAGCTCTGGGCGATGAGCTGGCCATAGTGGGCGAGATCTTCTCCACCAGAGCCCAGGGCAGCGCTCACCGCCTCGGCGGCCAGCATCCCCGACTTCATGGCGGTGTGGATCCCCTTGATGCGTGAAAAGTCGAGGGTGCCGGCATCGCACCCCAGCAGCAGGGCGCCGGGCACATGCATGCGGGGCAGGGCGTTCCATCCCCCCTTGGTGATGGCCCGGGCCCCGTAGCTGACCCGCTCTCCCCCCTCCAGCACGGAGGCGATGAGCGGGTGGTGCTTGAAGCGCTGGAACTCCTCGAAGGGGCTGAGCCAGGGATTTTGGTAGTTGAGATCGACGATGAGGCCGACCGCCACCTGATCCCCCTCCTGGTGATAGAGGAAAAAGCCGCCGTGGCTATCTTTACCCAGGGGCCAGCCGCTGCCGTGCAGCACAGTGCCGGGGCTGGTGCGACCGGCCGGGAGCTGCCACAACTCCTTGAAGCCGATGGCGTAGTGCTGGGCCTGGCGACCCTCGGCCAGAGCAAATTGTTCGATGAGCCCCTTGCCCAGATGGCCGCGCGCCCCCTCGGCCAGCAGGGTGTAGCGACCGAGCAGGGCCATGCCGGGCACATGATCCGCCTTGGGATTGCCCTCCCTGTCGAGCCCCAGATCTCCGGTCAGTACCCCCTTGACCACGCCCTCTTCGATGATGAGCTCACTCGCGGCAAAGCCGGGATAGATCTCGACCCCGAGTGCCTCGGCTTCTTTGGCGAGCCAGCGGCAGAGATTGCCCAGGCTGATGATACGGGCTCCCTCGTTGTGCATGGAGGGGGGGATGGCCCAATGGGGCAGCCGCAGGCTGTGCTTGTCGCTTTGCAGCAGATGCACCTGATCGTCGCTCACCGCCACACCGAGTGGCGCCTCCTGCCAGCGTTCGGGAAAGAGCTCTTGCAGGGCCCGGGTATCGAGCAGGGCGCCGGAGAGGAGATGGGCACCCACCTCGGAGCCCTTCTCGAGCAGGCAGACGGAGCAGTCGGGAGCCCGCTGCTTGAGGGCGATCGCGGCTGCGAGGCCAGAGGGACCTGCTCCGACCACCACCACATCGAATTCCATTACGTCGCGTTCCATCTTGCCCCTGCTCCTGAGTTGTCATAGGTTAGTAAATGAAGTTTACGTAAACGTAAACTTGAATTCAAAAGCTGGTCGAGTCTCTCATGCTGGTCGGGGCAGTTGCCGACAAGGCGAGTCGACCTTTGTTTCTCTCTATCAAGGAGTGATCATGAAGCTGCTGGTCCCTATCAAGCGGGTCATCGATTACAACGTGAAGGTACGCGTCAAGGGAGATGGCTCCGACGTGGATCTTGCCAACGTTAAAATGGGGATCAACCCCTTCTGTGAGATCGCCGTGGAAGAGGCGGTGCGCCTGCGTGAACAGGGGATTGCCCAAGAGGTAGTGGTGGTCACCCTGGGGCCGGAGGCGGCGGCCGAGCAGTTGCGCCATGCCCTGGCGCTGGGGGCCGATCGGGCGCTGCACTATGTCACCGACGAGCGGCTGCAACCGCTGGCGGTGGCCCGCGCCCTGGCCCGGGTGTGTGAGAGCGAGCAGCCGGATCTGGTGCTGCTTGGCAAGCAGTCTATCGACAGCGACAACGGCCAGGTGCCTGCCATGCTGGGCACCCTGCTGGAGTGGCCGGTGGCCCTCTACGCCTCGGCCCTCAAACCCGAGGGTGGCGAGCTGCTGGTGACCCGTGAAGTGGATGGTGGTCTCGAGACGGTGGCCCTGGGCCTGCCGGCCGTGGTGAGTGTGGATCTGCGCCTCAACGAGCCCCGTTTTGCCTCCCTGCCCAACATCATGAAGGCCAAGCGCAAGCCCCTTGAGAGCCAGCCTCTGGCGACCCTCGGCGCAGGCGCCGGGAGCGCCATCGTTCCCCTCGGGGTGACGCCGCCACCCCAGCGTAGCGGTGGCGTGCTGGTCGGCTCGGTCGATGAGCTGCTGGTCAAACTCAAACAAGAGGCCAAGGTGATCTCATGAGCAGTACACTGACGAACGTTCTGATCATTGCCGAGCAGACTCAGGGGCAACTGGCCCCCTCGGTGCCCCGACTGGTCGCGGCGGCTCTTTGCTGTGCCAGCCGGTGCGAACTCTTGCTGCTGGGGGAGGGGGCCGAGAAGGCAGCTGCGAGCGCGGCCGAACTGGCCGGGGTGAGCGCCGTGAAGGTGGCCACCGGGCTTCCCCAGAGCGCCCTGCTCGGTATCGACAAGGCTCTGCATCCCCTGGTGGCGCCATATCCGCTCTGCCTGATGGCCGCAGGCACCCTGGGGCGGGATCTCATCCCAAGGCTCGCCGCCCGACTCGGTGTCGAGCCCCTGAGCGATGTGATCGCCATCGAGGATGGGGAGACCTTCGTGCGTCCCATCTATGCGGGCAATGCCCTGGCGCGGGTACGCCTGGCCTCGCCCCAGCGCCTGATGACGGTGCGCTCCACCGCCTTTGTGCCGGTCGCCAGCCAGCCGGCCGCCCCGATTGAGCATCTGGCTCTCGAGCCCGCCCCGGTGCGGGCCCGCATCACGGGCTGCGAGACCCGCGTCTCGGTGCGCCCCGAGCTTACCGCCGCCCGGGTGGTGGTCTCGGGGGGAAGGGGGCTGGGCTCTCGCGAGCAGTTTGCCCTGGTCGAGGCCCTGGCCGACAAGCTGGGAGCCGCCGTGGGGGCCTCTCGCGCTGCGGTCGATGCCGGCTTCGTGGGCAACGATCTGCAGGTGGGTCAGACCGGCAAGGTGGTCGCCCCCGAGCTCTATATTGCCGTCGGGATATCGGGGGCCATCCAGCATCTGGCCGGCATGAAGGAGTCCCGGATCATCGTCGCCATCAACAAGGATCCGGAGGCGCCCATCTTCCAGATCGCCGACTATGGCCTGGTGGGGGATCTCTTCACCCTGCTCCCCGAGCTCACCGCCAAGTTGTGATGCTCAGACGGGCGAGCCGACGGTTGGCGACCCGCCCGTCTCTTTCTCATTTGTGTGATCGCCTGCGCAAAAAGCCTTTGCTCACCGGCGCCGGTTCGGTGTAAAAGCATGATTCTCATGGATCACGCCACGGAACTGTCATGAACCAAGCGATTTACAATTTCTGCGCCGGCCCGGCCATGCTGCCGGTGCCTGTCATGGCGCGCGCACAGCGCGAATTTTGCAATTTTCAGGGGATAGGGGCCTCCGTCATGGAGCTCTCCCATCGCGGCAAGGAGTTCATGGCGGTGGCCGAGAAGGCCGAGCAAGACCTGCGCGATCTGTTGGCCGTGCCCGACAACTACAAGGTGCTCTTCATGCACGGAGGCGGTCGCGGCCAATTTGCCGCTGTTCCTCTCAACCTGCTCGGTGGCGATAATCGCAAGGCCGACTATCTGCTGACCGGTGTCTGGTCCCGGGGCGCCCTCAAGGAGGGCGTCAAGTTTGGGGAGATGCTGGGTCATGAGGGGGTCAGCTCGGAGGGGGAGATCACCCGTCTGTTGCCGACGCCGGCGTTCCGTCCCGATGCGGCCTATGTACACTACTGCCCGAATGAAACCATCGAGGGGATCGAGATGTTCGACATCCCCGATACCGGCGACATCCCCCTGGTGGCGGATCTCTCCTCCACCATTCTCTCGCGCCCTCTGGATGTGAGTCGTTTCGGCGTCATCTATGCCGGCGCCCAGAAGAATATCGGCCCCTCTGGCCTTGCCATCGCCATCGTGCGTGACGATCTGTTGAACCAGGGGCGCGGCGATGTGCCGGCCATCCTCGACTATCGCCTCACCGCCGAGCATGACTCCATGTTCAACACGCCGCCCACCTATGCCTGGTATCTGGCCGGCCTGGTGTTCGAGTGGCTCAAGGAGATCGGTGGGCTCGAGCAGATGGAGCGTCTCAACAAGGCCAAGGCCGACCTGCTCTATGGCTACATCGACAGCAGCGCGTTTTACAGCAACCGGGTCGACCCGGCCTGCCGCTCACGTATGAACGTGCCATTCCAGCTCAAGAACCCCGAGCTTGACACTCGCTTCCTGGCCGACGCCAAGGAGGCCGGGCTGCTCGCCCTCAAGGGGCACAAGCTGGTGGGAGGGATGCGAGCGAGCATCTACAACGCCATGCCCATCGAAGGGGTGCAGGCCCTGGTGGCGTTTATGGAGCGTTTTGCCAAGCAGCACGGTTAAATACCGGTCGCACGATGGCGCCGGGTCTCCCCCGGCGCCATTTTTTATCCATTCAGGCAAGATCCTTGCCGATACCTGCCCGGGCTGTTAACGTCCGAAGCAGGTCAAGTTTTAGGTACCAGGAACAGGATGTCTATGAAGTCGTTATCCCTCGAGCCCATCACCCGGGTTGCCGGCACCGTCAATCTGCCAGGCTCCAAAAGTGTCTCTAACCGTGCCCTGCTGCTCGCCGCTCTGGCCCGCGGCACCACCCGTCTGACCAATCTGCTCGACAGCGATGACATCCGTCACATGCTCGACGCCCTGACCCAGCTCGGGGTGCGCTATCAACTCTCGGCCGACAAGACCGAATGTACCGTTCATGGTCTGGGTCGCAGCTTTGCCGCCAAGGAGACGGTGCGCCTCTTCCTCGGCAATGCCGGCACCGCCATGCGTCCCCTGTGCGCCGCCCTCTGCCTTGGCAGCGGTGAATACCTGCTAACCGGCGAGCCGCGCATGGAAGAGCGCCCCATCGGCCATCTGGTCGACGCCTTGCGTGAGGCGGGGGCCCATATCCAGTACCTCAAGCAGGAGGGCTTCCCCCCCCTGGCCATCGACGCCAAGGGGTTGTGGGGCGGTGATGTGCACGTGGACGGCTCCGTCTCCAGCCAGTTTCTCACCGCGTTTCTGATGGCCGCGCCCATGGCGGCCGGGGATACCCGCATCCACATCATGGGAGAGCTGGTCTCCAAGCCCTACATCGACATCACCTTGCACATCATGAAACAGTTTGGCGTGGTGGTGGAGCACGACAACTACCAGTGTTTCTACATCAAGGGCAACCAGACCTACGTCAGTCCCGGGGATTTTCTGGTGGAGGGAGACGCCTCGAGCGCCTCTTACTTCCTCGCCGCCGGCGCCATCAAGGGCAAGGTACGGGTCACCGGGATCGGCAAACAGAGCATCCAGGGAGACATCCATTTTGCCGACGTACTGGAAAAGATGGGGGCCCGCATCACCTGGGGGGACGACTTCATCGAGGCAGAGCAAGGGGCGCTTGAGGGGATCGACATGGACATGAACCATATTCCCGATGCGGCCATGACCATCGCCACCACGGCCCTGTTTGCCAAGGGGCCGACCATTATCCGCAACATCTATAACTGGCGGGTGAAGGAGACCGATCGCCTGCATGCCATGGCGACCGAGCTGCGCAAGGTGGGGGCCCTGGTGGAGGAGGGGCAGGACTATATTCGCGTTACTCCGGTGCCCCGACTGACCCATGCGGCCATCGATACCTATAACGATCACCGTATCGCCATGTGCTTCTCGCTGGTGGCCCTCTCCGACACGCCGGTGACCATCAACGACCCGGGATGCACCTCCAAGACCTTCCCCGACTTCTTCGCCAAACTGGATGCCATCAGCCAGCGCGATTGATCCTCAGGCCCGCCTTTCGGCGGGCCTTTAGCATTCTTTCTGTAAGTTGCAAGGCTCTTAAGTTTCACTCTCTAATTTTAAATGTAATTTTCTATTTACACGCCGCCGCGTCGAGGCTAGATTGGAATTTCTCCGTTGTATGCAATCACGCAGGAAAGCCCTATGCAGCACCAAACCGACGACGTTCGTATCAAGGAAATTAAAGAGTTACTGCCCCCTGTCGCGGTGCTGGAGAAGTTTCCGGCTACCGAGACTGCCAGCCAGACCGTCTATGAGAGCCGTCAGGCCATCCATCGCATCCTGGCGGGTGAAGATGACCGCCTGTTGGTGGTGATCGGCCCCTGCTCCATCCACGACCCGGTCGCCGCCGTCGAGTACGGCAAGCGTCTGCTGGCCTTGCGCGAGGAGCTCAAGGGGGAGCTGGAGGTCGTGATGCGGGTCTACTTCGAGAAGCCGCGTACCACTGTCGGCTGGAAGGGGCTCATCAATGACCCTTACCTCGATGGCAGCTTCCGCATCAACGATGGCTTGCGGATCGGGCGCAAGCTGCTGCTCGATCTCAACGATCTCGGCATGCCGACCGCTTCCGAATTCCTCGACATGATCACCCCTCAGTATGTGGCGGATCTGATGAGCTGGGGAGCCATCGGTGCCCGCACCACCGAGTCCCAGGTGCACCGTGAGCTGGCTTCCGGCCTCTCCTGCCCGGTGGGCTTCAAAAATGGTACCGACGGCACCATCAAGGTGGCCATCGATGCCATCGGTGCCGCCAGCGCCCCGCACCACTTCCTGTCGGTGACCAAGTATGGCCACTCCGCCATCGTCTCCACCGCCGGTAATCCGGACTGTCACATCATCTTGCGTGGTGGTCGCGAGCCCAACTACAGCGCGGCCCATGTGGCCGAGGTGTGTGGCGGTCTTGCGAAGGCGGGCCTGCCGCAGAAGGTGATGGTGGACTTCAGCCACGCCAACAGCAGCAAGCAGTTCAAGAACCAGATGTTGGTGGCCGAAGACGTGGCAGCCCAGTTGGCCGGTGGCAGCCAGGCCGTATTCGGCGTCATGGTGGAGAGCCATCTGGTGGAGGGGCGCCAGGATCTGAAAGAAGGGTGCGAGCTCACCGTCGGCCAGAGCATCACAGATGCCTGTATCGGCTGGGAAGATACCGAGACCCTGCTGCGGCGTCTCTCGGCGGCTATCCAGGCCCGCCGCGGTTAATCTTGCCACCTGTGAAGAGGGCTGCCCGGGCAGCCCTCTTTGTTTTGTGGCCGACGGGAGGGTAAGGTGGGACGAGAGCGGCAACCAAGGGGGAGAGTGATGGACAAGGAGAGACTGGCCCAATGGCTTGCAACACTGGGTATTCATCTTGAGGGGCGGGATCATGCGCCCGTCTACACCTGTGAGCAGGCGTCGGCCCTGGTGGGGGATCTGCCGGGCATGCGGGTGAAAAACCTCCTGCTCAGGGAGAGCCGGCGCGATCGCCTGATCCTGCTGGTGGCCGATGAGCGCTCGCCGGTAGATCTCAAGCAACTTGCCACAGCGCTGGGCTGCCAACGCCTATCCTTCGCCTCGGCTGAGCTGCTCGAGCGCCACCTGGGGGTGAGTCCGGGCGCCGTCACGCCACTGGCCCTGGTCAATGACGCCGAACGGCAGGTGGAGCTGGTGATGGAGCGCCGGGTGTGGGAGGCCGATGCCCTGCAGTGCCACCCCCTGGTCAACACAGCGACCTGGGTGTTACCCCGGGCGGCGTTGCGGCAACTGCTCGAGGCGCTCTCCCGTCGTGTGGCGCTGGTTGAGCTCTAGCCAAGACGATGAGGGGCCATTGGCCCCTCGTGTTTATTCGTCGTCCTCTTGCAGCAGCTGGCGGCTTTGGCGGCGTACCGGCATAAAGCCTACCTCGTCGCCACCGGTATCGGCTGGCTTGCTCTTGGGGGCCGGTCTCGCGGCCTTGGCCGGCTTGGCGCCCTTGGGGGCGGCCGGCTTGCCAGCCCCCTTGCCCTTGCGCGGCGGGTTTTGCACCGGCTTGCTGCCGGGCAGGGTCTGGCGGGTCGGCTTGCCGCTTGGCTCGAAGCTCGGGATCACCTCGCAGGTGAGCGGCTCGCCGAGGAAACGCTCCAGCGCCTTGAGCTGGGCTTGCTCCTCGGGGCAGACCAGGGAGAGGGCGACACCACCACGGCCGGCACGGCCAGTGCGGCCCACCCGGTGAATATAGTCCTCGGGGGATTGGGGCAGCTCGAAGTTCACCACGTGCTCGAGGCGATCGATGTCGAGGCCGCGTGCCGCCACGTCGGTGGCGACCAGCAGACGCACCTTGCCTTCACGAAAATCGGACAGGGCCTGGTTACGCACTCCCTGACTTTTCTCACCGTGGATGGCGATGGCGTCGTGGCCGTCGCTCTGGAGCTGGCGGGCGAGGCGATCGGCAATGTGGCGGGTGCGCACGAAAATCAGCCCCTGTTCCCATTGCTCTTCATTGATGAGGTGCGAGAGCAGCTCGCGTTTGCGCTCCCGATCGACCCTGATGAGACGCTGACGCACCTTCTCGGCCGTGGTGTTGGCAGGATCAACCTCGATGAGCTGGGGGTCATTGAGCAGCTCGTCGGCCAGGCGCTTCACCTCGTCGTTGAAGGTGGCGGAGAAGAGCAGGGTCTGGCGCTCGCTCGGCAATGTACGCAGGATACGCTCTATGTCCCGGATAAAGCCCATGTCCAGCATGCGGTCCGCCTCGTCCAGCACCAGCACCTCGAGACGTTCGAAGTTGAGGGCGCGCTGGGTCAGCAGATCCAGCACCCGACCCGGGGTGGCGATCAGCAGATCGACCCCCTTCTTGAGGGCCTCGATGTCGGGCTTGATGATCACGCCGCCATAGACGGTGAGGGGACGCAGGGGGAGATGACGGGCATAGTCGGTCACCTGCTGACCTACCTGGGCGGCCAGCTCCCGGGTGGGCGTGAGGATCAGGGCTCGCACCGTGCGCTGACCGCGACCGTGGTTGTCGAGCAGCCGGTGCAGCAGGGGCAGGGCGAAGCCTGCGGTCTTGCCAGACCCGGTCTGCGCCCCGCCCAGCACGTCCTTGCCCGCCAGCACGGCAGGG
The DNA here is from genome assembly GCF_040908155.1 of Aeromonas sp. R6-2. Taxonomy (NCBI): domain Bacteria; kingdom Pseudomonadati; phylum Pseudomonadota; class Gammaproteobacteria; order Aeromonadales; family Aeromonadaceae; genus Aeromonas; species Aeromonas sp. R6-2. The sequence goes on along the minus strand of NZ_JBFODE010000032.1, from coordinate 37,699 downwards.
ATTGCCGCTTGCTGGATGGGGGTCGGGCTGGTGTAACCCAGCTCGTCGATGGCGCGCAGCAGATGGGGGGAAAGACCGAGTTCGTTGAAGGTCATGCAGACTCCGGGTTGGCAGGCCGGCACCCGGGTGCCGGCACATCACAGTTCAGGGGGGCGAACTATAGCAGAAGGCGAGGCAAGCCTCTACTCGCCCTGAGCCAGCAGGGTCTCGATATCGGGGAGCAGGCTCTCGGGCTTGGTGGTGGGGGCGTAGCGGGCCACCGGCTCCCCTTCGCGGTCGAACAGAAACTTGGTGAAGTTCCACTTGATGGCCTCCAGCCCCAGCAGCCCGGGGCAGCGCTGCTTGGCCCACTCGTAGAGGGGGTGGGCATCGGGGCCATTCACGTCACCCTTGGCCAGCAGGGGAAAGCTGACCGGATAGGTGGTGGAGCAGAACTCGGCGATCTCCTCGGCGTCGCCGGGCTCCTGCTGACCAAACTGGTTGCACGGAAAACCGAGTACCACCAGTCCCTTATCCCGGAAACGTTGCCATAGGGACTCGAGATCCCGGTATTGAGGGGTAAAGCCGCAGCGGCTGGCCACATTGACCAGCAGCACCACCTTGCCATCGAGGCTCTCTGCGGGGAAGGGGGTGCCGTCGAGGGCGGTCAGTTCGAATTCGCTGATATGAGGCATGGTTCAACTCCCTTTTACATGACTAAACAAGCTGGTGAAGAGAAGAAGAATGGTTTGTCATCCTGCCTTGGGGGCGCTGGAATGCGCACTCCTCTCTCAATGGATTCGACATCTTGGATCTTCTTCCTCTCATGGATGCCATCGCTGCCCGGGGCTGGGTAGTGGTGGATGATTTTCTCGAGCCGGCTCTGGTGGCCGGATTATGTGACGCACTCCCCGAGGTATGGCAACCGGCAGGCATAGGCCGCGCCGCCTTGCACCAGACCAACAGCGAGGTACGTCGCGACCAGATCCACTGGCTCGATGCATCGCTCGGGGCCCCGGTCGCCGACTACCTGGGTATGATGGAGCAACTTCGCCTCTGTGCCAATCGAGAACTTATGTTGGGGCTCTTCGATTACGAGGCCCACTTCGCCCGCTATCGGGAGGGGGACTTCTACGGACGCCATCGGGATGCCTTCGCCGGACGCTCCAATCGCCGTCTCACCACGGTCTGCTACCTCAATGAGGGGTGGCAGGAGGCCGACGGTGGTCTTCTGCGTCTCTATGGGGATGACGAACAGTTTCTGACGGACATCGCCCCCCGGGCGGGACGCTTGGTGGTCTTTCTCTCCGAGACCTTTCCCCACGAGGTGTTGCCGGCCCGGGCCGAGCGATTCAGCATCGCCGGCTGGTTCAGGGTGAACGGTCATGGGGTGGGGCGACTCGATCCCCCGCGCTGAGCGCATGGACGAACAGGGCTCTGTGGGCTGACAAGCCTTTGCCGACCTTGCTACACTGCCCCCCATCTTGCGCCGGTGGCCGATTGCAGCCCCGGCCACTTCTCCCAAAGGGATCGCGAACGATGAAAAACATGCATGTATTGCTGCTGTGCGGTGGCGGTGGCGCCGAGCACCAAGTCTCCCTCGTCAGTGCCAACTATCTGGAGAGCAAGCTCACGGCTCTGCCCGGGGTCGAGGTGACCCGGGTCGAGATGCTCAAAGATCGCTGGATCTCCGCCGACGGACGCGAGTGCAAGCTGGGGCTCGATCGCCTGCTCTCCTTTGCCAGCGTCGCGCGTCCGGTCGACTTCGTGGTCCCCTGCATCCACGGCTATCCGGGTGAGACCGGCGATCTGCAATCCTTCCTCGAGCTGGCCGGCTTGCCCTATCTGGGGTGCGGTGCCGAGGCGAGCAAGATCTGCTTTAACAAGATCACCACCAAGCTGTGGCTGACGGCCCTCGGTATCCCCAACACCCCGTACCGCTTCCTGACCGAAAACAGTGCCCAGAGCCTGGAAGAGGCCCGAGCAGCCCTGGCCGAGTGGGGTTCCCTCTTCGTCAAGGCCGCCTGTCAGGGCTCTTCGGTGGGTTGCTACAAGGTGGTCGACGAGGCGTCCCTGGCCGCTGCCATCGACGGTGCCTTCGGTTACTCGGATCAGGTATTGCTGGAGAAGGCGGTCAAGCCTCGCGAGCTGGAGGTGGCCGTCTACCAATACGGGGATGAGCTGGTTGCGACCGTGCCGGGGGAGATCTGCGCCCCGACCGACCATTTCTACTCTTATGAAGAGAAGTACAGCAGCACCAGCCATACCACCACCAGCCTGCGAGCCGAGGGGCTCAGCGATCAGCAGATCGAGACCATCCGCGCCTATGCGCTCAAGGCCTTCCGCCAGCTTGGCCTGACTCACCTCTCCCGGGTCGACTTCTTCCTGACCGAGGAGGGGGAGATCCTGCTCAACGAGATCAACACCTTCCCGGGCATGACCCCCATCTCCATGTTCCCCAAGATGCTGGAGCACCATGGCCACGAGGTGGGCCGTTTCCTCGAGCAGATCCTGGACAAGGCCAGGAGCTGACCGTGAAAAAGGGCGCCGATGGCGCCCTTTTTGTTAACCCGCGTTGGCCACCATGGCCTTGAGCTGCTGGAAGTACTGCTCGTAGAGCACCGAGGCTTCGCCAACATCGGACTGGAAGTGCCCCTTCTGCTTGATCTCGTCGCCGGGGAAGATCATGGGGTTGTCCCTGAACTCGGGCTTGAGCAGGGGCAGGGCATCCTTGACCGGGGTGGGATAGCCGATCGCCTCGGCCACCTTGGCGGCCACATCCGGGCGCATCAGGAAGTTGATGAGCGCATGGGCCTCGCTTACGTGCTTGGCCTTGGCGGTGATGGCCAGGTTATCCATCCAGAGGATGGCACCCTCGCTCGGCCAGGTATAGGTGATGCCGGGGTACTCCTTCTGGGCACCATAGGCAGAGCCGTTCCAGAGCATGCCGAGGTTCACCTCACCGGCGATGTAGGGATCGGCCGGGTTATCGGAGTTGAATGCCTTGACGTTGGGCATCAGCTGCTTCAGGTAGTCGAAGGCCTCCTTGATCTGGGCCGGATCCCGGGTATTGGGATTGTGGCCAAGCTGCACCAGGGCGATGTGGAACACCTCGCGCGCATCGTCCATCAGCAGCAGGCTCTCCTTCCACTCGGGGGCCCACAACTGTTTCCAGCTGGTCACTGGCTGAAGGATGACGTCGCTGTTGCGACCGATACCGGTGGCGCCCCAGATGTAGGGGACCGAGTAGCGATTCTCGGGATCGTACTCATGGTTGAGCAGGGTCGGATCCAGGTGCTTGATATTGGGCAACAGCCCCTTGTCCAGAGGCTGGAGCATCCCCTCCTTGGCCATCTTGGCCACGAAGTAGGTGCTGGGCACCACCACATCATACCCTTGCGGGTGGGTCTTGAGCTTGGCGTAGAGGGTCTCGTTAGACTCATAGGTGGAGTAAATCACCTTGATCCCGGTCTCTTTCTGGAACTGCTCGAGCAGACCGTCGGGCACATACTCGGACCAGTTATAGAAGTAGACCACCTTCTCTTCGGCCAGCACCGGCTGGCTCACCAGGGTGGCCCCCAGTGCCAGGGTGGCGGCGAGGGTGGTCGCTTTTTTGAAAGCGCTGTGCGTCATCGCAAAACTCCTTGCGGGGTTTGGGGCCATGCAGGCCCGCTGTCAAAAAAGTCGCCCGTCCGGGCGACGGCTTATTTGCGGCGTAGCAGCCACTGGGCGAGCAGCACCAGGGCCAGGGAGAAACCGAGCATCAGGGTCGCCAGGGCGTTCACCTCGGGGGAGACCCCCACCTTGACCATGGAGTAGATCTTGAGGGGCAGGATCTCGTAGGCGGGTCCGGTGACAAAGGAGCTGATCACCACATCGTCGAGGGACAGGGTAAACGCCAACAGCCAGCCGGCGGCAATGGCGGGCATGGCCAGTGGCAGCAGAATGCGCCGAAAGATCACCCACTCGCCGGCGCCCAGATCCCGGGCCGCCTCGAGCATGCGTACATCGAACCCCACCAGACGTGCATAGACGGTCACCACCACAAACGGCAGGCTGAAGGTGATATGGGCGATGAGCAGGGTCCAGAAGCCGAGCTTGACCCCGAGCAGCACGAACAGGGTGAGCAGGGAGATGGCCATGACGATGTCGGGGGACATCATCACCACAAACAGCAGGCCGCTCACATAGGGCTTGCCGCGAAAGCGGTAGCGAAACAGGGCCACGGCGGTGAGGGTGCCGATGATCACTGCCGCGCTGGCCGAGAAGGCTGCGATGGCCATGGAGTGGCGGGCCGCCTGCATCAGGCTGGCGTTGGCGATCAGCTTCTCGTACCACTGCCAGGTGAAACCGCGCCAGTCGATCCCGTATTTGGAGAGGTTAAAGGAGTTGCCGATCAGCACCAGGATCGGAATATAGAGATAGGCAAAGATGAGGGTGAGGTAACCCCCCTTGAGCAGACGCATCATGCCAGCACCTCCTGTTTGCTAAGCAACTTGCCGGCTCGCCAGTAACACCAGAGCAGCAGCCCCATCAAGAGGGTGAGGGTGACGCTGGTGGCGGCGCCGAAGGGCCAGTCACGGGTGTTGAGAAACGCCGTCTTGATAACATTGCCGATCAGCAAATGCTTGGCACCGCCGAGTAGATCGGAGACATAGAACATCCCCATGGCGGGCAGGAATACCAGCAGGCAGCCGGCGACTATGCCGGGCAGGGTCAGGGGCAGCACCACGTGCCGGAAGCGCTGCCAGCCGTTGGCGCCCAGATCCCTGGCCGCCTCGAGCAGACGCAGATCCAGCTTCTCCATGGCCGAATAGAGAGGCAGGATCATGAAGGGGAGCAGCACATAGACCAGACCGACGATGACGGCGAACTCGGTGTACATCATCTGTATCGGTCGTTCGATGAGGCCCAGATCGAGCAGCACTCCGTTGATGAGTCCCCGGGTACCCATCAACACCTTGAGAGAATAAGTACGGATGAGGGAGTTGGTCCAAAACGGCACTACCACCAGAAACAGCAGCAGGGGCCGCCAGCGCGCCGGCAGACGCGACACTATCCAGGCAAACGGATAGCCCAGCAGCAGGCAACAGAGGGTGGCGACCATGGCCAACCAGAGGGAGTGAAGGATCACCTGCCAGTAGAGGGGATCGAGCAGCCGCAGGTAGTTGCCCAAGGTAAAGAGAGGGGCAATCATCTGACTCTCGTCCCGGGTAAGCAGGCTCACCGCCAGGATCATCAGGTTGGGAAAGAGCACGAACAGGGTAAGCCAGCCCAGGATGAGGGCGATCGCCACGTTACGAAAGCCGTGGTGGGCAAAGCTTCTGTGCGGGTGATCAGTGCGGCTCATAGGGCAGTACCACCTCCCAGCTATCGACCCAGTGGATGGCGACATCCTGGCCGAGGCGATAGTCAAAGTCGGGGTCATCCTCGTCGAAGAACTCAGAGACCAGTATGCGCTTGCCCGAGTCGAGCTCGACCACAGAGTCCAGGGTGGCTCCCTTGTAGTTGCGATCCAGGATCTTGCCGGGCAGGCCGTCGGCACGCTCGCCGGAGTCATCCATGCGCAGATCTTCCGGTCGCAGCAGTACCAGCACCCGCTGACCCGGTGTGAAGGGGAGGGCGGAGTGGATGCGGCATTCGCGTCCTTCGACCCGGGCCAGCCAGATATCCCCCTCCTGGTGGGCGATGAGCTCCCCCTCCATCACGTTGATCTCGCCGATAAAGCGGGCGACGAAGAGGTTGGCGGGGGTCTCGTAGATGTCGCGCGGGGTACCGCTCTGGACTATGCGTCCGCCGTCCATCACCACGATGCGATCGGACATGGAGAGGGCCTCCTCCTGATCGTGGGTCACGAAGACGAAGGTGATGCCGAGGCGCCGCTGCAGCGCCTTGAGCTCGCTCTGCATCTGTTTGCGCAGCTTGTAGTCGAGGGCCGAGAGGGACTCGTCAAGCAGCAATACCCGCGGGCGGTTGACCACGGCCCGGGCAATGGCCACCCGCTGTTGCTGCCCGCCGGAGAGCTGATCCGGTTTGCGGTCGGCCAGGGCCTCGAGCTGAACCATGGTGAGGGCTTCGTGAACCCGGTGTTGCACCTCGCCCTTTTCAATCCCCTGCATCTGCAGGCCGAAGGCGACGTTGTCGAACACCGTCATGTGCGGGAAGAGTGCATAGCTCTGGAAGACGGTGTTGATGTGTCTATGCTCGGCCGGGATCTCCGTGATGTCATCATCACCCAGCAGGATGCGCCCTTCATCGACCGATTCGAGTCCGGCGAGCATCCTGAGCACTGTCGTTTTACCGCATCCGGAGGGACCGAGCAGCGTGAGAAACTCGCCGTCCATGATCGCCAGATCCAAGCCTTCAATGACGGGTTTTCCGCCATACCCCTTGCTGATCCCCGTCAGCGAAACGATAGTCCTGGTGTTGTTTGTCATCTACGCAGTCTCACCCCAGCCGGTGGCCATCAATGGAAAAGAAGCGCGCATTTTAGGGCCCCCCCCCTTGAAATTAAAGCCTTTTCCCCTACGGGGGGCATATTCTGCCACCGTTTAGCGGGGAAAAGGCTGACCCCGTCGACATTCAGGCTATAATGCGGCGCTTGAGCCATGTCGTCATGCAAGTCAGTTGGACCATCACGTGAGTAACAGAATTCGTATCGGGGGTGACATGGAGCGCTCCCTGACCCAGGGTTATCGCCTGGATATCAGAGGGATCCTGCAGGAGGGGTGGACCCAGACCCGGGTCCACGGCTTTGGGCTCCTGCTGGCCATCGCCGGCGTCGTCGCCATCTGGTTGTTGTTGACCCAGGTCATGGTGGCGCCCCACCTGGCAGGGGATGAGGAGCAGGACCTGACCCTGCTGCTGAGCCTGCTTATCACTGTGCTGATCTCCCCCATGACCTCCGCCCTCGACATGTTGGGTCTGCAGCAGTCTCTCGGGGTCCGCGCCCGGGCCGGACAGGTGTTTGATTTCTTCCGCCACTTTGTGCGCCTCGGCTCTCTCTCCCTGCTCTCGACCCTGTGTACCAGCCTGTTCGGCCCCCTCTTCGCCGTCCTGGGGTTACCCGTTACCCTGGCCCTGGTCCCCTCTGTTTTACTCGGCATGGGACTGATCTTCAGCGTTCCCCTGGTGCTGGAGCGGGGCGTATCGCCCCTGCAGGCCATCTTGCTCTCCCTGCGTCTCTTCATTCGCGGGTTGCCGACCCTGCTGCTGCTTCACGGGATCATGTTTGTGCTCTTCTTCCTGGCCCTGATCCCTATGGGTCTGGGGCTTATCTGGGTGGCACCGCTCTATTACAACATCAAGGGGATCCTCTATCGGGATCTCTGCGGGATTGGGGTCGAAGTGACCGAGAAACCCGCATCCCCGGACCATTTCAACGCATAAGGAGAGACGATGAAGGCACCATGGATGGGGTTATTGCTGCTGGCGGGCAGTGTCGGCGCCGTACCCCTGGAGCTTGGCTACAGCGAGTTTTATAGCCAGATGAAGACCTTTGCCAAGGGCGAGTTTGGTTTGGCGCGCCTGGGCTTCTATCTGACCGAGTCACAAAGTGGCCAACGCTGCCTCATTCGCAGCGCCAGCGTCGAGACCCTGGATCGGCATGAGCCGGCCACCGTCACCCCTGACGGGGAGCTGCGTCTTCCCTTCGATCCGGATCTTAATCTCGACAAGGCCAAGGTCGTGCTGGAGATGGAGAAAGAGGGCCAAGATTGCAGCATGTCGGTACAGGTGATGGCCGATCTGCCCCCCGGAGTGGTGACATTAGGCACGCTTGAGATCGCTCGCCTGGATATGCAGCGCCTGCTCGACAAGATGGCCGGCATGATAGGCAAGCACTTCCTGCCCCCCATGCGCGGGGTGCACCTGGAGATGGCAGAGCCCAGGGGTCAGGTCGCCCTCGACGGAAAAGAGGGAGAGCGTCTGCTCCTCTGGCAGCAGGGACGCCTGGCCATCGATGACGAGACCCTCAAGGGGGAGGGCCACCTCGCCTTCGCGACGCCCCCGATCAGGGTGACTCCCTGGCTTGGCCAGTGAGGCTGACGGATACGAAAAAGGAGCCATGGCGGCTCCTTTTTCATTGGACTTAACGCACCTCGATGACGTCCAGCATCTCCATCCCCTCGATGTCGAGCAGGGGAGAGGCGGGCAGCTCGGGCGGATCGAAGGCTTTGTCCCCCCCGTCTATGATACCGGAGTCACGGTTGATGCTCTTGAAATCAAACAGCTTGTGATCGAGCAGATGGCTCGGGATCACATCCTGAATGGCGGTGAACATGGTTTCGAGGCGACCCGGGAAGCGGCGATCCCACTCCTGCATCATCTGCTTGATGGCCTTGCGTTGCAGGTTCTCCTGGGAGCCGCACAGGTTGCAGGGAATGATGGGGAAGGCCTTGATCTCGGCGTAGCGAACCAGATCCTTCTCCTTGCAGTAGGCCAGGGGGCGGATCACCACGTTCTTGCCATCATCGCTGACCAGCTTGGGCGGCATGGATTTGAGCTTGCCGCCGTAGAACATGTTGAGGAACAGGGTCTCGAGGATGTCGTCGCGGTGGTGGCCCAACGCGATTTTGGTGCAGCCGAGCTCCTGGGCGGTACGATAGAGGATACCGCGGCGCAGACGGGAGCAGAGGGAGCAGGTGGTCTTGCCCTCGGGGATCTTCTCCTTGACGATGGAGTAGGTGTCTTCCTGAACGATCTTGTACTCGATGCCGAGGGTATTGAGGTACTCGGGCAGCACATGCTCGGGGAAGCCGGGCTGCTTCTGATCCAGGTTGACTGCCACCAGATCGAAATGGATGGGGGCGCTTTGCTGCAGGTTCATCAGGATGTCGAGCATGCCGAAGCTGTCCTTACCACCGGAGAGGCACACCATGACCCGATCGCCCTCTTCAATCATGTTGAAGTCGGCGATGGCCTGGCCCACGTTGCGGCGCAGGCGTTTTTGCAGCTTGTTAAAGTTGTACTTCTCTTTGGCGTTAAGCTCTTCTTGCATGACATCGAAAACCCGGGACAAAAACAGGCGGGTATTATAGCCGTGTCCCGGGTCAGGGCAAGTTAACCCTTGCGCCGCGCATCCACCGGGCAGACATAGCCCTCGGGCTTGAGGATCAGCATGTCACAATCGAGTTGATCGACCACCTGCTCGGCCGTGTTGCCGAGCAGGGCCGCCGAGAGCCCGGTGCGTCCGACGCACCCCATGATCATCAGGGTGGCGTCGAGTCGGTTGGCCATCTCGGGCAGCACCTCTTCCGGCAGCCCCTCCTCGACCCGGGTCCAGGCCTCGTTGATGCCATAACGCTCGGCATGCTGGCGCAGCAGCTTCTCGTGATGCTGGCGAATGGCGTCGTTGTAGGCCTTGGGATCGAACTCGGGAAGCTCGATGGCGATATTGACCGGAGTGCCCGGATAGGTGTTGACCAGATAGAGGCTGGCATCGAGCAGCTCGGCGACCTCGAGGGCCTCAGCGGTGATGCGATCGTTGAGTTTTTGCTGATCCTGATCGTCACTCGAGCAGTTGATGGCGGCGATGATGTTGCCGCCTCGCACCCATTGCCCCTCCTTTACCAGCAGGATGGGGCAAGGGCATTTGCGTAGCAGATGCCAGTCGGTCGGGGTGAAGATAAAGGTCTGCAGAAAGCTGTGCCTGTGAGTGGCTTTGACCACCAGATCATGGGCGCCGGTCAACACCTCTTGCAGGATGCTCTCGAAGGGGCGGCTGTGCCAGACCACCTTGACCGCAATGTTGAGCCCTTCGGCGCGATAGGGCTCGAGCAGCTTGTCGAGCCAGTCACTGCGCTGGGCAATGACCCCCTCCTGCATCTCTTTGCGCTCATCGGCCGAGAGCATGGAGGTCATCTCGTAGGAAAAGTCGTAGATGGGAAGCAGCAGAGTCAGCTCGGCCTCTTTCTCGAGGCGGGCGACCCGCACGGCGCGCTCCAGGGCTACCTGCTGCTCCAGCTCCGGATTGATGACCACCAGGATCTTGCGGTACTTGTCCATTTTTCCTCCCCGGCCCATCCAGTTGGGGCCATAAGAATCATTACCTTGCTACCTACAAGGTTAGATCAGACGGGAGGGAAAGGCCGTGGGCCGGATCACCCTTTGGGATGCATTCCGGCCCAGGTTTTGATTAACCGCAGCTGGGTTTGGTGTTGCCGGCCATGACGGCGAGGGCCGCCTGATCCAGCACAGTGATGTACTTGCCTTTGACACTGATGAGGCCGGTCTTCTGGAAACGACCGAGCAGACGGCTGATGGTCTCGACGGTGAGACCGAGATAGTTGCCGATATCGCCCCGGGTCATGGAGAGACGGAACTCCTTGGCGGAGAAGCCGCGCTCGGAGAAACGCTCGGAGAGGCTATAGAGGAAGGCGGCGAGGCGCTCCTCGGCATTTTTCTTGGAGAGCAGCAGGATCATCTCTTGATCGCCCATGATCTCGGTGCTCATCAGACGCATGATCTGCTGGCGCAGCTTGGGCATCTTGCCGGAGAGCTCGTCGAGTACGTCGTAGGGGATCTCGCACACCATGGAGGTCTCCAGCGCCTGGGCGAAGGAGGGATGGTTCTGCCTGCTGATGGCGTCGAAGCCGACCAGATCACCGGCCAGATGGAAGGCGGTGATCTGCTCATCACCCTGTTCAGTGATGGTATAGGACTTGATGGTACCGGAGCGGATGGCGTAGAGAGACTTGAGTTCATCACCTGCCTTGAACAGCTCTTCACCCTTCTGGATGGGCTTTTTGCGTTCGATGATGCTGTCGAGCAGATCCAGCTCACTCTCGTTGAGGGAGAAGGGGATACAGAGCTGACTGATGCTGCAATCCTGGCAGTGAATGGCACAACCGCCACTCTGTATGCGTCTACCCGTTTTCTTTTCCGGAATCATAAGGCGCTTCGAAAGAATTGATTTATGTCAAAGAGTTTACCATCAACTACCGCCAGTTGGATAGAGTCTCAAAGTAGCCTGATGGCGATCCAGAGGGTGTGAGTACCGAGCAGCAGCAGCAGTAACCCCCCCGCCAGACGCAGCTCCCGTCGGGTCAACCAGTAACGCAGGCGATCTGCCAATCCCCCCAGGGCAAACAGGGTTGGCAGGGTACCCAGGCCAAAGCTGAGCATCAGCAAGGCCCCGGCGCCGGCACTGCCGGAGGCGGCACTCCAGGTCAGCATGGAGTAGACCATGCCGCAGGGGAGCCAACCCCAGATCATGCCGAAGGGGAGGGCGGCCAGCGGTCGTTGCAGGGGGAGGCAGCGATTGGCGAGGGGACTGATATGGGGCCACAGCCGGGCACCCAACTGCTCGATGCGCAGCACCCCTTGCCACCAGCCTGCCAGATAGAGTCCGACCGCGATCATCATGAGGGCGGCAAACAGCTGCAGCCAGGCCAGGGCGTGTTTTCCCTGGCCGAGCCCCGCCACCGAGGCGAACAGTCCCCCCACCAGGGCACCGGCCAGCATGTAGCTGAGGATGCGACCCAGGTTGTAACAGATAAGGTAGGTGAGGCGGCCGAGGGGGCGTTGATGGGCGGGGGGAATGGCCATGGAGAGGGCGGCAGAGACGCCGCCACACATGGCAAAGCAGTGGCTGCTGCCCGCCAGGCCCATCAGCAGGGCTCCCAGCAGATCAAGGTTGGCGCTCATGTTCGCCCTTCTGATCCGGGGTCTGCTCGTCAAAGAGGATGCTGGAGCCCTGCCGGTCGAGATCCTCGAACTGCTCCGAGCGGATGGCCCAGAAGAAGACCAGGGCGGCGATGACGACAAACAGGATGGCGATCGGGATCAGGACGAAGACGATATTCATAGCTTGTTGAGCCTCATGGAGTTGCTCACCACGATGAGGGAGCTCAGTGACATGCCGGCCGCGGCCAGATAGGGGGGCAGCCAGCCACTGGCTGCCAGCGGCAGCACCAGCAGATTGTACCCCAGGGACCAGGCAAAGTTCTGCCTGATGATGCGCCGGGTATGGCGTGCCAGGCGACGAGCCTCCAGCAGCTTGCACAGGTCATCGCCAAGCAGGATGGCATCGGCGCTGTTTTTGGCCAGATCCGTGCCGCCGGCCATGGCAAAGGAGGCATGGGCACCGGCCAACACAGGGGCATCGTTGACCCCGTCACCGACCATGATGCTGACATCCCCCTTGCGCTCGCGTGCCTTGAGGTAGTCCAGCTTGCCATCCGGGGTGACCCCCTTGACCAGTTCATCGATGCCGAGCTCGGCCGCGACGCGCTCGGCCTGGACGGAGCTGTCGCCGGTCAGCATCGTAACGGCGAGGCCGGCCTGTTGCAGGGCGAGGATGAGAGCAGGGGCATCGGGACGCAGGGTATCTTCGAGCTCGAAGCGGGCCACCAGTAGTCCCTCCTCCTCGAGCCATATGCTCAGACCCTGCTCAAAGTCGGTGGGGGCCTTGAGCCATTGGGCGCTGCCGAGACGATATGCTTTGCCATCTATGTTTCCTGCGACGCCACAACCTATCTCGAGGCGATAGTCGCTGACCGGGAGCAGCACCTCCCCGAGTCGGAAGGCCCGGGCGATGGGGTGTTCGGAGCGGGACTCCAGGGCGGCGGCGATCCGCTGCAGGTAGTGTCCATCTTGCCCCTCCATGGCCTGAATCCGCTTGAGGCGGATTTCCCCCGTGGTGAGGGTGCCTGTCTTGTCGAGTACCACCCGGTTGGCCTGGGTCAGCACATCGAGCACATGGCCGCGGCGCAACAAGATCCCGCTTCGGGTTAGCCGCGCCGTGGCGGTGGTGAGGGCGGTGGGGGTGGCCAGCGAGAGGGCGCAGGGGCAGGTGGCCACCAGCACCGAGAGGGTGACCCAGAAGGCCTTTTCGGGGGCATGGAAGTGCCAGAAGAGCCAAACGGCGGCGGCGATCAGCAGCAGCACCAGAATGAAGTAGCGGGAGATGACATCCGCCATCAGGGCCAGGGCGGGCTTTTCGTCCAGTGCGCTGTCTTGCAGGCGCATGATCTGGGCGATGCGCGACTCGCTCATCGGGTGGGAGACCCGAAGCAGCAATGGGCTGTCGCTGTTGATGGTCCCCGCGAAGACCTGATCACCCACCTGGCGCACCTCGGGGAGGGGCTCACCGGTGAGCATGGATTCATCGATACTGGCGCGCCCTTCCAGAACGATGCCGTCGGCGGGGAGGGTGGCGCCGGCCAGAACCCGGATTTGATCGCCAACCTTCAGGGTCTTGGCGGCGACCAGCCGCTCTCCCTGCGCCTCAACCAGGGTAGCCATGACCGGGATCATGCGAGCCAGGTTGGAGCTCGACTCCGAGGCTTTGCGACGGGCCCGCAGCTCGAGCAACCGGCCCAGCAGCAGAAAGAAGACGAACATGGTGATGGAGTCGTAATAGACCTCACCCGTATTGAAGACGGTGGCCCAGATAGAGGCGATAAAGGCACCGATCAGCGCCAGTGAGACAGACACATCCATCGACAGATGACCCTGGCGCAGACTGCGCCAGGCGTTCACGTAGAAGGGCTGGGCCGAGTAGAGCATGATGGGAGTGGAGAGCAGCAGGCTGATCCACTGGAAGTAGACGATAAACTCCTGCTCCACACTCACAAAGAGATCCATGTAGAGGGCGACCGAGCACATCATCACCTGCATGGAGCCAAGACCGGCGAGCCCCATGCGGTAGAGATAGCTCTTCACCTCCTTGGCGTAGAGAGCCTCCTGGCTGTGGGTCTGGAAGGGGTAGGCCCGATAGCCGACGGCGGCAAAACCTTTGAGCAGATCGCTTAAGGAGAGTTGCTCGGGATCCCAACGCACCCTGGCTCTGTGGGTGGTGGTATTGACGTTGATGTAGCGCAGGCCGGGCAGGGTGAAGAGGTGGCGTTCGATGAGCCAGGCACAGGCGGCGCAGGTCAGCCCCTCGACCGTGAGCTGGATCTCCCGCTCGGCACCCTGTTCGGTGACAAACTCCTGCTGTACCTCGGCCAGATCGTAGTTGGCCATGGCCAGCAGCTCTTCGGGCACCAGATCCCCTTTGGCGCCGGGGGCGGTGCGATGCTCGTAATAACTGGCCAGACCGCTGCCGAGTATGGTCTCGGCCACCGCCTGACAGCCGGGGCAGCAGAAGGGTTGTTTGATCCCTTTTATTTCGAGGGCGTAATCGGCGGTGCCAACCGGCTCACCACAATGAAAGCAGTCACTCATCTCAACGCCCCTTGGGGTCGAGCACCTGACCATGGGGCAGCGGCAGACGAATGGTCTCTTGCAGGCGCCACTCGTGGTTAAAGGCGTCGAGGCGTACCTGCCACTTGCCGGTGAGGGGTTGATCGAGCACCAGGCGATAGGTGCCGCTGGCATCGGCCGTCAGAAGATGCTCGCTGTCATGGCCCGGCAGAGTAGGGTGAAACAGAGAGAGAAAGAGGGCCTGGTTGGGGATATCTCCGGTCAGTTTACGCACCGTGAGGGTGTTGCCCTCGACCCGCAGATCGAAGGTGAGTCCCAGGGTTTCGGAGCGGTGAAACTTGCTGAGATCCTGGTTGATTTCCTTGCCCTGCTTGTAATAGTCCTCGGCCACCAGATTGACGCCACCACGACTGGCGATGATGGCCGTATAGACGCTGGCGACGACGGCGCAGAGGGGAAGGGTTATGAGAAACCAGGGCCAGAACTGACGATACCAGGGTTGGGACATGATGCTACTACCGTGAAACGAATGGTTAACTGAGCGGGTTAAAAATACCAACACAAGATAACAAAAAGCCTCGAAGAGTCGAGGCTTTTTGCTGATTACTCAAAGCGTTGTCACGCTTTACTGCTGATGGGAGAGGCTGTAGACGTAGGAGGCAAGCAGATGCACCTTGTCTTCACCCAGCACATCTTTCCATGCCGGCATCACACCCTGACGACCATGGGTAATGGTCTCCTCGACGGTCTGGCGAGAGCCACCGTAGAGCCAGGTGGTGTTGGTCAGATCGGGAGCCCCGAAGGCCTCACCGCCCTTGCCTTCGGCACCGTGACAGGCAGCACACATGGCGAAGCGGGCCTGTCCCTTGCGCGCCATGACCGGATCCACGGTACGGCCGGAGAGGCTCAGCACATAGGCAGTGACCTCCTTGACCCCATCCTTGCCCAGGGTCTCACCCCAGGCCGGCATGGCGGCATGGCGGCCGTTCATGATGGTGGTCTTGATCTGATCCGGCTTGCCGCCCCACTGCCACTCACCGTCGGTGAGGTTGGGGAAGCCCTTGCCGCCGCGCGCATCGGAGCCGTGGCACAGGGCGCAGTTTTGCAGGAACAGACGCTGGCCTACCTTGAGGGCCTCCGGATCCTTGGCGATCTCCTCGATGGCCTTGTAGGTCTTGCCATCGGCGCTGTAGGTCAGTTCGCGGAACTTGGCGCCGTAGAGCTCGTCAGCCTTGGCATGTTCACGGTCATACTGCACCACACGCCCCTGCTCCTGGGCCGAGGCAGTGGCCGCCTTGGAGTCCGCCAGGGAGCGGATGTCCTGGTTGGAGCTCTGCCAGCCCAGCAGACCCTTCCAGTTACCCAGGCCCGGGTAGGAGGCCAGATAGACCAGACCGAAGACGATCATGATGATGAAGAGATAGGTCCACCACTTGGGCAGCGGGTTGTTGATCTCTTCGATGCCGTCGAAGGCGTGGCCCATGGGCTGACCCTCTTCAACCCCCATCTTGTCCTTCAGACACCACCAGAGCAGGGCAAAGCAGCCCAGTATGGTCCCCAAGGTGATGACGGTGACAAAAATACTCAACAGAGTGCTCATTATTGCTTCGCTCCTGCGTTCTTGTTATCGGCACTGTTTTGCTCGTCGGCAAAGATCAGGTTGGCAGCCTCGTCAAAGGCGGCCTTGCGGCGCTTGCTGTAGGCCCAGACGGCAATACCGATCATGATGGCCAGCAGCAGCAGGGTATAGAGTCCGCGAAAGGTGCCGTAATCCATATCCATTGCTCCTTATTTGAGGGCGGTGCCGATAGACTGCAGATAGGCAACCAGCGCATCGAGCTCTGTCTTGCCCTTCACCGCATCCTTGGCGCCGGCGATGTCGGCATCCGTGTAGGGAACACCGAAGTGATCCCGGAACAGCGCCAGCTTCTTGCCGGTCAGATCGCCATCGATCTCGTTCTTGGCCAGCCAGGGGAAGGCGGGCATGTTGGACTCGGGCACCACATCGCGCGGGTTGATCAGGTGGGCACGGTGCCAGTCATCGGAGTAACGGCCACCGACCCGGGCCAGATCCGGACCGGTACGCTTGGAGCCCCACAGGAAGGGGTGCTCCCAGACGCTCTCGCCGGCCACCGAATAGTGACCATAGCGCTCGGTCTCGGCGCGGAACGGACGGATCATCTGGCTGTGGCAGACGCTGCACCCTTCGCGAATGTAGATATCGCGGCCTTCCATCTGCAGGGCGGTGTAGGGCTTGAGGCCATCGACCGGCTCAGTGGTCTGCTTCTGGAAGAAGAGGGGGGTGATCTCGACCAGACCACCCAGGCTGATAGCGAAGACGATACCCAGCGCCAGCAGGGGAACGTTCTTTTCAAAAATTTCGTGACGGTTGTTGTTGCTCATGGGTTACCTCTTCAGATCAGGCCGGCTGGGCAATCGGCTCCAGGGAGCCCTTGGGCGCAGTGATGGTGCGATAGGCGTTGTACGCCATCAGCAGCATGCCGAGCACAAAGAAGCAACCACCCAGGAAGCGGACGAAGTAGAAGGGGTAGGAGGCCTGCAAGGCTTCCACGAAGCTGTAGGTCAGGGTGCCGTCGTCGTTGACTGCACGCCACATCAGACCCTGCATCACACCGGAAATCCACATGGAGACGATATAGAGCACGGTACCGACGGTCGCCAGCCAGAAGTGAGTGTTGATGAGGCTGACGCTGTACATGCGGCCCTGGCCAAACAGATTCGGGATCAGGTGATAAACGGAACCGATGGAGACCATGGCAACCCAGCCCAACGCACCGGAGTGAACGTGACCTACGGTCCAGTCGGTGTAGTGGGAGAGGGCGTTGACCGTCTTGATCGACATCATGGGGCCTTCGAAGGTGGACATACCGTAGAAGGAGAGGGAGACGATCAGGAAGCGCAGCACAGGGTCATAGCGCAGCTTGTGCCAGGCGCCCGACAGGGTCATGATGCCGTTGATCATGCCACCCCAGGAGGGCACGAACAGGATCAGGGACATCACCATGCCCAGCGACTGGGCCCAGTCCGGCAGCGCAGTGTAGTGCAGGTGGTGCGGACCGGCCCAGATGTAGAGGGAGATCAGCGCCCAGAAGTGCACGATGGAGAGACGGTAGGAGTAGACCGGGCGACCCGCCTGCTTGGGCACGAAGTAGTACATCATGCCGAGGAAGCCCGCGGTCAGCAGGAAACCTACCGCATTGTGGCCGTACCACCACTGCACCATGGCGTCCATGGCGCCGGAGTACATGGAGTAGGACTTGGTCAGGGTCAGGGGGATCGACATGCTGTTGATGATGTGCAGCACGGCGACCGTGATGATGAAGGCACCGAAGAACCAGTTCGCCACATAGATGTGAGAGGTGGTGCGCTTGATCATGGTGCCGAAGAAGACGATCGCATAAGCCACCCAGACGATGGTAATCGCGATATCAATCGGCCACTCCAGCTCGGCATACTCCTTGCCACCGGTCATGCCCAGGGGCAGGGTGATGGCGGCCGAGAGGATGATGGCCTGCCAGCCCCAGAACACGAAGCTGGCGAGCGGGCCACCAAACAGGCGAGCCTGGCAGGTGCGTTGCACGACATAGAAGGAGGTGGCCATCAGGGCACTGACGCCGAATGCAAAGATCACCGCGTTGGTGTGCAGGGGGCGCAGGCGGCTGTAGGTCAACCAGGGAGTATCGAAGTTGAGGGCAGGCCAGATCAGCTGGGCTGCAATCAGTACCCCTACTGTCATCCCGACAATTCCCCAGATGATGGTCATCACGGTGAACTGACGGACAACGGTGTAGTTGTACTCAGGGTGGGTAGTAGTATGGCTCATCGTTGTTTTCCGCTTCCGATGCTGTTGTTCTAGATATGTGGTCCGAAGACCGCTAGCAACCTTGGAGAAGTGGCTTCATTTGCCGCCTTGAATCGAGTTTTGTTAACGCTTGTTAGCAAAACGAAATCCAAAAGGGTGGTAAATGAAAACTCGGTGATGATGATAATGAAGTGACAGGTAAAATAACAGTATAAACAGTGATATATTTGAGCCCCGCCACAAGGTGTGGCAGAGCCAAAAGACCATGTTTTCGATCAAGAAAAGTACATCTATTCGACATCTTTGGGGCGTTTTTTACGATGCAGGGCAAATTAACCCGGGCCAAGCTGATTCAAATTGTGATCGTGCTGGCAATTTTAATGGCAGCCTTCACTTATCGGACCCTGTGGCAGGCTTCTGACGCCGGAATATCGCCGTCGACGGATATTCAAATCTGTGATCTGTCGCACGCCGCTTGCCGACTGATCCAGGGAGACAAGGTGCTCACCGCCACCGCCTCACCCCGGCCGATCAAGGCAGAGAGTCCTTTCGTGATCAGGCTCGATGGTCTCGGGAAGGCGCCCGCCAAAGCCTGGGTCGAAGGGCGGGATATGTTTATGGGGCGCATTCCCCTCGAGCCCCGACAAGAGGCGGGTGTCTGGGTCGTTGATGCCATGGTCGGTGCCTGCACCGAGCCCGCCATGGTGTGGCAGCTGGTGGTGGAGACTGAGGGTGAGAGACCGCTGAAGATCCCCTTCACCGTGACCCGTTAATGCCCCGTCGGGCGGCTGATGATGCACCCGACATGATTGTTTTGTTGGTTAACTGATGAGGAGTATGCCCCTGTGGTAGCAAGTGACAAATCCCGCTTCTATGAGCGCCTGTGCCAGCAGGTGAAGGCCCTGATCGAGGGGGAGCCGGACATGATAGCCAACATGGCCAATGTCTCGGCCCTGTTGAACCTGGAGCTCGAAGAGATCAACTGGGTGGGCTTCTATCTGCTCAAAGGCGAGACCCTGGTGCTCGGCCCCTTCCAGGGCAAGCCGGCCTGTCTGCGCATTCCGGTCGGTCGCGGTGTCTGTGGCAGTGCCGTGGCCGAGAACGCGAGCCAGCTGGTTCGCGATGTGCATCAGTTCGCCGGTCATATTGCCTGTGATGCGGCCAGTAATGCCGAGGTGGTGATCCCGGTTCGTGCCCGGGGCGAGGTGGTGGCCGTGCTCGATGTTGACAGTCCCCGCATCGCTCGTTTCGACGAGCAGGACCAGGAAGGACTGGAAAAAATCGTCTCGTTACTCGAGGCCGAACTCTTCAAGGTTGCATGAGAGTTCGCAAACGCTCCCAACCTCTCTATAATGGGGCCCTTGTCGTCTCTGCGGGCTCGAGCCCCTGCTAATTAATAAATCAAGGTTATACATGGAAAACACTGAAAAGCTGAAGAACAGTAAAGAGGTCATTGCCTATCTGATCGAGAAGTTTCCCGCCTGCTTCATCGCAGAAGGGGAGGCCAAGCCGCTCAAGATCGGTATCTTCCAGGACCTGGCTGCCCGCCTGGCCGATGACCCCAAGGTCTCCAAGACCCTGCTGCGTTCAGCTCTGCGTCAGTACACCTCCAGTTGGCGTTATCTGCATGGCCTCAAGGCGGGGATCGCCCGTGTCGATCTCGATGGCAATCCGGGTGAGCTGCTGACCGAGGAGCATGTCGAGCACGCCAAACAGGCGCTCAAGGAGAGCAAGGATCGCGTCTTTGCCAGCCGTCGTGTCACCAACAAGAGCGACAAGCCCAAGAAGCCCCGTCGTCCGCAACCGCGCAAGGTCTCAGCCGACGAGCTCAAGCTCGAGCAGGGGGTCAAGGTTGTGCTGGGTAAGTCTCCGGTTGCCGCTACCATCAAGGAAATCACCAAGGATGACGTGCAGGTTCAGCTGCAGACCGGCATGATGATGCGCGTCAAGTTCGAACACCTGGTCCTCTAAGGAGGCTTTTTTGAAGCAAGGTGTCATTCGTTATTCTCTCATCGCCTGGAGCCTGGCCATCGCCGGGCTCGCCCAGGCCGTCGAGCCGGTACTGAAAGAGAGTGAGCTCCCGGTTCTTAGCCAAGAGAGCCAGCACGCCACGGCGAGCAAGCGGATCACTAATCTGTTCACCCGTTCCCACTACAAGCAATTCAAGCTGGATGCGGCCTTCTCAGCCGAGATCTTTGACAAGTATTTAGAGGCGCTCGATTACAGCCGCAATCTGTTTCTGGCCTCCGACATCCAGCGTTTTGAGAAGTACCGCAAGGGGTTTGACAAGGATCTGGAGCGTGGTCGTCTCGACCCTGCCTATGACATGTTCAACCTGAGTCAGCAGCGGCGCTATGAGCGATACGAATATGCCCTGACACTGCTCGATACTCCCTTCGATTTCACCCAGAAGGATGAGTATCTCTTCGACAGGGAAGGCGCCTCCTGGCCAAAGAGTGAGGGTGAACTCAACGAGTTGTGGCGCCAGCGGGTCAAGTACGATGCCCTGAGTCTCAAGCTCTCCGGCAAGGAGTGGCCCGAGATCAAGGAGTTGCTCGCCAAGCGTTACAACAATGCCATCAAGCGTATGTCCCAGACCGAGAGCGAGGATGTCTTTCAGCTCTTCATGAACTCCTTTGCTCGCGCCATCGAACCTCACACCAGTTATCTCTCGCCCCGCAATGCCGATCGTTTCAACTCCGAGATGAACCTCTCCCTCGAGGGGATAGGTGCCGTGCTGCAGGCCGAAGATGATTTCACCGTGATCCGCTCCCTGGTGCCCGGTGGTCCCGCCGCCAATTCCAACCAGCTCAAGCCCGATGACAAGATCACCGGTGTGGGCCAGGCCGACGGCAAGATTGTCGATGTGATCGGCTGGCGTCTCGATGAGGTGGTCGACCTTATCAAGGGCCCCAAGGGCAGCAAGGTGCGCCTCGAGATCCAGCGTGGCAAGGGTGCCACCGCCAAGACAGAGGTGATCGAGCTGGTGCGCGACAAGGTTCGTCTCGAGGATCGCGCCGCCAAATCCAAGGTGGTGATGGCCGAGGGCAAGAAGATCGGGGTGCTCGAAATCCCGAGTTTCTATGTCAATCTGCACGAGGATGTGATCAAGGAGCTGGCCAGTCTCAACAAGAAGAAGATCGACGGCCTGGTGGTCGATCTGCGTGGTAACGGGGGCGGAGCCCTGACGGAAGCCTCTGCCCTGACCGGGCTCTTCATCACCGCAGGTCCTGTGGTTCAAATCCGCGATCACATGGGGCGGGTCACCGTCAACGGCGACGACGACGGTCAGGTCTATTACGGGGGCCCCATGACGGTATTGATCGACCGTTACAGTGCCTCTGCCTCCGAGATCTTTGCCGCTGCCATGCAAGACTACGGCCGGGCCCTCATCATAGGAGAAAACTCCTTCGGCAAAGGAACTGTGCAGCAGCACCGCAGTCTGGCCAAGGTGTATGACTTCTACGACGAGCCTCTGGGGCATGTGCAGTACACCATTGCCAAGTTCTACCGCATCGATGGTGGCAGCACCCAGAACAAGGGCGTCGTGCCCGATATCGCCTTCCCGACCGCCATTCCTCATGAGGAGACGGGGGAGAGCCAGGAGCCCAACGCCCTGCCGTGGGACAAGATTGCGTCGGCCAGCTACCAACGGGTGGGCAACTTCACGGCGCAGTTGCCCACCCTCAAGCAGGCCTACGAGAAACGGGTTGCCAGCGATCCCGAGTTTGCCTATGTGGAGCAGGATATTGCCGAATACAAGCGCGAGAAGGACAAAAAATCCGTCTCCCTCAATGAGGCTGAGCGTCGTGCCGAGCAAGAGAAGCAGGATGCGTTGGCGCTGGTGCGCACCAACGAGCGTCTCAAGCGCATGGGTAAGCCTCAGGTGAAATCTCTCGATGAACTGCCGAGTGATTATGAGGCGCCGGATGAGTTTCTCAAGGAGGCGGCCAACATCACCGCCGATCTGGGCAAGCTCACGACCAAATCTTGATTTTTCCAGCGAGAGTAAAACGGCCAACCTGTGTTGGCCGTTTTTTTATCTGAAAAAGTGCATAGCTATTTTAGCCCGGATAAAGATGCTGGCCCGGTGAAGGAATTGCGTCATTTGTTGTTTCTTTATACTGAGAACTAGATTTTATCTGGAGTATTTATTTGTATTTGTTGTTGAAATGAGTTGTAACAACTGATGAGTGTGTTTTTTATCAGTTGATTGATATCCTCTTGCCGCTCATAAAACAACAAAGAGATAACAACGATGAAGTTCAGGTTTACTATTCTGGCCAGCACCCTGGCCCTGCTCTCTGCCTGTGGCGGTGGTGGCTCTGAGGGCGGCTCTCCGGCCCCGCAACCCAAGCCCCAGCCGATGGCCATGCCCGAGGTCGGTATTTATACCCCCTATCTGCTCGATGGCGCCAACAAGGCGCTGGCGTTGGATCCTGAGTTTTCAGTCGCTATCGTCTATCCGGCCGGTGAGAAGGCACAGCCCTGGACCAGCCTGATCGCCCTGGAGAGTGCCGATAAGAGCAAGGCAACGTTGTTGCAACTGACTGGTAGTGCAGGTCGGATTACTGATGAGAGTGGGCGTTACACCAACTCCATTTCCAACGTCGTTGAACGATTTGAGCAGCCTGATAGCAGCCAGTTATATATGGGAGACAAGATTCGCAATTTTGACTGGTCGCCCCTGAGCCGGGGTAGTGTGGCGGTTGAAGGTCTGAGCGAAGCACTGTGGATCGCAGATCACGAGACCGCATATAGCAACACGGGCTCTTCATCATCCTTGGTGGCCGGTTGGAGCGGCAAGGTTGCCCTGAAACCCTACCCGACCCAGGCACTGGATTCGCGTCACTGGACTTATGAGGGGGGAGATAATGCCTCTCTGCTCAGCAGTGCAGAGACGACCGTCAATGGCGGTGAATTGCACCTGGCTCTGGCGTTGCCCCATGCCGGTTGCCGTCTGGAAGGGCGCGGGCAGGCGGGGAGCGGGTTAAATCGTATTGTGCTCAGTGGCCTGCAGCAGTGCCGCTTCGACTATTACGACAATACCTCGCTGGTTGAGACCAACCTGGAGCGGTCGTGGCTGCTTGCCTTGCGCGATCTGGCGAAGCAGCAAGACTCGTTGACCGTCTATGGCGTCGGATTCCAAGATGATAAGGGCAAGCCCATGTTGGGGATCGGTGTCCCGGACGTGAAGGGACTGGTGCTGGATCTCGATTCGACCCAGTAACGGCATAAGCAAAAAGAGAGGGAGGCCTGCGCCTCCCTCTCTTTTTTTGCTTACTGGCGCTCCCCGAGCGCCAGCCGAATGGTGCCCTCGGCCCGGCAGCAGCAGGGGAGACACTCACCGGCACCGACAAAGGCCAGAGGCGTCAGCAGGTAGCGGACGGTGCCGGCCAGCAGGGGAGTGCGGCAGGCGCCGCAATAGCCACTGCGACACTGGTACTCCACCTCGACCCCGTGGCGCTCCAAGGTATCGAGCAGGGTCTCTGCTCCCTTCACCACCAGCCGGGTCGAGTCGGTTTCGATGACGGCCTGCACATCGAGACTCGGGAGGGCGCCGCTACTCATCAGAGCTCGAAGTCGCCCAGGTCTTCGTGGCTTACCTCGCTGTCGATCTGGCCGACCAGGTAGGAGCTCACCTCCACCTCTTGCGGAGCGACTTGCACATTGTCAGAGGAGAGCCAGGTGTTGATCCAGGGGATGGGGTTCTGCTTGGCGGCAAACGCTGGCTGCAGGCCCACGGCGCTCATGCGCAGATTGGTAATGTACTCCACGTATTGGCAGAGGATGTCTTTGTTCAGGCCGATCATGGAGCCATCACGGAACAGGTACTCGGCCCACTCCTTCTCCTGAATGGCGGCTTCCTTGAAGAGATCGAAGCAGGCCTGCTCGCATTCGCGGGCGATCTCGGCCATCTCGGGGTCATCCTGACCGCTGCGCATCAGGTTCAGCATGTGCTGGGTCCCGGTGAGATGCAGTGCCTCGTCGCGGGCGATCATCTTGATGATCTTGGCGTTACCCTCCATCAGTTCACGCTCGGCAAAGGCAAAGGAGCAGGCGAAGCTGACGTAGAAACGGATGGCTTCCAGGGCGTTGACGCTCATCAGGCACAGATAGAGCTTCTTCTTGAGATCCCGCAACGTCAGGGTGACGCTCTTGCCATTGAGGATGTGAGTGCCTTCCCCGTGCAGGTGATAGACGGAGGTGGCTTCAATCAGATCGTCGTAGAAGTGGCTGATAGACTCGGCGCGCTTGAGGATCTGCTCGTTGGTGACGATGTCGTCGAACACCAGGGCCGGATCGTTGACGATGTTGCGAATGATATGGGTGTAAGAGCGAGAATGGATGGTCTCGGAGAAGGACCAGGTCTCGATCCAGGTCTCCAGCTCGGGGATGGAGACCAGGGGCAGCAGCGCCACGTTGGGGCTACGCCCCTGTATGGAGTCGAGCAGGGTCTGATACTTCAGGTTGGAGATGAAGATGTGTTGCTCGTGGGGCGGCAGGGCCTGGTAGTCGATGCGATCCCGCGAGACATCCACCTCTTCCGGTCGCCAGAAGAAGGAGAGCTGTTTCTCGATGAGTCGCTCGAAGACATCGTGCTTCTGCTGATCGTAGCGGGCTACGTTGACGGGTTGACCAAAGAACATGGGCTCTTTGAGCTGGTCATTCTTGATTTGGCTGAAAGTGGTGTAGGCCATGGATGTTCGGCTCTTGTCTGTGTGAACACTGTTGTTGGGGTTATCCGGGGGCAAAAGCAGCCGGGCGGGAGTCTTGCTCCCGCCCTCGTTGGTTAGATTTTGCACGCCCCGCTGGCACAACCGTCATCTTGCAGATCGGTCTGGGTGTCGTCGGCACCGTCCCGGGTGTTGTGGTAGTAGAGGGTCTTGACCCCGTACTTGTAGGCGGTCAGCAAGTCCTTGAGCAGTTGCTTCATGGGGACCTTGCTACCCTCGAAGCGGGCCGGATCATAGTTGGTGTTGGCGGAGATGGCCTGATCCACAAATTTTTGCATGATACCGACCAACTGCAGGTAGCCATCCACACTCGGCTGTTGCCACAGGAGCTCGTACTGATCCTTGAGGCGGCTGTACTCGGGGACCACCTGCTTGAGGATACCGTCCTTGGACGCCTTGACCGAGACCAGGCCGCGCGGCGGCTCGATGCCGTTGGTGGCGTTGGAGATCTGGCTGGAGGTCTCACTCGGCATCAGGGCGGTCAGGGTGGAGTTGCGCAGACCCACGGTGCGGATCTCTTCGCGCAGGGCTTCCCAGTCGTAGTGCAGGGGTTCGTTGCACAGGGTGTCCAGATCGGCCTTGTAGGTGTCGATGGGCAGGATCCCCTGGGCATAGGTGGTCTCGTTGAAGGCCGGGCAGGGGCCAAACTCACGGGCCAGCCCAACGGATGCCTTCAGCAGATAGTACTGGATCGCCTCGAAGGTACGATGGGTCAGGGCCAGGCCGGAGCCGTCGGAGTAGCGGGCACCGTTCTTGGCCAGGTAGTAGGCATAGTTGATGACGCCAATCCCCAGGGTGCGGCGGTTCATGCTGCCCTTCCTGGCGGCGGCAATCGGGTAGTCCTGATAGTCGAGCAGGGCATCGAGGGCTCGCACCGCCAGATCGGCCATCTCTTCCAGATCGTCGAGCTTCTCGATGGCGCCGAGGTTGAAGGCAGAGAGGGTGCACAGGGCGATCTCGCCGCTCTCGTCGTCGATGTTGTTAAGCGGCTTGGTGGGCAGTGCAATCTCGAGGCAGAGGTTGGACTGGCGTACCGGGGCGACGCTCGGATCGAACGGGCTGTGGGTGTTGCAGTGGTCCACGTTCTGGATGTAGATGCGACCGGTACCGGCACGCTCCTGCATCATCAGGGAGAAGAGATCGACCGCCTTGAGGGTCTTCTTGCGGATGCCCGGATCCTGCTCGTACTTGACGTAGAGCGCTTCGAACTTCTCCTGATCGGCAAAGAAGGCGTCATACAGGCCAGGTGCATCAGACGGGGAGAACAAGGTGATGTCACCGCCCTTGATAAGACGCTGGTACATCAGCTTGTTGAGCTGCACCCCGTAGTCCATGTGACGGACCCGGTTCTCTTCCACGCCGCGGTTGTTCTTCAGTACCAGCAGGCTCTCCACCTCGATGTGCCACAGGGGGTAGAAGAGGGTGGCCGCACCGCCACGCACACCGCCCTGGGAGCAGCACTTCACGGCCGTCTGGAAGTACTTGTAGAAGGGGATACAGCCGGTGTGGAAGGCTTCGCCGCCACGGATGGGGCTGCCCAGACCACGAATACGGCCGGCGTTGATACCGATACCGGCACGCTGGGAGACATAGCGTACGATGGCACTGGCGGTGGCGTTGATAGAGTCCAGGCTGTCGTCGCACTCGATCAGCACGCAGGAGCTGAACTGGCGGGTCGGGGTACGCACACCGCTCATGATCGGAGTCGGCAGGGAGATCTTGAAGGTCGAGACCGCATCGTAGAAACGCTTGATGTAGTCAAGACGGGTATCTTTCGGATACTTGGAGAAGAGGCAGGCAGCCACCAGGATGTAGAGGAACTGCGGGCTCTCGTAGATCTCGCCGGTGACGCGGTTCTGGACCAGATACTTGCCCTCCAGCTGCTTGACGGCGGCGTAGGAGAAGGTCATGTCACGCCAGTGGTCGAGGTGAGCATTGAGCTCCTCGAATTCGGCCTGGGTGTAGTCTTCCAGCAGGTGCTTGTCATATTTGCCCATGTCGACCAGTTTGGCGACGTGGCTGTAGAGGTGGGGCGGCTCAAACTGGCCATAGGCCTTCTTGCGCAGATGGAAGATGGCCAGACGGGCAGCCATAAACTGATAGTCCGGGCTCTCCTGGGAGATAAGATCGGCTGCCGCCTTGATGATGGTCTCGTGAATGTCGGAGGTGCGGATGCCATCATAGAACTGGATGTGTGACTTGAGTTCGACCTGAGAGACGGAGACGTTGTCGAGTCCTTCCGCGGCCCAATCCAGCACGCGATGGATCTTGTCCAGATCGATGGGCTCTTTGTTGCCGTCCCGTTTCGTCACAAGCAAGTTCATGAGAGATGACCTTCTATTGTTAGTTTCCCGAAAATCCTCACCCCATATTGGGAACAACATGGGGTGAGGCACAAGATGTAGATGTTTTTTGTTGGCTGAAGCACAAGATAGTGAGGCAAACACGCCTTTGCAATCCATCTATACTGCACTTCCTGTGGATAAATTGTGGGTCTCTGCGCCCTGTTAGTGGCTGCTCACAGCGAGTGGTTTGCCCTCCCTTTCATGGCGTTGTCGTGTCGGCAGGATCCTCCCCCGACAAAAAAAACCAAATTATTTGGCTTGACGACAGGTGGCTTCGCCACAAGGGGAAGAGGGTTGTCGCAGATTTCATCAGCTCACTCCCGACGCTCGACCATGTGGTCAATGTTTGCCCAACTTGTGTTCCAGCGCCTCCAGGGTGAGCTGGCTGATCCCGCGAGCCAGCACAGAGAGATCCGGCTGGGGGTTAAAGAGCTCGGCGATGGTGTCGCAATAGCGCTGATAATCCTCCGGCTCCCCCTCCTCGATGATGATGGTCAGGGCCTCATGCAAACCGGCCAGGGCGGCCAGGTGATCCGCGTAGTGCTGATCCGGCAGTTGTCTGACCCGCTCTATCAGGCGGCTGACATGTTGACGCAGTTGGGGAGGGAGCTGCTCGGGCAGCGGGAGCTCCCCGTCGTGTACGAACCCTTCGATACGGTAACCAAATTTGGGCAGGGTGATGAGTTGCAGCGGTGGCGGCAGGCTGCGCCTGAGGTTGGCGATAGCCACATTAAGAGAATTGGGGCCGACAACCTTGCCGGGCCAGCCATGCTCGAGCAGAGCCTGACGGCTGACGGGGTCGCCATTGGCCTCGACCAGAGCCGTCAGGAGTCGGGTCTCGGCACCGCCGAGCCGGATAAGACACTCATCATCCTGGGTGATTTCGCCGCTGATGAGATCGATAGCGTATGGGGCAATGTGGATTTTCATGCTCTGTGTGTAATTTGTTGTTGTAATGTATTGCTCACTGTTGAGTGGCATGCAGTTTGGCATGCAGGTTCGGGGTCGGACAATTATCCCGTGGGCCCATTTTGAGATTTAATGAGTTTTTTAGCTTTTTAGGAGGGACTGTTCCCCCTTCACCACAGGGCCGCTAGAATGCGCTCCTCGCTCATCTTCTGGATTGAACTCTCCATGACCCAGGCCCCGGATCACTCAGTCAACCGCCTGCGCACCGTCCGTCTTGCCCGCTCAACCCGACCCTTTCTTGCCCGTGGCGGCAGCGTCAAGCGTTGCCTTGGCTGTCTGTTGCAGCCGGGGCTGTGTGCCTGCCATTTACGGCCCGTGATGCACTCTCGCGCCGCTTTCTGCCTGATCATGTTTGATAGCGAACCCCTCAAACCGAGCAATACCGGGCGCCTCATCGCCGATGTGCTGCCCGACTCGACCCATGCCTTCCTCTGGTCCCGCACCGAGCCGGATCCGGCGCTGCTGGCCCTGCTCGCCCATCCCGACTACCAGCCTTTCCTGGTCTTTCCCGATTGCGAGAAGGCTCCCGAGCGGGTTCTTCACACGCCTGTGCTTGAAGAGGGCAAACGCCCTCTCTTTATTCTCCTCGATGGCACCTGGCGTGAGGCGCGGCGCATGGCCAACAAGAGCCCCTATCTCGACGCCTTCCCGGTGCTCTCGGTGCGTCCGGAGCAGCTCTCGACGTATGGCATGCGGGTTGCCGCCCACGACGAGCACCTGTGCACCGCCGAGGTCGCCGCCTGTGTGCTCGAGAGTGCGGGCTTCGGCCGCGAGGGGGCGGCCCTGCAGCAGTGGTTCAACCTCTTTAGCTGTCGTTATCTGGCCGGAAAATTGCGCCGTTCCCCCGACGATGCGCTCCTGTGCCAGGCCCTGGAGGCATGGCAGGGTTAATTGATTCCTGATGGGAATAGGTTGCCTGCCGTCGTTTCGCTGTGCCGGGGGAGGGAAGGGGAGTAACATCGCGCCATTGCTGATGATGAGGTGACCAATGGAAATGGAATTAATGACTCTGGTGATGCTGTTTGGCGTCGCCCTGCTGGCGGGATTTATCGACTCGATCGCCGGCGGCGGGGGACTGCTCACCGTGCCGGCACTGCTGGCCACCGGTATGCCGCCGGCTCTGGTGCTCGGCACCAACAAGTTGCAGAGCAGTTTTGGCTCCTTCTCTGCCACCCTCTTCTTTGCCCGTCGTGGCATGCTCGAGTGGCACACCATTTGGCCTGCGGTGATCGCGACCTTTGTGGGGGCCGCAGGAGGCTCGCTGGCGGTGCAGACCATCGATGCCGCCGTGCTGGAGAAGATCCTGCCTTTCCTGTTGATGATCTTCGCCCTCTACTTCATGTTTTCACCCCGGGTGAGCGATGCCGAGAGTCAGCGCCGCCTCTCCCCCTTGCCCTTTGCGTTGTTGGCCGGCGGTGGGGTCGGGTTTTACGATGGCTTTTTCGGGCCCGGGACCGGCTCCTTCTTTGCCATCGCCTTTATCGCCCTGGGGGGTTACGGCATGGCCCGTGCCACGGCCCATACCAAGTTGCTCAACTTCACCTCCAACATCGCCTCACTGCTCTTTTTCGCCCTGGGGGGTAAGGTGGTGTGGAGTGTAGGGCTGGTGATGGCGGTCGGTCAGTTTCTGGGGGCCAGACTCGGCTCCCGGTTGGTCATCAGCAAGGGGGTAAAGCTGATTCGTCCTCTGCTGGTCTCCGTCTCCCTGGTGATGTCGGTCAAGCTGCTGCTGGCACACTACCCTCAGCTGCTCACCATCTGACGGGAGGTGAAGTGGGCGCCGATGGCCTCCATCAGCCGTACCAGTCGATCTCGCTTGAGGGCGTTGGGGCGGTAGATGAGGTGCAAGGGGCGTGTCAGCCCAGCAAGGGGGCGCCGTGGCTGCGCCTCATCCCCCAGTTTGTCGAGCAGCCCGGCCGGTAACAGCACGGGGGCCACGCCGGCGCGGGCCAGCTCGATCAGGGCCTGGTAGGAGTCCAGCTGCATGCGCGGGCGCAGTCCCTGCTCCTCCAGGGTCGCAGCCAGATAGGTATTGGAGGGGTTCTCCAGCTCCATGGTGAGGATCCCCTCCCTGAGGGCCTGCTCCTCATCTCCGACCAGGTAGAAGGGCTCGTCCATCAGCCGGGTGGCCAACAGGCCGTGGCCATTGGGAAGGCGTCCGGCACAGATCCCGAGCAGGGCATCGCCGGAGCGCACTCTCTCGATGATGACAGGGGTGTGGTGGGTGGAGAGCACCAGAGCCTTGTCCTGCTGGCGGATATACGCGGCGAAGAAGGGAGCCAGATAGCCTGCCAGCAGCGTCTCGGAGCAGGCGAGCGGCAACGGGGTGTGATCGCTCATGGCCCGGTTGTCCGAGATCTCCCCTTTAAGCTCCTCAAGCAGCGGATTGACGCGAGCCAACAGATCGCGGGCATCGGCGGTGAGACGGATGTTGCGGCCATCCGGCTCCACCAGGCGCTTGCCAAGGCGCCCCTCCAGGTTGGCGATGCGCTTGCTGACCGCCGATTGACTGATATAGAGGCGACTTCCCACCTTGCCCATGGTTCCTTCGCGGGCCAGCAGATAGAGGGTTTCCAGTCCTTCCAGCAGCATGATGACTCCCCAGTATGACGTGCTGCCGACACGTTAGGGCGTCAGACCCGCCACGGCAAGCGCCGCGGGGCAAACAAAATGAGATTGCCCAGCACAGAGCAGGTGACTCCGACCCAGGCTGTCGTTGTCCAGTGATACCCCTCAAACCAGGTTGACAAGGTCAGGGCCACCAGAGGAAAGAGCACGGTAGCATAGGAGGCGTTGGCGGCGCCGATGCGTCCGACCAGGGTGAGGTAGGCGCAAAATGCCACGACCGATCCGAACAGCGCCAGATAGATGAGCCCGGCCAGATAGCGCCCGCCGTGGGGGATAGTCAGTGTCTCACCCCTGACGAGGACCCAGAGAGACAGCAGCCCCACGCCGTAGAGCATGCCCCAGGGAACCAGTTGCAGCACAGTGAAGCCGGCCCGCTGGCCACGGGCCGAGACCAGGTTGCCAAGGCAGAAGCAGAGGGTACCCGCGCAGGCGAGCAGCAGGCCGAGCCGGGGTGTCTGGCCATCGCCTTGGCGCAGCTCGGGCCAAAACAGCAGCAGGGTGCCGCTCACACCGAGCAGGGCGCCGAGGGCCCAGCGCCCAGAGGGGCGCCTCTGCTCGAGCAGCCACAGCAGCAGGCCACTCACTATGCTGGCACTGGCAAATACCACGGCCGAGAGGCCACTGGGGATGAAGCGGGTGGCATGGTAGAAGCACAAGAAGTTGGTGGAAAAGAGCAGCACCCCAAGACCCAGTGCATAGGTGTGGCCGGCAAGCGGCAGGTGCAGGGGACGACGGGCCGCGGCCAGAATGGCAAACAGGGCCAGTGCCGCCAGTGCGAAGCGGTAAAGCACCGACACCTCGATGGGCACCTCACCGAGTTGCCAGCTGATGGCAATCCAGGTCGAGCCCCAGATAAGGGTGGTGGAGAGATAGAGGGCAAGGTTCATGGAAAACTCCTGACGAGGGTGAGAGACACCACAGTGGCGCGTCATACCGGGCTCTGTCTTGCAGCAGAGTGCGCCTTTTGCAGATTCTTGCGCTTTTGTTCACGCCCTCTCTCGCCCCGCAGGCCGGTATGGTTAGAATGAGCCTCAACGGAGAGGGGGCAGCATGGGGCAGGATGGCGTCTATCAGGCATTGCAACGGACCGGGGCTCGGCTCGAGGCCGAGTGCTGGCTGGAGCCCGAGCTTGGCGCGGCCCGCTGGCGTAATCGCTTCGATCAGACGCGCTACGACAAGCCGGGCCACCACACCCTGAGCGTCTATCTCGAGGGTGGGGAGCAGACCGAGCGCCTCGATGGCCCGCGCGGGCGCGGGGGGGTCGGCAAGATCTGCATCATGCCGGATCAGCATCAGTCGGAGTGGCTGGTACGCGACGAGTTTGCCTTTTTCCACCTCTACTTCACCCCGGCCCATCTGGTGCGTATTGCCGAACAGGCGTGCGATCGGGAGGGGCGGCACCTCGAGCTCGAAGACAAGACCTTTATCGAAGATCCCTTGCTGGCAAGCCTGGTGCAGGGGCCTCTGCTCGCCCTCGACTGGTCCTCGCCACTGGATAGACTCTCCCTCTCCCATTGTGCCTGGATGCTGATGCTGCAGCTCTATCGCTGCCACACCCGGGCGGCCCCCCGCTTACCCCGGATCCGGGGAGGCTTGGCCCCGGTGATGGTGCGCCGGGTGTGCGACTATATAGAGCAGCACCTGGGCGAGCCCGTCACGCTAGCCGAGCTGGCCGGTTTGGTGCAACTGAGCGAATACCACTTCGCCCGGATGTTTGCCACCAGTGTCGGACTACCTCCCCATCGCTATCTCGCCACCCGCCGGCTGACCCGGGCCGTGGAGCTGCTAAAGGGGAGGCTGCCACTGGCAGAGATCGCCCTGCGCTGCGGTTTTTCCTCCCAGGCTCACTTCGGCAATCGCTTCAAGGCAGCCTTCGGACAGACGCCGGGGCAGTGGCGAGCCCAATGGTCATCTTGTTGTCATATGCAGCAAAGATAGTGGTGGCTGCAACCCAAGGAGAGAGTCATGGGACATAAAAAACGTCAGCTGCGTCATCGTCAACTCTGGTTCAGCCACTGGAACGGGCCTGTGTGGCATACCGCCCCCAGCGAAACGGCACAAAATCGCCAAACGCCTCACAGTTCCCGGTAATAAGCACGCTCAACACATAGGTTTTTGGGCCCGGCTTTGTCACTATTGGATGAAAATGACCAGCCGGACTCCCCCTGAATGTATCTGGAACGCATCGATATCCGCAGTTTTCGCGGGATAAACCGCCTCTCGATGGGGCTGGATCAGACCACAGTACTGATAGGGGAGAACGCCTGGGGAAAGAGCAGCCTGCTGCGGGCGCTCTGGTGCCTGTTGGGGCAAGAGGCCGAGCCCTATCAGTTTACCGCCGATGACTTCTACCGCCCCGAAGACCCCGGTCTGCCCCTGGCCGATCATGCCCAGATTGTCCTCACTTTCTGCGAGTTCCGTCCCGATATCGCCCTGCACTCCAGCCGCCTGGCGCGACTTGCCCCGGCCTGGGTAAAACACAAAGACAAGTTCAACCGGATCCACTATCGGGCCATGGCGGTGCGCCTCGAGAGTGGCGAGATAGAGACGCGCCACGATTTTCTCGATAGCGCCGGCAAGGCACTGACCTTGAATGAAGTCGGGCTGGTCGAGCAGCTGATCACCATGAACCCGGTGTTTCGGCTGCGCGACGCCCGCGCCGCCAGGGCGACCGAGCCTGCGCTCAACGGTCAGTGGGAGCAGTCATTGAGCGATCTGAGCGAGCGGATGCAAGACGATCCCCAGGGGATCACGGAAGGGGAGCTCAAAGGGGCGCTGCAGGCGGTGCGTCACCTGATGGAGCACTATTTTCGGGCCCTCTCGCCGCTCAAACACAAGCCTCGTACCCAGCGCGAGATCATCAACAAGCCCATGACCCTGCGTCACCCGGCCAATTTGCACGATATGCTGGCCAGCTCCGACAGCCGGGCCTTGCAACTGGCCATGGCCGGCGTGGCGGGCGCCCTGTTGCAGGCACGCGGTAACCGTGAGCTGGAGGAGGGGGCGCGCCCCATCCTGATCCTCGAAGATCCCGAGAGTCGCTTGCACCCCACCATGCTGGCCCTGGCCTGGGGGCTGCTCGAGCAGCTCCCCGGGCAGAAGTTGCTCACCACCAACTCGGGGGACCTGCTCTCCTCGCTTCCGCTCTCCGAGGTGCGCCGTCTGGTGCGTCGGGACGGGGATATCCAGTGTCACCAGCTTGGTGGCGAGCGCTATAGCAGCGACGATCTGCGCAAGATAGCCTTTCATGTGCGCATCAACCGCCCCATGTCCCTGTTTGCCCGCTGCTGGCTGCTGGTGGAAGGGGAGACCGAGATCTGGCTGCTCTCGGAGCTGGCCCAGATCTGCGGTTACAGCCTGAGGGCGGAGGGGGTGCGCATCATCGAATTTGCCCAGTGCGGGCAGACACCCCTTATCAAGATTGCCCGTGACTTTGGTATCGAGTGGCATCTCCTGGCCGATGGCGATGAGGCCGGCGTCAAGTATGCCAACTCGGTGCGCGGGCAGCTCAAGGGAGAGCGCGAGCGGGATCGTCTAACCCTGTTGCCGGCGGCCGATATCGAGCACTACCTCTATCAGCATGGCTTCGAGAGTGTCTATCGGCGCGAGGCCGGGGTCGGCGACAAGACGCCGCTGAGCACAGGGCGCATTATCGACAAGGCTATCCATCATCGCAGCAAGCCGGGGATGGCCCTGGCCGTGGTGGAGGAGGCGGAGCGGCTGGGTGAGATCCCCCCCGTGCTCAGGCAGATGTTTGCGAAAGTGGTCGCCATGGCGCGTGGTCAGAGTTGATGGATTGGGCTGCCGGGGTGAATTGGGTATACTGCGCGGCTCTTGTCTCAGGAGTCTTGCCATGTTTGCTCAACTCACTCTCTGGCTCTACCCTCTGCTCGGCCTGATGGCCTGTGGCGCCTTGTTGTTGCTGGGGGTCGTGCTGTGGAAAGGGGATCTCTGCCCCGGTCAGCGCGCCCGGATTTCGACCCAGATCTTCTCGGTGTGGGTGATGACGGCCCTGTCGGTGTTGCTGGCCCTCTCTGCCGGCGCCCCTCTGTGGCTGATCGCCCCGGCTGGGGGGGCGGTGATCGCCGGTTTTGCTCTCGCCATCCTTCAGTCGCGCCTCGAGGCCAAGCGCTCCATTCCCTCTGGCTGGTTTGCCGTGCCGGCATTGCCGCTCGCCCTCTATGGTCTCTTGCTGATGGCCCGTGAGGGCGGGGCAGCGCTGACCCAACTCATCGTGCTGGGCTGCGCCTTCGCCCACCTGATGCTGCTTCGTGCTCGTCATCGGCTGCAGGCGTTCAACCTGCTGTTGCCTCTTGGGGGGCTCGTCGGCGCCCTGGCGGGGCTGGTATGGCTTGGCGTCGTGACCCTGATGCAGCAAGATGCGGCCCTGCTCGATACCCTGATCCCCTGGGTGCTGGGCTATAGCCTCCTGATGATCATGGGGCTAGGGATCTGGTTCTTCCCCCTTCTCAGCCGCCGTGACAACGCCCCTGTGGTGCTCTCCACCACCCTCTTTATCCTGCTCCTCTCCCAGTGTGCCGGGGCCCGTCTCTTCGCCCTCATCTAAGGCTTGCTCAGGCGGGGCAGAATCCGGCTGCCCCGCTGACCAGCAGGCAGCAGCTGCGCTCTGCCAGCCGATAGTGCCCCTTGATCATGACCAATTCACTGCCGAAGGAGACGATGTCCTGGGGAGTGGGCAGGGCCGTATCGAGGATGCGATGCCACTCTCCACCGACCCCGCGTGGGGGGGCCGGCAGTTTGAACTCCAGAGGCTCCCAGAAACTGTTAAAGACCAGATAAAAGGCGAGCCGCTCCTCCTTGGAGAGGGCTGACATGGCGATGGCATGAGAGTGGCCGCCCCAGTCCGGTTGATAGCACTCCACCCCATGCCAGCAGATCTCGCTGTGGCGCAGGATCTCGGCCAGAGAGTGGGGCATGCCATCTTGTTCGGGGCGAGCCAGCAGCTGCTTGCGATAGAGGATCAGCTCCCGCATGAAGCGCAACATATTCTGGGCGCGGCTATCCCACTTCCACTGCATCCAGCTCAAGGGGGTGTCCTGACAGTAGGCGTTGTTATTGCCTTCCTGGCTGTGGAGCACCTCATCGCCCATGAGAATCATGGGAGAGCCCACCGAGAGCAGGGTGGCCACCATCATATTCTTGGCCTGTCGCAGGCGCAGGGTATTGATCTGCGGATCTCCCGTTACGCCTTCATGGCCATGATTCCAGCTGAAATTCTCATTGCAGCCATCGCGATTGTGTTCACCGTTCGCCTCGTTGTGCTTCTCGTTGTAACTGGCCCAGTCCCACAGGGTAAAACCATCGTGACAGGTGACGAAGTTGATGCTCTTCTCGGGATCCGCGTGGTGGTAGTGGTAGATGTCCGGACTGCCACACAGTCGCTCGGCAAAGGCCCGGACGCTGTTGTCATCGCCACGAATAAAGCGGCGGACATCATCGCGAAACTGACCGTTCCACTCACGCCAGCGGGCACCCGCTATGCTCCCCACCTGATAGAGTCCACCCGCGTCCCAGGCCTCGGCGATGAGTTTGGTGTCAGTGATCTGGGGATCGGTATCTATGGTGCGTAGGGTCGGGGAGTTGGTCACCGGCATGCCGCTCTCGTCGCGGGAGAGTATTGAGGCCAGATCGAATCGGAACCCGTCCACATGCATCTCCTGACGCCAGAAGCGCAGACTGTCCATGATCATGCGAAGGGCCACCGGGTGGGCGCCGTTAAAGGTGTTGCCGCAGCCCGAGTAGTTGGTGTGGTGCATCTGATCGTTCAGGATGTAGTAAGCCTCATTGTCGATGCCGCGATAGCAAAAGGTGGGGCCATCGTCCCCCCCCTCGGCGGTGTGGTTGTAGACCACATCCAGAATGACCTCGATCCCGGCCCGGTGCAGCGCCTTGACCATGTCGCGAAACTCGGTGACCGGATCGCTGGTGGCGGCATATTGCGCGTGCGGCGCAAAGAAAGAGATAGGGCTGTAACCCCAGTAGTTGGCAAGGCCAGCGGGAGCATCCTGGGGATCAAACTGAAAGATGGGGAGCAGCTCGACGGCGGTGATCCCCAACTGTTGCAGATAAGGAATCTTGTCGATGAGACCCAGGTAGGTGCCGCGGCGCTTTGCGGGGATCCCTGAGCCGGGATCACGGGTAAAACCGGCCAGGTGCAACTCATAGATGACAGAACGCGAGAGGGAGTGGGCGGGCAGTTCATCCCCTTCCCAGTCGTAGTGGCCCAGATCGACCACCCGGCTCTTGGCGCAGCAGTGCAGATTACTGCCCGGTCTGGCTGCCGCCAGACGATCGTAATTGGGGGGAAGCTCGACAGCCCGGCTATAAGGGTCGAGCAGCACCTTGTCTCGATCAAAGCGGGTCCCGTTATAGGGACGCCAGGGTCCGTGGATACGAAAGCCATAGCATTGGCCGGCCCCAATGCCGGCCACATGGATGTGCCAATAGTAGGCGGTGCGATTGAGGCGGGGAGAGAGAGGGATCACGGCCGGGTTGGTGTCGGTCTCATGAGCAAAGAGCAGCAGCTCGACATGGCTGGCGAGGCGTGCCCAGATGGCAAAGTTGACCCCATCTCCCTCGAGGTGTGCCCCCAGCCGGGTGCAGTGGCCGCGTGAAATCCTCATAAGACTGCTCCTTTGACGCCAGTGCCTCACAGTCTAGTCAGGGATAAGTGTGGCTGCCTCTGACGCCTTATTACCCAAGGGTTGTGCGAGAGTTGCTCATCTTGCCGCTCAAACAGGCAGTCAGTTAGTTTCATCAAATATTTTTATGAATATTCCTTGCAATATGAAGCGCGCGCCCTATTATTGGCGACCTCGGACGCGGGGTGGAGCAGCTCGGTAGCTCGTCGGGCTCATAACCCGAAGGTCGTCGGTTCAAATCCGGCCCCCGCAACCAACTTAAGCCGCAAGGCACAGGCTTCGATGTTCTGCTCACATCGAGGTGACAATTCGGACGCGGGGTGGAGCAGCTCGGTAGCTCGTCGGGCTCATAACCCGAAGGTCGTCGGTTCAAATCCGGCCCCCGCAACCAACTTGAGCCGCAAGGCA
>NZ_JBFODE010000031.1:0-101229 GCF_040908155.1 Aeromonas sp. R6-2 | reverse complement strand
GGGAATATCCCTAAGCGGGTGGCGGAGTTGGAGAAACAAGCGGGGCAGTTTGTGTTACCCGATAGGATGGAGCGAAGTTACCCCCGCTGCGTGAAGCCAAGACCACAGAAGTACAGCGTAAAAAAATCCAATAAAAACAATGCCAGTCAGTCTTAACTGACTGGCATTACTCGCTTGAGGTGGTTTTTTTATTGGGGGATCACCGGGGTCGGGTCGGCCAGGGGTGATCGAAGATACGGGCCCGCTCCCAGGGCGCATCGGGCTGGGCCGAGGTGAGCCCCTGATATTTGCCCACATCGTCCACGACCAGAGCAGAGAGGATGGGCAGCTGATGCTCGGTGCAGTGCATGCGGATCCGTTGCAGCAGGGTTCTTAGCTCGTCCTGACAGTTTTCAAGCCCGGCCAGTTTGGCCAGCTTGGAGTAGCGAATGGTGGTCCGCTCCCGGGCCAATTCGGTCAGAATGGCCCAAAGGGTGGCATCGCACACGCCATGCGCTTGAGTGGATTGACTGGTCATAGTTTTCTCCGATGCGACAGTTCGCGGGATCTCGGTCCGCATAGTGGGCGCCAGAGGGGTTGGCGGCCATGATCTGGCGCAAACAGGAGCCCATTATCCGGTGTATCTGGCGGTTATTGCTGGTCTGATCCGAGCTTGTCTTTATTTTATTCCGTTTATGTCACTGATGGCCAGTGCTTGCTCTGTGAAGTGACAGAGGAGGCCTCCTTTATGCTGCCGGCAGTATGAGCCTGGGGGCGTGCAGATAGGCCAGCTCTCCCTGGCGGGCGATGGTGCCGGGCTCCACCCGCAGGGGGAGACGAAAGCCAGGGCCATTGAGGGTCATGGTGTGGTACTCCCCCTGCTCACCACAGAGATCCAGTTTGCCTCTTGCTGCGAGTTGCTCCAGATCGAGCAGGGCCTGCGCATCGAGTCGGCGCCCTACCCAGTTAGCAGGGAGGTTGCGAGTATTCACGCAGGAGAAGAGGCACTCGATACGAAGCGAGAGGAGGCGCTCCAGCAGCGCCTTCCTGGGCCTCTCCCAGAGGGGAAGCAGAGGGCTGAGTCCAAGCGAGTGGCAGCGCTCGACGATCCAGTTGGGGGCGCCCACCGGCGCTATATCCCCTGTGATGACGCAGTCGATCCCCAGTCGTTCTCGCAGCTCTGCCAGGGTGCGCTCGTAGCTGGTGGCATAGGGGGCCGTGATGGTCATCCGATACAGCGGGAGTGCGAGGGCGTCGGCCTGGGCATGGATCAGTGGCAGTGGATGAGCCAGAAAATGGGGGGAAGGGGGAGTAAAGGTGACCAGAGCGGCGACAGCGACCCCTTGCAGACGCGCCTCTGTGAGGGCGAGCATGGAGTCCTTGCCACCGGTCCAGAGCATGATGGCACGGGACATGGGAAACGGCTCAAAAAGGCCATGATGCGCGGGGATAGCCCGGGTGTCGAGCACAAAGTAAAACGCCCCCGTGATGGGGGCGTTGAGCAGAGGCTGTGGCTTAGAGGAGTACGCTGGTCAGCAGGTAGCCGACGGTACTGGCCACACTCACCCCGATGAGACCCGGGATGATAAAGCTGTGGTTCAATATGTACTTGCCGATGCGGGTGGTGCCGGAGCGGTCGAAGCCGATACAGGCCAGATCGCTCGGGTAGGTCGGCAGGATGAAGTAGCCATAGCTGGCCGGCAGGAAGGCGATCAGCAGCTTGGGATCGACCCCCAGCGCCAGCCCCATGGGGGCGATGGCGGTCAGTGCCGCGGCCTGGCTGTTTACCAGCTTGGAGATGAGGAACAGCACCAGGGCGTAG
Source organism: Aeromonas sp. R6-2 (assembly GCF_040908155.1). Classification (NCBI taxonomy): domain Bacteria; kingdom Pseudomonadati; phylum Pseudomonadota; class Gammaproteobacteria; order Aeromonadales; family Aeromonadaceae; genus Aeromonas; species Aeromonas sp. R6-2. The sequence continues at coordinate 99,428 of NZ_JBFODE010000031.1, read as the reverse complement.
GTCCAGGGCTGGGCCTGCACCACGTGGGCCAGGTTCTCCTTGAGCAGCGGCATATGGCTGTGGAAGAAGGTCTCGCTCATCCAGGCGACGCCGAAGACGGAGAAGATGGCAACCATGCCGGCCTTGAAGACGGGGCCGTTGGAGATCTCGGAGGCCTTGACCTTGCAGCTCATCAGGATCACGGCGCCGGCGATCAGCATCATCATCTGGATCACCAGGTTCATGGAGAGGGGGCCGGTCTTGCCACCCATCTCGAACACCGGGCGCAAGGAGGCATCGGCACCCAGCACGACCACGGCGGCAATGGCGGCAAAGAAGATCCAGGTGGAGCGATAGGCTTCTTTCGGGAACTTCTTGTCCAGCAGCGTCTCGCTGCCACCATAGATAAACTCGCGCTGATGGGGATCCTGCAGCTTGGCCTGGAACTCTTCATCTTTGTCGAGATCCTTGCCGCGACGCAGGCTCCACAGGGCGGCGGTCAGCACGCCACACAGGGAGGCCGGTACCGAGACCATCAGGATCTCGAGCAGGCTGTAGGCATGGCCGATACCGGCCTTGGCGCCCAGGATGGAGACCAGAGAGACCACGGCCACCGAGACCGGGGAGGCGCAGATGGCCATCTGGGAGGCGACCGAGGCGACCGCCATGGGGCGCTCGGGGCGAATGTTCTTCTGCAGCGCTATGTCGGCGATGATGGGGAACATGGTGTAGACCACGTGGCCGGTGCCGCACAGGAAGGTCAGCGTCCAGGTGGTGAGCGGCGCCAGTATGGTGATGTACTGGGGATGGCGGCGCAGCAGGCGCTCGGCGATCTGCATCATGAGATTGAGACCACCGGCGGTCTGCAGCGTTGCGGCGCAGCCGATCACGGCGAGGATGGTGAGCATGACCTGTACCGGTGGCTCACCCGGGGTGAGGCCGAACACGAAGCTCAGAATGAACAGGCCGATGCCGCTGATGAGACCTAGCCCCATTCCCCCAAATCGGGTACCGAGCAGCAAGCAGCCCAGCACCACGAGAAATTCCATCAGGATCATATCCTGTATCCTCCAGTTGCGTTGTGTAGGTGTTTTCCTGGTGGAAAAACACGCTCCCCTCGTCAATGTTATTATTAGCCCTTAAGGGTTAGTTTTCATTATCCCGGCAGCGCCACCAGGAAAAGTTGAGCCGCTTCAATAAGAACTTAAAAACCACAAAAAAGCGGCTAATAGGTATTTTGTTATTTGCCGGGCCCGGCGCATAAAAAAGCCGCCCAAGAGGGCGGCTCGTGAATCGGGTTCGATTAGAACTCGGCGGTGCGGGGGGTGCGCGGGAAGGGGATCACGTCGCGCACGTTGCCCATGCCGGTCACATAGACCACCAGGCGCTCGAAGCCCAGGCCGAAACCGGAGTGGGGCACGGTGCCGTAGCGACGCAGGTCGCGGTACCACCAGTAGTCTTCCTTGTTCAGGCCCATCTCGGCCAGGCGCTGATCCAGCACCTCGAGACGCTCCTCACGCTGGGAGCCACCGATAATCTCGCCGATCCCCGGGGCCAGCACGTCCATGGCGGCAACGGTTTTGCCGTCGTCGTTGAGGCGCATGTAGAAGGCCTTGATGTCCTTCGGGTAGTTTTTCACCACCACAGGTGCCTTGAAGTGCTCTTCGGCCAGGTAACGCTCATGCTCGGAGGAGAGATCGATACCCCAGGAGACCGGGAACTCGAAGCTCTTGCCACAGTTCTCCAGGATGGTGATGGCGTCGGTGTAGTCCACCTGGGCGAAGTCAGAGGCGACGAAACGCTCGAGACGGCCGATGGCATCCTTGTCCACGTGCTGGGTGAAGAACTCCAGATCGTCGCGGCGCTCACGCAGCACGGCGTTGAAGACATACTTCAGCATGGCTTCGGCCAGGGCGGCGTTATCGTTCAGATCGGCGAAGGCCACTTCCGGCTCGACCATCCAGAACTCCGCCAGGTGACGGCTGGTGTTGGAGTTTTCGGCGCGGAAGGTGGGCCCGAAGGTGTAGACCTTGGAGAGGGCGCAGGCATAGGTCTCGACGTTGAGCTGGCCGGACACGGTCAGGAAGGTCTCCTTGCCGAAGAAGTCCTTGTCGTAGTCGACCTTGCCTTCCGGGGTGCGCGGCAGGTTTTCCATGTCCAGGGTGGAGACACGGAACATCTCGCCGGCGCCTTCGGTATCGGAGGCGGTGATGAGCGGTGCCGCGATCCAGAGGTAGCCCTGTTCGTGGAAGAAGCGGTGAATGGCCTGGGAGAGGCAGTTACGCACCCGGGTCACGGCGCCGACGATGTTGGTACGAGCGCGCAGGTGACCCTGCTCGCGCAGGTACTCGATGCTGTGGCGTTTGGCGGACATGGGATAGGTGTCCGGGTCCTCGACCCAGCCGACCACCTTGACCTCGGAGGCCTGCAGCTCGAAGGCCTGGCCGCTGCCCTGGGACTCGACCACGGTGCCGGTCACTTCGACGGAGCAGGCGGTGGTCAGACGCAGCACTTCATTCTCGTAATTGGCCAGGGAATTGGGGACGACGGCCTGCACCGGATGGAAACAGGAGCCATCGGTAATGGCCAAAAACGAGATCCCCGCCTTGGAATCACGGCGGGTCCGGATCCACCCCTTGACGGTCAGGGTGGTGCCAACCGCATACTTGCCGGTCAGCACATCAACTACGGATGCGTGCGTCATTTGAAATATTGTCTCCAGCTTGTTCTTGCAACGCTTTATTGTGCAAAGTTCTGACGGGCTGGGCGCCGGGCGCCAGCCGAAGGCATAATCTTACCCGCGCCGGATTGATAAACAAGCAAAAATATGGGTATAGGCGCTACCCGGGAGTGGTATTGAAATGGAGAGGGATCGTCGTCGAGGACCGGATCTCTGGGTGCGTCTCACCCAGGGGCTGACTCTGATCTGTTGGGGCCTGCTGTTGGTGGCGCTGGCACTCTTTCATCTGGCCAGGCCGGAGATGGATGTGGGCTTCCTGCGCTACGGTGGCATCGAGATCCGGCGTGAATGGCTGCCCGAGCTGACCCTCTGGCTGCTCGGGGCCCTCTGGTTTAACTGCCTGCTGACCTTGACCACCCTGGTCATCGGATGGCGGCGTAACCGGCGGCTGGAAGATAGCCGCCAGACCCAGCTCTGGTTACTGATGATGGTGCTGTTGGGGGGACTCGGTGCCTATTACCTGGGTTGATGCCTGCTGCAGTGCCAACTGTTGCTCTACGCTGTCGAGCATCTGGTTATAGGCCACCGCGACCCGCCCAATCTCATCGGTATCCTCATAGTCGAGACGATGACCGAAGTCGTGGCGATCGGTCGCCTCCTCCATGGCTCGGGTGAGCTGGGCCAGGGGGTTGACGACCCAGGTGCGCAATACCCAGAGAGTGAGCAGCAGCCCCAGGCTGAAGATGGCGGTGAGGATCAGGGTCGAGCCGAGGATGCTGCGCTCTACCTGGGCAAACAGGGGATCGAGGGAGTAGTCGATGCGCACGGCACCGAGTACGGTGCCTTCCGGTACCTGATGGCAGGCGGTGCAGTCGGTGCCCCTGTACTCCTTGCTGGCGCGCAGGGGCAGGGTGGCCACCAGGCGGCTGTGGATCCCCTCCTGCACGACCTCCAACGTGGCTTGGCCCGCCAGGGCTTGCCGGTCAACGTCGTCGCGGGCCTGCTCCTGGGCTCGCCCCGCGCCAAACTGGATGTTGACTGCCTCTGCGCGAATGACTCTGGCCTCCTCCACGTGACTGTGCTTGAGGAATTTCTCTCTTAAGGTATCCCGCGCGCTCATCTTGCCGGTCAGCATCAAGAGATTGAGGCTGTCAAAATAGGCTTCGGTCTGCTCCTGACTCTGCTCCTTGACGAGATCGAGGATCAGACCCCGCTCGCGCACGGCCTGATAGGCGGCAGAGAAGACCAGCACCATGGAGAAGATGAAGAGCAGGAAGAAGTTGAGCTTGGCGGCAATAGAGAGGCGCATGACGATGGAGGGTTCGTTGGGTAAAACCGCTCCAGTCTACGCCTCTTCAGGGACCCGGTCTGGTGTGTTGCTCACAAAGTCGCAAGAAAATCGGGAGTCAAACGGTATAACCTCCCTCCTCAAGCACGGTGGCGATGGCGCCGGTCAACACCGACAGCTCCTGTGCCGTGATGACAAAGGGTGGCATCAGGTAGACCAGCTTGCCAAACGGGCGGATCCAGGCCCCAAGTTCGACGAAGCGGCGCTGGATAGCGGCCACATCGACCGGTCTGGTCAGCTCCACCACCCCGATGGCCCCGAGCACCCTCACATCGGCCACCGCCGCGTGGGTCTTGAGGGGCAGCAGCTCCTCCCGTAGTTGGGCCTCGATGCCCTTGACCCGCGCCTGCCAGGGAGAGTCCAGCAACAGCTCGATGGAGGCGCAGGCCACCGCGCAGGCGAGCGGGTTACCCATGAAGGTGGGCCCGTGCATAAAGACCCCCGCCTTGCCCTCGCAGACCGTCGTGGCGACCTGCTCTGTGGTGAGGGTCGCCGACAGGGTGAGGTAGCCCCCGGTGATGGCCTTGCCAAGGCACATGATGTCCGGGCGGATGCCGGCCCAGTCGCAGGCAAACAGCTGGCCGATGCGGCCAAAGCCGGTGGCGATCTCGTCGGCAATCAGCAGTACCCCGAATTCGTCGCACAGGGCGCGCACCCACTGCAGGTAGCGGGGGTGGTAGAAGCGCATGCCGCCGGCTCCTTGCACTATGGGCTCGAGCACGATGGCGGCGATTTCCTCATGGTGATCCGCCATCAGGGTCGCCAGCTCCACCACGCACTGCTCGTCCCACTCGTCGTGGAAGCGGCAGCTCGGTGCCTCGACGAAGTAGTGCTCGGGCAAGAAGCCCTTGTAGAGCTCGTGCATGCCACCGTCCGGATCGCACACGCTCATGGCGCCGAAGGTGTCCCCGTGATAGCCACGGCGCAGGGAGACAAACTTGGTTCTGGGCGTCCCCTTGGCGTGCCAGTACTGCTGGGCCATCTTGAGCGCCACCTCCACCGCGACCGAGCCCGAATCGGCGAGGAACACCCGATCCAGCCCCTTGGGGGCTATCTCCACCAGCTTCTGGCACAGACGAATGGCTGGCTGGTGGGTAATGCCGCCAAACATGACGTGGGACATGCGCCCGAGCTGCTCGGTGGCGGCGGCGTCGAGCTCGGGGACCCGGTAGCCGTGGATACAGGCCCACCAGGAGCTCATGCCATCCACCAGTTGGCGACCGTCGGCCAGGGTGAGGTGTACGCCGCTTGCTTCGGTCACTTCGTAGCAGGGGAGGGGGCGGGTGAGGGAGGTGTAGGGGTGCCAGATGTGGCGCAAATCAAATTCGCTCACAAAATAATCCGATGTCAATGTTGCTCAACTGGTTGGTGTTGACAGGATACCGGCAATCCCTACACTGGCCAACCATTAACGGCCCGAGAGCCCCACAACGAGAAGCACTCCATGAGCATCGAACCGCGCCACGACTGGACCTTGACCGAGGTCCAGGCCCTCTTCGCCCTCCCGTTCAACGATCTCCTGTTCCGCGCCCAGAGTGTGCACCGCGCTCACTTCGACCCCAACGAAGTGCAGGTGAGCACCCTGCTCTCCATCAAGACCGGTGCCTGTCCGGAAGATTGCAAGTACTGCCCCCAGAGCGCCCGCTACCAGACCGGCCTCGAGGCGGAGCGACTGATGGAGGTGGAGAAGGTGCTGGAGCGGGCCCGCGAGGCGCGAGAGAACGGCTCGTCGCGGTTTTGCATGGGCGCCGCCTGGCGTAACCCCAAGGAGCGCGACATGCCCTACCTCATCCAGATGATCGAGGGAGTGCGCGCCATGGGGATGGAGACCTGCATGACCCTCGGCATGCTCACCGCCGATCAGGCTGGCCGGCTCGCCGAGGCGGGGCTCGACTACTACAACCACAACCTCGACACCTCGCCCGAGTTCTACGGTGACATCATCACCACCCGCACCTACCAGGACCGGCTCGATACCCTGGAGCACGTGCGCGGCGCCGGCATGAAGGTGTGCAGTGGCGGCATCGTCGGCATGGGTGAGCAGCCAAGCGACCGGGCCGGCCTCTTGATGGCCCTGGCCAACCTGCCGCGCCACCCGGAGAGCGTGCCGATTAACATGTTGGTCAAGGTGAAGGGGACGCCGCTCGAAGACGAGGCGAACCTCGATCCGTTCGAGTTCGTGCGCACCATCGCCGTGGCGCGCATCATGATGCCGCGCTCCCACGTGCGCCTCTCCGCCGGCCGGGAAAAGATGAACGATCAGCTGCAGGCCCTCTGCTTTATGGCCGGCGCCAATTCGATTTTTTATGGTTGCAAGCTGCTCACCACCCCCAACCCGGACGAGAGCAGTGACATGCAGCTGTTCAAGCGCCTCGGCATCCGTCCCGCCCAGTGCGCCCAAAAACCCGACGCGGTGCAGGAAGAAGAGCTTAACGCCACCCTGGCGCGTCAGGCCGCCAGTGCGCCGGCGAGCGGCGATCTCTTCTACGACGCCACGGCCCGCCGATGAACGCCCCGTTTGATCTCGCCGGCGCCCTGGCCGCGCGGCGCGAGGCGGCCTTGCTGCGCACTCGCAGCGCGGTCTGCCTTGAGGGGGCACGGCTGCGCGTTGCGGGGCGAGACTACCTTCATTTTGCCGGCAACGACTACCTGGGGTTGGCCCGGGAGCCGGTGCTGGCCGAGGCATTTGCCGACGGGGTCGCCCGCTTTGGCGCCGGCAGCGGCGCCTCGCCCCTGGTCACCGGCTACCAGGAGGTGCACCTGCGTCTCGAGGAGACCCTGTGCGACTGGCTCGGGGTGGAGGCGGCGCTGCTCTTTAACTGCGGGTTTTCTGCCAATCAGGCGGTGCTCAAGGCGCTGCTTGGCAAGGAGCATCTGCTCTGGCAAGACCGGCTCAATCACGCCTCCTTGCAGGAGGCGGGCAGCCAGCTCCCCTGCACCATGCGGCGCTTTGCCCACAACGATATGGGGGCGCTGGCACGTCAACTCGAACCCGGCCGTGGCCTCATCGTCTCGGAAGGGGTGTTCAGCATGGACGGGGATCTCGGTGCCTGGCCGGCCTTGTGCGAGCTCGCCGCCGAAACGAACAACTGGTTGATGATCGACGACGCCCACGGCCTCGGCGTGCTGGGGCCCGAGGGGCGCGGTACCCTGGCATCGCTCGGCATGGCGCCGGGCCGGGTCCACATCCACATGGGGACCTTCGGCAAGGCGCTCGGGGTGGCCGGCGCCTTTGTGGCCGGCAGCCGCGAGCTGGTGGCGTACCTGGCCAACTTCGCCCGCACCTATGTCTACAGCACCCACATGCCGCCGGCCCAGGCCCACGCCATCACGGCCGCAATCGCCCAGGCGCGGGACGGGGAGGGGCGCCGCGAACGGCTGGCGCGCCTCATCGAGCGCTTTCGCTCGGGAGCCCAGGCCCAGGGGTGGCAACTGGGGCAGAGCCACACCCCGATCCAGCCGCTGCTGGTGGGGGAGAGCGAGGCGGCCCTGGGGCTTGCGGCGCGGCTGCGCGCGTGCGGCATCTGGGTCAGCGCCATTCGCCCGCCCACAGTGCCGGCCGGCACGGCGCGACTTCGTATCACCTTAAGCGCCGCCCATAACGAGGCGGACGTGGATGCCCTGCTGGCGGCGCTGAATGCCTGCCGGGAGGGGGCATGAGCGAGTTGCAGCCGTTTCAGCGGGTCGACAAGGCCCTGCTGGCCCGCCGCTTCGGGGCGGCGGCCCGCCATTATGATGCCCACGCCGCCTTCCAGCGGGAGGTGGGGGAGGCGCTGCTGGGCTGGCTGCCGGCGCGAAGGGATCGCCTGCTCGATTTGGGCTGTGGCACTGGCTACTTTCTGCCCGCATTGGCGGCGCGCAGCCGCACCCTCACGGCCCTCGATCTCTCCCCCGGCATGCTGGCCCGGGCCGGCGAACGCCACAGCGGTGCCCTGCTGGTGTGCGGCGATGCGGAGGCGTTGCCCCTGGGTGATGGTTCACAGGATCTCATCTTCTCCAGTCTGGCCCTGCAGTGGTGCGAGTATCCCGAGCAGGCCTTTGCCGAGGCGCGCCGGGTGCTGGCTCCGGGCGGTCGGCTCTGCTTCTCGACCCTGTTGTCGGGCTCACTGGCCGAGTTGAAGGCTTCCTACCAGGCCCTCGACGAGGCCCCGCACGTCAATCGCTTCCTGGAGCAAGAGGCGCTCGACGCCGCTATCTCGGCCGGTGGGCTTGCCATCGAGCGGCTCGAGGTGCGCCCCTGGTGCCTCTACTATCAGGGGGTCGAGGCGCTGCTGCGCGATATCAAGGGGATCGGCGCCAGCCAGGTCAACGACGCTCAGGGGGCTGCTGGTTTGGGTGGACGAGCCCGCCTGAGGCGACTGGCGCAGGCGTTTGAGACAAGGCGAGAGGCGCAGGGGTTGCCGCTCACCTATCAGGTGGCGCTCTGTGTGGCGACGCCCGTCATATAATCATCCTAATTCCGATCGGCGCGGGGTCGATCCAGAGCCAGGAGTCGTTATGGCCAAGACATTCTTTATCACAGGTACCGATACCGATGTGGGCAAGACCCAGGTGGCGTGCGCCCTGCTCAGGGAGCTGGCAGCCCTCGACTACAAGGCGGCAGGCTACAAGCCCATCTCGGCCGGTTGCGCCCGCACCCCGCAGGGACTGCGCAATCTCGACGCCCTGCTGCTGCAGGAGGCGGGCAATGTGGACCTGCCTTATGAGGCGATCAATCCCATCGCCTACGAGCCTCCCATCGCCCCCCATATCGCCGCCGAGGAGTGCCACAGCCCCATCTCGCTGGAGACGATCACGTCGGGTCTGCACCGGTTGCAGCAGAGCGAGGCCGATGTGGTGCTGGTCGAAGGCGCCGGTGGCTGGTATTTGCCCCTGGATCGCCAGCACCTCCTCTCGGACTGGGTGCGCGAGCAGAACCTGCCGGTCATTCTGGTGGTGGGGGCCAGGCTGGGTTGCCTCAACCATGCCCTGCTCACCTTCGAGGCCATTCGCCGCGAAGGGCTGCCTGTGGTGGGTTGGGTCATGAATCGCGTCACCCCCGAGATGAGCCACTACCGGCAGAATCTCGATACCCTGCGGGGTCTGTTGCCGGCCCCCTTCCTCGGCGAGATGCCCTGGCTACCCGAGCACAAACGACATGAAACTTCAGGGCTGCTCGATGTTTCCCCCTTGCTCTGATTGTTAACATTCAGCAATCATTCATTGGATTTTGCGATAGTGGCGCCATGAAGTGGTCATGGCGCCACTTTGATGAAATGGCGTAGCCCAATGAGGAGTCAAGAATGAAGCGCATCCTACTGTTCCTGGTCACCAACCTCGCCGTGATGCTGGTGCTGGGGGTGGTACTCAATATCCTGTTCAGCGTACTCGGCATCAACAAGTCCAGCATCAGTGGGCTCCTGGTATTCTGTGCCGTGTTCGGCTTCGGGGGATCTTTCATCTCCCTGTTTATGTCCAAGTGGATGGCCAAGCGCAGCTACGGCGTGCAGGTGATCGAACAACCCCGCAACGAGATGGAACACTGGCTGGTCAGCACCGTGGCTCGCCAGGCCCGTGAGGCCGGCATCCAGATGCCGGAAGTGGGGATCTACGACTCCCCCGAGATGAACGCCTTTGCCACCGGCGCGAGCCGTGATGCCTCCCTGGTCGCCGTCTCCTCGGGTCTGCTCTATACCATGAGTCGCGACGAGGCCGAGGCGGTGCTGGCCCATGAGGTGAGCCACGTAGCCAACGGCGACATGGTGACCCTGACCCTGATCCAGGGGGTGGTGAACACCTTCGTCATGTTCTTCGCCCGTATCGTGGCCGGCGTCATCAGCAACTTCTTTAGCAACAACAACGATGAAGAGAGCAGCAGCACCGGTGGCCTTGCCTATATGGCGACCGTGTTCGTGCTGGAGATGGTGTTTGGCATCCTCGCCTCCATCATCGTCATGTGGTTCAGCCGTCAGCGTGAGTTTCGTGCCGACGCCGGTGCCGCCAAGCTGGCCGGTCGTGACAAGATGATCGCCGCCCTGCAGCGTCTGGCCCGGGGTCCCGAGTCCCAGATGGAGGGCACCATGATGGCCTTTGGTATCAACGGCAAGCGCTCCATGAGCGAGCTCTTCTTGAGCCACCCGCCCATCGAGCAGCGGATTCAGGCTCTGCGCGGCTGATTGCCGGCGAGCGCCAGAGAATGAAAAGGGCCGATTGTTCGGCCCTTCTTTTTTGACTCTGTTATCTCAATCTGAAGTGGGTCATCTCCGTCTCCAGCTCACGGGACAGGCGCTGCAGCCGCTCGGCCTCCTGGGCCGAGTTTCTGGCCGCATCCCGCGACTGCTCTGAGAGGGAGGTGATGGTGCCCACCGTCGACGCCACCTCATTGGCTGCCACCGACTGCTCGCGCAGGGTGTGGCTAATCTCACCCATCAGTCCCGTCAGATTGGCCGCATTGCTCTTGATACTGGTGATGGCCTCACCGGTCTGGTTGGCAAGGGAAACCCCGCGAGAGACGTTATTGACCGCCGCCTCCATGTTGCGGATCGAGCTGTCTGTCCCTCCCTGAATCTTCTGAATCATGCCGGTGATCTGCTGGGTCGAGGCGGCCGAGCGGCTGGCGAGATTGCGCACCTCGTCGGCCACGACCGCAAAGCCGCGTCCCTGATCACCGGCCCGCGCCGCTTCGATGGCCGCATTAAGGGCGAGCAGATTGGTCTGCTCGGCGATGCCGCGGATCACCTCGATGATCTCCGAGATCTGTTGGGTATGGGTGTTGAGTTCGGCGATGCTGGTGGCCGCGTCGGTCACTGTGCTGGAGATGCTCTCTATGCTGTCTAGGGTCTGGTTGATAACGGCAGAGCCCTGATCCAGTGCCGTTGCCGCATCCTTGCTGAGCTGATCGGCGTTGCTGGCATTATCCGAGAGATGGGTAATGCTCACCACCAACTGCTCAATGGCGGCCGCCATGGTCTGGGTACTGCCCTGCTGGGAGGCCGCATAATGGGAGGTCTGCTCTGCCGTCATGGCGATATTGTCGGCCGACTGCATCAGGGATTGGGCCGAGTGGGAGACCTTGCCGATGATGTCGCGCAGGGTCTTTTGCATCTCGGCGAGCATGCCAATCAGGCTATAGCGAGCATTGGCGGGCACCTCTATGGCGCGGGAGAAGTCGCCACGGGCCATGTGCTCCAGCTCCCGGCGTAGCACCTGAACCGGGCTACCCACCAGCTCTAGCAGGGAGCGATAGGTGCGCCAGAGGAAGAACATCAGGGCCACACCCAGCAGGATGAAGAGGTAGCCGATGAGCCGGGACAGGCTGGCCACCCCCTCTACCGCCTCCTGGGTGCGGTTGTCGAGCAGCACATAGAACTGATCGATGGGCTCCATGATCTTGGCCTTGTTCTGGTGATAGGCCTTGTCATGCATCATGGCGATGGCCTGTTGCTGATTGGCCACGGGGTCCCCATCGCTCTGCTGCACCAGCTTGAAGGCGGCCACCTCGGTGTTGACCAGTCCGTCGGAGTTGTTCTTGGCCTCGGTCAGCTTGGCCAGCTCCTGGCTGGTAAAGCCCGCATCCTTCATCAGATCGATGAGCCCGCGTCGCTCACCGCTGTCGGGCCGGGGAGGCTGACCGGTGGCGGCGACGAAATCCCAATAGATCCGGTGATAGTCCTGGGGCCTGGCGGCCTCACCGTTACGGATGGCCAGGATGCGCATGTACTGCTGCTCATAGGCGGGATCCTTGGTGATGACGTAGGTTCTGGCCAGTCGGGTCAGATCGTCTGAGGACTGGCGCAGCTCATCGGCCAACTGATAGGAGTGGTATCGTTGCTCACTGGCCTCCTGGATCCGGGCACTGGACCAGATGTAGGCGATAAAGGTGAGCGCTAACAACAACAGCAGGACAACCGAGATCAGCAGGTTGACCTGAAAGGTGGATTTTGTCTGTTCCATGACGAGCGTTCCAACTACGTGTGCATTCCTGCCACGGGAGCAGGGGGGAGTCGGTCACCCTGATGCCGTGCCGACACCATTAGGTATAGCGCTCAAGTGGGAACGATCGCAAATCTGGAGTTAGGGCTGTGCCACGATATCGCTCAGAGGGACGGCGCAGCAGGCGAGGATCTCGCCCCGGGCCCGGGCCGCTTCATCCAGCGCCGGCGCTGCCGGATGCTCTACCTCCCCCTCCAGCAGGGTGCAGCGGCAACTGCCGCACAGACCCGCACGGCATGACCAGGGGATCTCAATCCCCTGTTTGCCGGCCTGATCGAGCAAGGAGCCCTGGTTATTGCCGAGAAACACCCGCTCGCCGACACGAATGCGCACGCTCTTGTGGGGCCGAGCCACCGCCAGCACGGTTCCCCCAAAGGATTCGTGGTGCAACCGCTCGGCCGGTACCCCAAGCTCGCCGAGCCAGCCCATCGCCAGCTGCATAAAGCCGTTGGGGCCGCACAGGTAGACATCCCGCTCGCTCAGGTGGGGGATGGCGGCCAGGTGGTCACGGGTGAGATGTCCTTTTAACCCCTGCCAGTGGGGGTCGGGCTGGCTTAGCAGCAGGGTGAGGTGCAGGCCGGCCTGACGCAGGGCGAGCAACTCTTCGCGGGCCGGAATATCCGCCTCGCTGCGGCACTGATGAAGGAAGTGAACGTCCCCAAGCTCTCCCCGATCCGCGAGGAAGCGGGCCATGGAGAGCATGGGGGTGACTCCTGAGCCGGCCGAAAGCAGCAGCAGTTTGCGCCGTCCCCCCAGCTGGAACTGACCCTCGGGGGCGTGGGCGAGCAGGGGCTGCCCTACCTGCAGCTCCTTGTGCAGCCAGGGGGAGGCGTGCCCCTCCTCGATGCGCTTGACGCTGATGGCGAGGCGCTCCGGACGAGAGGGGCTGGAGCTCAGGGTGTAGCGACGCAGGATGCGTTGGCCTTCAATGTCCAGGGCAATGGGCAGGTGCTGGCCCGGCAGGTAATCGGGCAGGGGCAGAGCGTCGTCGGCCTCCAGCCAGAAGGTCTCGAGATCCCGGGCCAGGGATTCACGCGCCACACAGCGCAGGCGGCGGCGAGCCGGTGCCGCGTTCGGGTAGTGGGCAGGGCGCCGATACTCGAGCACCTCTATGGGGGCGCCCACCTCGATCACTCCCTCGTTGAGAGGAATGAGGTTCTGGCCGAAGTAGACCTCCCCATCTTCCCCCTTACGGTAACGGGAGAGGGTCGCCAGCGGCTCCTTGAGCCCGTTGAAGCGTTCACTGCCCGGCTCGACCGTGGTCATGATGCAGCGGCTGCAGGGTTTGGCCAGCGCAAATTCCACCTCACCGATGCGGATGCGCTCCCAGCCATCTTCGGCAAACGGGAGCGTGCCGCTGACCACCAGATTGGTGCGGAACTGACTCATGGTGTGCAAGGCGTCGGAGCGCAGGTTGAGATCCTCGAGCGAAGCCTGCGAGATAAGCAGCAGGGGGTAGCCATCGGCAAAGCTGACCCGGGTGCCGATTTTCTCCCGGTAGCGATTGGAGGTAACCCCCAGCCACAGCAATCGGGCCGGCTCGCCCAGCACCCGACTCAACCAGGCATCGGCGCCGGCCGTGGTGGTGAGTGCGGTGAAGTCGTCGCTCCAAACTCGGGTGGCAAAGGGGATGCGGTCAAACTCGGCTTCGTGCACACAGAGCGGCGGCTCCTGTCCATATTCGAGTCGCAGACCCCCCTCGCAGAGGTGGGCCCGGATGAGTTGCAGCCTGGGATGGGTCCTGGCCGTGATAAAGCTGCCGTCGGGGCGCACCACCATGTAGCGGCGATCACCCGCCAGTCCCTCTGCGGTGACCCGGGCCTGGTTCGGGGAGAGGGGGGCGCAGGACTTGACGGGATAGAGGTGGAGGGCGCTGAGGGTGAACATGGTGGATTCCCTTGTATGGATCAGTCCCCGAGCATACCGGCTTCTCGGTCCCGACTCCATCGGCGGTCTATGTTTGTAGAGGTGAAAAGGGAGGTGGCCATGAGAGCGATATTGCTGTTTTTACTGCTGCTAAGCGGGGTCTGTCATGGCGAAACCTCGCTGGTGCTCACTACCGGCGAGTATCCACCTTACTGCTCGGAACGCCTCAAGCATCAAGGGTTAATTCCCCATATCATCACCAGCGCGTTCGCCAGGGTGGGAGTGACCGTTCGTTTCGACTTTTATCCCTGGAAGCGGGCCTATCGTCTCTCCGAGGAGGGGGTGGTCGATGGCACCGCCCACTGGTATGAGTCGGCCGAGCGGCGCGAGACCCACCTCTACAGCGATCCCATCCTGGCCGAGACGTATGTCTGGTTCTACCTCAAGTCGGCTCCCCTCGAGTGGCAGGAGTTTCGGGATCTCGCCCCTCGCGCCCTGGTGGCCATCAGTGGTTACACCTATAACGAGGCCTTTTACAAGGCGATCGAGTCGGTACCCCTCAACGTTCAGTTTGTGACCCGGCTGCGTCAGAGCTTCGATCTCATCCTCTCGGGGCGAGCCGACCTCACTTTGGAGAATCTGGATGTGGGTTTTTACTCCCTGCGCCAGTTCTATCCGGCGAGCACAGTGGATCTCTTTACCACTCACAGCAAGCCGGTGATGAGGGTCGAGGGGCATCTGCTCATCAGCCGCAAGCGGCCCGATGCCGCCGAGCTTATCGCCCGTTTCAACCTGGGTCTAAAGGCCCTGCGTGAGAGCGGTGAGCTGGACAAAATGGTGCTGGACTCCCGCTCCGGTCGTTATGCGATGGACAAGCCTTGAACAAATCGGCCTTTTTTTGATCTGGGTGGCCATCCTCGACAAACGTTTGTTACACACTGTACCGAGTTTCCGGTTTTTAACGCTTTTGCTTTTCCCCGCCTGCCACCGGCCGCCACGGCAAACCGGTTTTCAAGGGCTCAGGGCGGTCGGTTCACCCACAAGCAGAAAGCAATGTTATGAGCAGACAACTGGATATGACATCGCCGCCGGATCTCTCCCGCAAGACGGGGACGGGTCCGGTGCGCAGTCGGGTGCCTGTCTGGCGCCCGGCCCTGCCCCCCTGCAATCACGCCTGTCCGGCCGGAGAGAACATCCAGGCCTGGTTGTCGCTTGCCCAGGCCGGCCACTTCGAGGCGGCCTGGCAGCGGCTTGTCGAAGAGAACCCCTTTCCCGCCATCCATGGCCGGGTCTGTTATCACCCCTGCGAGAGCGGCTGTAACCGCGCCGCCGTCGACGAGGCTGTCTCCATCCACGCCATCGAGCGTTTCCTCGGGGATGAGGCGCTGCGCCTGGGGTGGCGCCCGGCACCCCTCTCTTGCACCGGCGGCAAGCGGGTGCTTGTCGTCGGTGCAGGTCCCTCTGGCCTCTCCTGCGCCTGGCACCTCAATCGCCTCGGCCACCGGGTGGAGATCCGCGAGGCGGGTCCCCTGGCCGGCGGCATGCTGCGCTTTGGTATTCCCGCCTATCGCCTGCCCCGGGAGGTGCTCGATGGTGAGGTGGCCCGTCTGGTGGAGGCCGGCGTGACGCTGACCCTCAACCACAAGGTGGAGGATGTGCTGCGCGAGCGTGACGAGGGGGGCTTCGATGCGGTCTTTATGGCTATCGGTGCCCATCTGGCCAAGCGGGTCGATATCCCGGCCCGGGAGGCGGGTCGGATCCTCGATGCGGTGAGCTTCCTCGAGCAGGCAAGCCTTTGCGTCGAGCAAGGTCTGCCACCGCCCAAGCTGGGTCGACGGGTTGCCATCTACGGAGGGGGCAACACGGCGATGGATGCGGCGCGCACCGCCCGTCGCCTCGGGGCCGAGGAGGCGATGATCATCTATCGGCGCGATCGGGATCATATGCCGGCCCACGCCTTCGAGGCCGATGAGGCCGAGGAGGAGGGGATCAAGATCAACTGGTTGCGCTCCATTCGCCACATGGACGAGAGCCGTATCGAGGTGGAAGAGATGACCCTGAACGGGGATGGCAGACCTGTCCCCACCGGCCGCATCGAGACCCTGGAGGCGGATTCCCTCATTCTGGCCCTCGGCCAGGAGGTAGACCTGACCGTGCTCGAGACCATACCGGGTGTTCGGGTCAACCAGGAGGGGGTGGTGCAGGTGGGCGAGAACCTGATGACCGATGTGCCCGGATTGTTCGCAGGGGGAGACATGGTTCCCTCACAGCGCACCGTCACCATCGCCACCGGCCATGGCAAGAAGGCGGCGCGCCACATGGATGCCTGGCTGCGCGGGGAGCATTACCAAAAACCGCCCTCGCACCCCCTCATCGGCCACGAGGGGCTGCACCTGTGGTTCCAGACCCGGGCGCCGGCCAGCGATCAGCCCGTGATGGCGGCTGCGGCACGCCAGGACTTTAGGGAGATAGTGGGAGGGCTTTCGGAAGGCGAGGCCCGTTATGAGGCGAGCCGATGCTACTCGTGTGGCAACTGCTTCGAGTGCGATGGCTGTTACGGCAGTTGCCCCGAGCAGGCGATCGAGAAGCTGGGGGCCGGCCTCGGTTACCGGGTCGATCCGGCCCGCTGCACCGGTTGCAGCGCCTGTCACGATCAGTGCCCGTGCAATGCCATCGAGATGGAGGAGGCCAGATGAGCGACCAGATGATCATGGTGGACGGCAACGAAGCCGCCGCACGGATTGCGTACCAGCTAAGCGAGATCTGCGCCATCTATCCCATCACCCCCAGCTCCACCATGGCGGAGCTGGCGGATGCCTGGGCCGACGAGGGGCAGACCAACCTGTGGGGCAATGTACCGACCGTGGTGGAGATGCAGAGCGAGGGGGGGGCCGCCGGCTCGGTGCATGGCGCCCTGCAGGGGGGGGCGCTCGCCACCACCTTCACCGCCAGCCAGGGGCTGATGCTGATGCTGCCCAACATGTACAAGATAGCGGGTGAGCTCACCCCGGCGGTGTTCCATGTGGCGGCCCGCGCACTGGCGGCGCAGGGGCTTTCCATCTTCGGTGACCATCAGGATGTGATGGCGGCGCGTACCACCGGCTTTGCCATGCTGGCCTCGGCCAGCGTACAGGAGGCCCAGGATCTCGCCCTGGTCGCCCACGTGGCGACTCTCCAGTGCCGGGTCCCCTTCATTCACTTCTTCGACGGTTTTCGCACCTCCCACGAGGTGAACAAGATAGCGGCCATCGATAAGGCGACCATTCGGGCCATGATCGATGACGACTGGATCCGCAGCCACAGGGCGCGCTCCCTCAACCCGGACAGGCCGGTGATGCGCGGCACGGCGCAAAACCCCGACACCTATTTCCAGGGGCGAGAGAGCGTCAATCCCTTCTACGAGGCGGTACCGGCCCGGGTGCAGCAAGCGATGGACGAGCTCGCCCGCCACACCGGTCGACCCTACCGGCTGGTGGAGTATCGGGGGGCGCCGGATGCCAGCGAGGTGGTGATCCTGATGGGCTCGGGGGTGGCGGCTGCCCGCGTCGCCAGCGACTGGCTCAACGCCCGGGGGGGCAAGACGGGGGTGCTGCAGGTGCGTCTCTATCGGCCCTTCCCGAGCGCCGCCCTCATCGCGGCCCTGCCCGGGACAGTGCGGCGCATCGCCGTGCTCGATCGCACCAAGGAGGCGGGGGCCGGCGGCGAGCCGCTGCTGCTCGATGTGCAGAGCGCGCTCATCGATGCCCTGCAGCGGGGACTCATCGGGGCGCTGCCCTGGCTCTCGGGGGGGCGTTATGGCCTCTCCTCCAAGGAGTTCACCCCGGCCATGGGGGTGGCCATCTTCAACGAACTGCGCGAGCCCGCCCCGCGCCCGCGCTTTACCGTGGGCATCCTCGATGATGTGACCGGCCTGAGTCTAACGGTGCCGACCCTGCCCAATCTGGAGCCGGCCAACCGGGTGCAGGCGCTCTTCTATGGCCTCGGGGCCGACGGCACGGTCGGGGCCAACAAGAACAGCATCAAGATCATCGGGGAGGGGGGCGAGCTGCACGCCCAGGGCTATTTTGTCTACGACTCCAAGAAGTCGGGATCGCGCACCGTCTCCCACCTGCGCTTTGGCCCCGATCCCATCGACGCCCCCTGGCTTGTCGAGGCGGCCAGTTTTATCGCCTGCCATCAGTGGTCTTTCGTCGAGAGCGTCGATCTGCTCGAGCACGCGGCCCCCGGTGCCACCCTGCTGCTCAACGCCCCCTGGCCCAAGGAGCAGCTCTGGCAGCAACTGCCGGCGCGTCTGCGCGCCCGGATCCGCAACAAGGGCATTGCCCTGTGGGCCATCGATGCGGATCGGGTCAGCGAGCAGACCGGCATGGGCAAGCGTATCAACACCATCATGCAGACCTGCTTCTTCGCCCTCGCCGGCGTGCTCCCCAGGGAGGAGGCCATTGCGCTGATCAAGAAGAGCATCGCCAAGAGTTATGGCAAGAAGGGGGAGGCGGTGGTCGAGCGCAACTTCGCGGCGGTCGATGGGACCCTGGCCGAGCTCTATCCCATCCCCTGGCCCGAACAGGGGGAGGAGAGGGAGTCCCCCTATCCCCTGCCCATCGCCTTGCCACACGGGGTGACGTCGGAGGTGCATACCTTCCTCGAGCGGGTGACAGGACCCATGCTGGCGGGCCAGGGAGATCGCATTCCCGTCTCACTGCTGCCCTGTGATGGCACTTACCCCACCGCCACCAGCCGGGTGGAGAAGCGGGCCATCGCCCGGGAGATCCCCATCTGGCGCTCCGATCTCTGCATCCAGTGCGGCAACTGCTCCTTCGTCTGCCCCCATGCGGCCCTGCGTGCCAAGTTCTATCACGCCAGGTGGCTGGCCGATGCACCCGATGCGGTTCGCTCGGCACCGGTGACGGCGCGGGGGTTCCCCGACAGCCGCTACACCCTGCAGGTCTATCCGGAGGATTGCACCGGCTGTGGCCTCTGTGTCCAGGCGTGTCCGGTGCGCACCGAGGGGGGCGAGCGGGCCATCGTGATGGAGGAGATGCGCGCGCACCTCGAGGCCGAGAAGGAGGGGCTCGCCTGGTTTGAATCGCTCCCCTGGCCGGCGCGGGACAAGGTGGATTTCTCCACCGTGCGCGGGGTGCAGTTCCTCGAGCCCCTGTTCGAGTTCTCCGGCGCCTGTGCCGGTTGCGGCGAGACCCCCTACCTGCGTCTGCTTACCCAGCTCTTTGGCGATCGTATGCTGGTGGCCAACGCGACCGGCTGCTCCTCCATCTATGGGGGCAACCTGCCGACCACCCCCTGGAGCCAGAACGGCGAGGGGAAGGGGCCGGCCTGGTCCAACTCCCTGTTCGAGGACAACGCCGAGTTCGGGTTCGGATTGCGTCTGAGTGCCGATCAGCACAGGAGTCAGGCCGAAGTGGCGCTGCAGGCCATGGCCCCGGCGCTGGGCGAGGCGGCGGTGGCCGCCATTCTCGACGCGCCCCAGCGCCTGGAGTCGGAGATCCGTGACCAGCGCCAGCGCATTGCCCGGGTGCGGGAGCGGCTTGGGCCGCATCCCGACGAGGCC
The DNA here is from genome assembly GCF_040908155.1 of Aeromonas sp. R6-2. Classification (NCBI taxonomy): domain Bacteria; kingdom Pseudomonadati; phylum Pseudomonadota; class Gammaproteobacteria; order Aeromonadales; family Aeromonadaceae; genus Aeromonas; species Aeromonas sp. R6-2. Next base: position 80,018 of record NZ_JBFODE010000031.1, on the reverse strand, counting down.
GGGTTGACCCTGTTGTCGCTGCTCGACCAGCTGGTGCGCCGCTCGGTCTGGATAGTGGGGGGGGATGGCTGGGCCTATGACATCGGCTCGGCCGGGCTCGACCATGTGCTGGCCTCCGGGCGCGACGTCAACGTACTGGTGATGGACACCGAGGTCTACTCCAACACCGGCGGACAGATGTCCAAGTCCACGCCGCTGGGGGCGGTCGCCAAGTTTGCCGCGGGTGGCAAGACGCTCGCCAAGAAGGACGTGGCCCTGCAGGCGATTGCCTATGGCAACGTCTATGTGGCGCGCATCGCCTTCGGGGCTCATCCCCAGCAGGCGCTGCAGGCCCTGAGGGAGGCAGAGGCCTATCCCGGGCCGTCACTCATCATCGCCTACAGCCACTGTATCGCTCACGGCATCGACATGGAGCAGGGATTGACCCAGCAGAAACGGGCTGTCGATTCGGGCCACTGGCCCCTGATGCGCTACAACCCTGTGCTGCGTGAGGCGGGCCACAATCCCTTCAGCCTCGACAGCCTGCGCCCTGGCATTCCCTTGCAGACCTATCGGGAGCAGGAGACCCGCTACCGGGTGCTGGCCCAGAGTCACCCAGAGGAGGCCGAGCGGATGATGGCCATTGCCCAGCAGGTGGCGTTGCAGAAGTGGTCCATCTACGAGGAGATGGCGACCCGGGAGGCCGAACGGTTCCATCCCGTGTTGTGATCGTCGGGGCCGGGTAAAGGGGCCGTCAGGCCCCTTCTTCATAGGCAGGTGGTAATCAGGGAGGCCACAGAAAACAACGACCCGGGCCATGCCCGGGTCGTTTTGGTCGATGTGTCACTGTTGTGACTGGTCTCGCGCTTTGTAATCTTGCAGGATCTCGTAGAGATCTTCTTTGAGTTTCAGCTTTTTCTTCTTCAGTTCACGAACCTGATCGTCGTTTGCGTACTCTTTTTCCAGTTGCTTGATCTCGTCATCCAGCTGATTGTGCAGATCAAATTTCCTCTGAAAGTGGGCATCGGTGGTTTTCAGCCGGGAGATAAGGTCACGGTACTCTGGAAACATGTCGCCTCCTTTCCTGGTGGGTATGAGTCCAAACTAGCCTATCTCCCTCCCCGGTAACGTGACCCATATCACTTTAATCACAATTCATCTGCTGGGGCGAAATAGCGTCCTTATCGAGCAGGTGGCCGAAGTAGATACTCACCTGAAGTCCCCCTTCGGGGCGATTGTGAACGCTGATGTCGGCGTCGTGCAGGTGAGCGATACGGCGCACTATGGCCAGCCCCAGACCGACCCCGTTTCCCGCCTGGGGATTGACCCGAAAGAAGCGTTCGCTCAGGCGTGGCAGCAGTGACGCCGGGACGCCGGGGCCGTTGTCTGCGATGTGTACGACTCCCCGGTTACCCTCCCGCTCTACCCTCACCTCTATGGTGCCGCCACAGGGGGTGTAGCGCAGGGCATTGTCGATGAGGTTGGCAAACAGGATCTCCAGCAGGGTCTCTTGCCCCTCAAGGGTGATAGGGTCGGCGACCTCGAGAGAGAGCTGCAGATCTTTTTGCAAGGCGAGGGGGGCGAGATTGGCAATGGCCTCGCGCACGCACTCGTCGAGGCGCATGGGACTGGCCTCTATCTGCTGGCGGTTGTCGAGACGAGCCTGGGTGAGCAGCTGGCGCAGCAGGCGATCGCAGCGGTCCAGCGCCGTCACCATCTTGCCGAGGGAGTGGCGGCGGCTCTGCTCGTCGCCGGCGGCCAGGGCGTTCTCGCTATAGAGACGCAGCACGGCCAGCGGTGTACGCAGCTCGTGGGCGGCCTCGTCGGTGAATTGTCGCTCCCGGGCCAGGGTCTCCTGCAGGGTGTGCATCAGGCGGTTGAGCTCCCCCATCAGCAGGGCCACCTCCTTGGGGGGGGAGGGGATGTTGAGAGGGGTCAGGTTGGCCGGGTGGCGCTCTCCTATCTCCCGTGTCAGCTCGGTGAGCGGCATCAGGCCACGGGTCATCAGCCACCACAACAATACCAGCAGCAGGGGCAGGGTGATGATGAGGGGCAGCATGGAGACGGTGGCTATCTTGCCAGCCAGTTCGCCGCGCTCGTCATCCCGTTCGGCGACCATGAGCCAGGTGCCCAGATGGGCATTATGCAGGGTGAAGGTGCGCCAGATGTGTGGCCCGTCCCTGTGCTGGCCAAAACCGGGCTCCAGGGCGCCGAGCGGGCGTTCGGGGGCGCTCGGTGAGCGCAGCATCATCTCCCCGTCGTCGGCGATGAGTTGAAACGAGAGGTTGCGTTCGAACTCGTGCCCATAGGGGGTCAGCTCGTCATCGTCCCCTCCCCAGCCGTGATCGCCCGAAGGGGAGGCGTGGGGCTGCTCCCACTCCTCATAGATGGCGCCCTGGGCGCGCTGATCGGGCAACTGGGCCAGATAGCGCAGCAGCAGCTTCTCGGTGATGCGGGCCGACTGGGCCAGCCGGGCATCGAACAGCTCCTCCATCTCGTGGCTGGCCGAGAGGTAGCCGATCAGCGCACTGACGGTGAGGCTGGCACTGACCAGCAGGAGGACGGCGCTGAGCAGAAAACGGCGCAGAGAGTGGCGGGTCTGGTTCAAGGGAGTGACTCCAGGCGTGGCACTATGTAGCCGACCCCGCGCAGGGTGCGGATCAGGTCGGGGAAGAGCTTCTTGCGCAGGTGGTGGATATGCACCTCCACCGCATTGCTCTCGGCCCCCTCATCCCAGCCGTAGAGGCGCTGATGTAGCTGATCCCGGCTCAGTACCCGGCCGGCCTGGGTCATCAGCTCATAGAGCAGTCGATACTCATGGGGGGTGAGGCGCACCGGCTCTCCCCGGTAGATCACCTGCTGGGCGTCCGGATAGAGCACCAGGTCCCCGTACTCCAGCATGGGCTGGGCCTGTCCCTGGCTGCGCCGCAGCAGGGCGCGCAGGCGTGCCTCCAGCTCGGGCAGGGCGAAGGGTTTGGTGAGGTAATCATCGGCCCCTGCGTCGAGTCCCTGTACCCTGTCGTCCAGGGCATCGCGGGCGGTGAGGATGAGCACCGGCAGGGCGTGTCCCTCCCGGCGCAGGCGACGCAGCAGGTTGATGCCGTCGATATCGGGCAGATTGAGATCGAGGATGAGGGCGGCAAACTCCTCGCACTGCAGCGTGGTGAGGGCGGGAAGCCCGGTGGTGAGCCAGTCCACCGTATGGCCGGCTCCCTTGAGGGCATCTTGCATGCCATCCCCCAGCATTACATCGTCTTCCACCAACAGGATGCGCATTCTCACTCCCCTCTTTACGACTCGCAGGGCCTCAGTATGCCCCGCCCCGGGGAGTGGCTCCAGTGGGTGGGGCTCGGGTGGTCAGAGTTTGGCCAGTTTGGCCTTGATCTCGCCGCGCCGCCCCTCGTCGGCCACCTCCCTCCCCGGTCTGGCCGGAGCGGCCAGGGCTTTTTCCAGGTACTGCCTGGCCTCGGCCTTCTTTCCCTTCTCGAGCAGGAAGTCGCCGTAGAAGTAGTTGGGGTCTATCCCGTCAGGATTGATGGCGAGGGCCTGCTTGAGCAACTCCCCGGCCTTGTCGTCGTCGCCGAAGCCGAGGGGCCAGCCAGGCACCTGATAGTAGAGGGAGCCCAGGCTGGTGTAGGCCGACCCGTCGAGGGCCCTGGCGTCCTGCTTGAGGGCAATTTCGAGGCGGGCCTTGGCCTCCTTGACCAGGGGCAGGGCCCCCAGCCCTCCCTTGGCGCCGGCCCAGGTACTCTTGACGATGGCCGACCAGATCAGCAGGTCGGTGCGAAAGGCCTCCTTGCCACTGGCGGCATCGGCGCGCTGACTCAAGGTCTCGAAGCACGACTCCTTCTGTTGCTCCGGAGTCTGATACTGGCAGACGGCCCAGGCGGACTGGATCTCGGCGAGGGGGTCGGCGGCGAGGGCCGGGGTGGCCGCCAGGGCGGCGAGAAGAAGCATCTTCATGGTCAACCTTCCTTGTGCAAGAGGTGATGAGCAAAGCGGGAGATGGTGGCGTGCTGCTTGGCCAGCGCCTTGTCCACCAGACCCGGCAGCAGGGCGTTGAGGCGAACAAACAGCTTCTCGGGCCAGCCGACCCAGGTGCGCAGGCGCTCCTGCTCCAGACTCTCGATGGCGAGTCTGGCGACCTCCTGGGGCGTGTCGGTCCGGGTACCCAGGGCCGCATTCATGGCATAGACCTCCGGGGTGTTGAGGTGAGTGCGGGTGGCGCGCGGCGCAAAGTGGATAACCCGGATGCCGCTTCCCTCCAGCTCTCGTGCCAGGGCCTCGGAGAAGCCGCGCAGGGCAAACTTGCTGGCGCAATAGGCGCTGTAGCCCGGGTAACCGATGGCGCCGAAGCTGGAGCCAATGTTCATCACTATGCCGGGGCGGCGCAGCCTTGGCAGCAGCAGTCGGGTCAGCAGTATGGGGGCCAGGGTGTTGAGCTCGAGCTGGGCCCTTATCTGCTCCTCGCTCTGATCCTCCAGCCAGGCGAAGTGGTTGGTGCCGGCGTTGTTGATGAGGATGTCGATGCCACCGGCGAGCAGGGGCTCGTGGGCCAGCTGCCTGAGCCCCTGTGCCAGATCGGCGCAGAGCCACTGGTGGCATTCCGGGTGGGGCAGGCGCTCCTGAAGATCGCGAAGGGGGGCTTCACGGCGACCGTGCAACAGCAGGTGGGCGCCGCGCTCGGCCAGTTGTTGCGCCAGGGCCTCGCCGATGCCACCGCTGGCGCCGGTGAGCAGAATGCGTTTGCCATCGAGGTTCATGCTCTTCTCCTCAATCCCGGGGCAACAGGGTGCGCAGCATATCCCCGTAGAGGCGATAGACCACCCGTGCACTGTGGACGATAGCCGCCTGGTCGGCGGGATCCGTGACCCGGTTCATCAGCCCCTCGAAGAACCTCAGGTGCTCCTGATCGAGCGCCCCGTGGGAATTCAGGTAGCTCATGGCCTGGGGCGGCAGGCCAAGCCCCTGCTTGAGCTGGTCGGCCACGGTCAGGGCGATGGCGACACTGGTTCCTTCCAGCACCTGAACCATGCCGAAAAATCCCATGGGGTTACCCCGCTGGATCTGGTCATAGAGGAAGGCAACCATCAGCTCGATAGGCAGGCAGGGGGTGCCGCCGCGCACCGCCTCGGCATCCCCGCCGCAGGTGCGGATGTCATTGAGGATCCACTCCTGATGGCCATACTCCTCGTCGATGTACTCGGCAATGGCTCCGCGCACCCACTCGTACTCCTGGGGCAGGCGGCCGCCGGTGGCCATCAGCAGGGGAACAGTATGACGCACGTGATAGTAAGCCTGGGTCAGAAAGGCGATGTAGGTGTGGCTGGTGATCTCGCCGCTCTGGCAGGCCTGGATCACGGGGGCGCTGAGCAGGTACTCGCGCTCGCCGGCCGTCTCGGTTTGCAGGTTGTGGTAAAAGCTCACTGTGTCTCTCCTTGGCAGAGTTGTTCGATACGGGTGCGGTAGATGGCGAAGATCTGCTCCCGGCGCGGTCGTCCGTTGGCGGTCAGCAGCCCGGATGCCTCGGTGAGGGGGGCCACCAACCAGTGGTGAATGCGGGCATAGTCGGGCAGTCGCTCGTTGAGACGCTCCACCTGCTGCGCCAGGGCGCCCTCCATGCTGGGCATGGGGTGCAGCAGGGCCACGTTATGGGTCAGGCCGTCGCCGAAGACCACGCAGCGGGCGATGGCCGGCTCGAGCTGGGCCTCGGCCTCGATCCACTCGGGGGAGAAGTTGCGGCCAAAGGCGGTGATCTGCACGTTCTTCTTGCGCCCCGTGATGGTGAGGAATCCCTCCTCGTCGAACTGGCCCAGATCCCCGGTGGCGATGGGGCCGCACTGAGGAGGGTCGCCCAGATAACCCAGCATGGAGGCCCCTTCGACCAGCACCTCCCCATCGGGTGCCAGGGTCACGTGGCAGTGGGGCAGCACGCGACCGACGCTGCCGATACGATCGCAACCCGGCTCATTCAAGGCGACCACAGAGCCGCACTCTGCGAGGCCATACCCCTCATAGACGGGAAGCCCCAACTGGCGGGCTGACATCAGCAGGGCAGGGGAGACCTTGCCGCCACCGACGGCCACGAAGCGCAGGCTCCCGGCCAGATGAGTGGCGAGGAGCGGCTGCTGGCGACACAACCCGACCAGCAGTCGCAAGAGTTCGGGCACCAGCACCAGGCTGTGGGGGCGCTCTCTCATCAACAGAGCGGTGAAGCGGCCGGGGTCCAGGGTGCTGGAGCCGGTAAACCCCACCTCACTCAAGGAAGGGAGTGTGCTCTGGGCTCCCATCAGCAGCGGCACATAGAGGCCGGTGAGGTTCTCGAGCAGGGTCGTTAGCGGCAGCAGGGTGAGGTGGCGCACCACCCCGCTCGGGGCGACCCGGCTGGCCAGAGAGGTACAGACTGCCTCCAGCAAGGATTGGGAGAGGCAGACTCCCTTGGGATGACCCGTGGTGCCCGAGGTATAGGTGATCTTGACCGTGCCGTCCGGCACCGGGGGGGCTGTGATGGCTCGGCGCAGCAAGGGGTAGCCCTCACACTGCTCGAGCCGCCAGCCGGCCCCGCGCTCGCTGAGCTGCGATGCCGCTTGAGCATCGCTCACCGCCAGGGCATCGGCCCCGCTGCTCTCGAGCAGCCAGGCCTGCTGGCTCTTTGAGAAGAAGCCCGGGACCGGTATCGACACTATGCCGGCCTGCAGGCAGGCGAGATCGAGCAGGGCCCAGGGCAGGCCGTTGTCCCGGGCGATGGCGAGGCGTTGCACCCCGGCGTCGGTCAGTGCCATGGCCAGGCTGGCGATCCCTTGCTCCAACTGGCGGTAGGTGAGGCTCTGTCCACCATCGCACAGGGCGATGCGATCGGGGTGGGACAGCGCTGTGGTCCGGATCCGGGTCAGCAGGGTCATGAGAGGGCACTCCTGGCCAGGGGGAAGAGGGGCGGCATGGGGGCGAACAGGCCGAGCAGCAGGGAGTGGTTGGCCAGCACCCGGCGGCCGAGGCCGAGATCGCCGACCATCACCCTAGGCTTGCAGTGGTAGTAGTGACCCCAGGCGCTGGCCTCTTCCCCCATCCGCTCGGGCAGGGCAGTGGCGAGTTCGACCGGGTTTAACTGCAGGCGGGTGAAGCTGTTGCGAAGGCGCGCCGTACCGGTAAAGACCACATAGTCGAGGGCGTTCTCGCACAACAGCTTGCACAGGGCCGCAAACATGATGCGGGCGTGACCCGGCTCGGCGCAGGCGAAGTTGCCCACCTCGACCAGTCGGTCGCGCCGGGTGGTGATCCCAAGACGCTCGGCGATCACCGCCTCGATGGGAGCGTCCAGATAGCGTTCGAGATAGAGGGGGGCTGTGGCCAGACTCAGACCACAGGCACCGACCAGGGAGTCGTCGGCCCGGTAGAGAGCGATGAGCGTGGGCAGAAAATGGGGAATGGTGGCGTCAAACTCGCGGGCATAGGCTGTCTGGATATAGCCTTGCAGGCGACCGATCTCGTCGGGGGTGTCGGCGATGACGAGACGATAGGGGGCCTGGATCTCTGAAGGCATGGTGGGCTCCTCACTGGGTCGATGAGGAGAGGGTGACAAGCCATTCTTAAGAAGGACTTAAGCGCGGTGAGATGCCCAATGGAAGAGGCGCCGCAGCGCCCCTTTCTCAACTCTCTTTTTTCTCTTTCTTCTTGCGCTCGGGCAGCGGCTTGCCATCCCGGGCGATCACCTTGCCCGCCTCGAAGCAGATCTGGGCGGCCAGCTCCTCGAGGTCGGCGGCCTTGGCGTCGCTGCCTACCGCATAGCGCCAGTTGACCACAGTGATCTTCTCGGCGATGGGGGTCTGGGCCACCAGCGGCTCACGCCACCCTTGCCCCATATGGGCCACCAGTACCCCGTCACGCAGCAGCTCACCGACGATCTCCCTGGTCGGCTCGCCCTTGCCATAGGTGAGCCCCTGGGGATGCTTCTTGCCGGCCAGCGGGGCATCGCTGGCCGGGATGAGGCGGGTGCGCACGACCCACTTGGGCTGCTTCTGATCCTTGCCGAGCGGCTTGCCCACCTGATACTCGTTGACCTTGATCGCCTTGATGAGCTGGTTGGTAAACTCCTTGGTCAGCGCAGCCTGCTCCGGGGCATTGGCATCGGTCTGGATCGGGGCCAGATACCAGGTGGCGGCCAGGGCCGACTGGCCCAATAGCAGTGTGGCCAGCAGCAGGCCGAAGAGAGTCTTAATCGAATTTCGCATCATGATTCCACCAAGAGTTTGTTTTGCCAGCGTCGGCTGCGCCAGCGCCAGTACATGGCCAGGCCGCGAACCCATTCGTCGCAGGCCAGTGCCAGCCAGATGCCGACCAGTCCATGACCCTGCATGATACCGAGGAAATAGGCCAGAGGCACGGCAATCCCCCACATGGAGATAAGTCCCATGAGCAGAGGGAAACGGGCATCCCCGGTGGCGCGCAGGGCGTTGATCACCACCAGGTTGAAGGTGCGCCCCGGCTCGAGGATGAGGCTCACCAAAAAGAGCTGCGCCACCTGGTTGACGATATCCGGGTCGTGGGTAAAGAGACCGATCAGCTGACGCCCGCTGAGCGCGGCGGCCAGCGCGATGAAACAGGTGACGACAAGGCCCAGTTTGAGGCTCTTGAGCAGCTGCCCATAGGCGCGCTCAAACTGTCGGGCACCGGCCAGATGGCCGATGATGATCTCGTTGCCAAGGCCGATGGAGAGGCCAAACAGCAGGATGAAGAGACAGATCTGGAAGAAATAGGAGTGGGTCGCCAGCGCCTTGTCGCCGAGCAGGCCGACGAAGGCGGTCACCACCATGAACTGCAGCATCCAGGAGAGGTTCTCCCCGGCGGCGGGCAAACCGATATGCAGCACCTTGCCCAGCATCTCCCGGCTCGGGCGCAGGATGTCGCGGGGAATGAGGCGGATGCCGGTCTTGCGGGCCACCAGCCAGACTAGCAGGACCACCCCGACCAGGCGGCCGACGACCGTGCTGATGGCGACCCCGGCCACCCCCATCTCGGGCAGGCCGAACCAGCCGTAGAGCAGCAGCAGGTTGCCGGCGAAGGTGATGAGGTTGACCAGCAGGGTGACGTACATGGCCTCCCGGGTATGGCCGTGGGCGCGCAGGGTGGCGGCCAGACAGAGCGCCGCCGCCTCGGGCAGCAGACACAGGCCGATGATCTGTAAATAGAGACGACCGTCGTCCATCAGATCTGCCGGCAGGTTCATCAGCGCCAGTATGGGATTGGCGCCGCCCATGACCCCCACGGCGGCCACCAGGCCAACCAGCAGGTTGAAGGCGATGGCGGAGTGGATCACCACCCGGGCCTTCTCCCTGTCGCCGGCACCCAGATACTGGGTGATCACCACGCTGGTGCCGATGCTGACGAAGCTGAACAGGGTGATGGCGAGGTCGAAGACCTGGTTGCCCACGGCCAGGGCGGCCACGCCCCGGTAGGAGACGTGCCCCACCATGAAGGTGTTGAGGGCCCCGGTCAGAAAGTGCAGGGCGAGATCGATAAAGAGGGGCCAGGTGAGGGAGAAGAGGGTTCCCGGGCCCCGCTCGGAATGGCTTTGCATCGGTGTTCCACGGCTACGGAAGGGCCGGTAGGGCCCTCCACGGTGCGCCATTTAACACCAAGGGGCCGGGTCACGCAATCGTGGTGGCCAGGCTCACCTCCCGCTCCTCCTGCTCGGGATCGGTCTCGGCCAGGGGCAGCGTCTCCTCGGCGGAGCGGTAGCAGCGGGTCATGCGCAGGGCCTGATAGATGTCGGGGCAGAGCAGGATCCCATCCTCGCCAACCCGCACCCCGGCCTGGCGGAACCAGTGACTGAGCTGGCCGTGGCGACCGGCCATCACCATGTGAATGCCCCGTCGTTTCAGCTCCTGGTGCAGCTCTCCCACCATGCTCATGACGCTGATGTCCTGATGGGTAAAGCAGGCCACGGCATCGATCACCAGGCAGCGGGGACCGTGCGGGTCTTGCACCAGCAGCGCCAGCACTCGCCGCTTGAAGTAGGGGGCATTGAAGTAGGTGAGCGGCGAGTTGAAGCGATAGACCAGGATGCCGGGAACCCCCTTCACCTGCTCGTTGTTGCCTATGGTGCGCACCACCCCCTCTTCATCGGTGCCGAGCAGCTGGTCCGTGGGGCGCATCACGTTGCGCAGGAACTGGAACAGGCCGAGCAGCACCGCCAGGGTGATGCCGGGGATCACCCCCATGGTGAGGACGCTGACAAAGGTGGTGAGCGCCAGCCAGAAGGCGGATCGGTCCGAGTGGCGCAGGGCCCACAGGCCGCGAAAGTCGGTCAGTGAGAGAGAGGCCATCACCAGCACCACACCGAGGGCCGCGGTGGGGATGTACTGCAGGGGCTCGGTGAGAGTAAAGGTGACCAGGGCGATCACCGCCGCAGCGATGATGGAGACCAGCTGGCTCTTGCCGCCGTTGGCGTCGTTGACCGCGGTGCGCGAGTCGGCTCCGCTGATGGCGAATCCCTGGGATGCGGCGGCGGCCAGGTTGGCCATGCCAAGGGCCCGGAACTCCTGATCCGCATCGATCTCGTAGCCGTTCCTGGCGGCAAAGCTGCGGGCGGTGAGCATCATGGAGACGAAACTCACCATGGCGAGGTTCAGGGCCGGCAGCACCAGCTCACGCAGCAGACCGGGGGGAAACTCGGGCAGTTGCAGGTCGGGAATCCCGGAGGGGACATGTCCTATGGTCTTGATGCCAAATTGCCCCAGGGTGCCGGCCCAGACCAGCAGGCCGGCGCCGGCCAGAGCCAGCATGGTGGCGGGCCAGTGGGGGCGCAGCCGCCGGCAGACGAGCAGCAGTAGCAGGGTGAAGAGGCTCATGGCCAGGGTCGGCAGGTGGCTTTGGGAGAGGTAGCCTGGGCTCCCTGCCAGTCGCTCGATGAGGTACTTCTCGCTGAAGGTGAAGCCGAAGATCTTGGAGAGCTGTCCCACCATGATGGTGATCGCCACGCCGTTAAGCAGCCCCATCAGGATGGGGCGCGACAGAAAGTCGGCCAGCACACCCAGCTTGAAGCGGCTGGCCACCAGACACCAGACACCGGTCATGGCGGTCATGGTCATCACCAACTGCCAGTGTTTGGTCGGATCCCCGGCGGCCAGGGGGGTGACCACGGCGGCGATGACGGCGCAGGTGGCGGCATCGGGCCCCACGATCAGTTGGCGTGAGGTGCCAAAGAGGGCGTAGACCATCATCGGCAGGATACAGGAGTAGAGTCCCACTACGGCACCGACGCCGGCCAGCTCGGCATAGGCGATGGCGACGGGAAGGGCGACCGCGGCCACCGAGAGGCCGGCGCGACAATCGGGGGCAAGCCAGCTGCGCTCGTAGCGGAGCAGAGCGGCGAGGCCGGGCATCCAGCGGGCCAGAGAGAAGAAATCGCGCATAGTGAACCCTTTGAAACTACAGCTTTTTCAAGTGTGCCCAAAGAGGTAACAGAAATGCAATGCCGCCCTCACTGGGCGGGCCAGAGGACTCGCAACCTGGGCCAGAGGTGTAGCCACCCTTTTTCCGTGACGCGCCCGTTGAAGATGGCAGGATCCTGACGGCAGAGGGGGTTGGGGGCGACCACCAGGCTCCAGTTGTGGGAAAGGCCGTGGGGAGCCACCAGGGTCAGGCTGTCGTCCGGCGCCAGTCGGACTCCGACGCAGGTGGGGAGCTCGACCCAGTGGGAGAGGGCGGCGAGGCTGCTCTCGAACGGGGGGAGGTGCTGACGGTGGTGCATCCGCGCCTGGTTGCGTACCTCCCAGCATTGGGCGGGCCAGAGGGCCTGGATGCGGATCTGGTGCTCGGCTTCCCGCTGACCCTCGGGGTCGCTCGGGTCGAGGTAGATGAGATCGACGTCGTTCAAGGGGGTGGGAGTGGTGTGTCCGTGCAGGTGATCCCAGATGAGGTTGCGCACGAAGCCTGCCCCCAGATACCAGTCGGGCAGATTGAGCGTACGGGCCGCCCGCAGACAGCCCAGATGCAGGGGGGAGGCGAGCAGGAGTTGGCGAGTGAGGGCAAAGAGATCACTGCTTGGCATAACGGCTCAGCCACACCTCGATATAGCTGCAGGTGGGTACTATCTTGAGCCCCTCGCTCTGGGTCCAGTTGTAGAAGGCGCGGGCGAGCTGGTCGGCTACACCGGCGCTGCGAGCCTCGGGAGGGACGAAGGTGTTGAAGGCCTCCACCGTCGATGCATCGATACGGCGATAGCGCAGTCTGGACTCCTGGCCTTCGACGACACAGACAAACTGGCGTTGATCCTGCTGGTGGACGATCTCGTTCATCGGGTTTCCCTCGAGTTGGCTCGGTTACGCAAAGCATGGTCGCTTGGGGCGAGCAAGTCCATCTCAGAGCGGCTCCTGTTCACTCTCCTGGCGTTGCATCATCAGGGCCTTGCCTTCGGAGAGGCAGCTCACCACCTTGAAGCGGGCGCTCTTTAGCATGTTGGCCAGGGTCTGACGGGAGACCCCCATGGCCACGGCGGCATCCTGCTGCTGCATCCCCTGCAGATCCACCAGGCGCAGGGCCTCGTACTCGTCATCGGCCAGGGTGACCCGCTCCAGTTGGCTAAGGGGGGTGCCGCTTGGCTTGAAGCAGGGGTGGGCCGGCTGGCCACAGATGTGACGGGGTATGCGGGGTCTGGGCATGAGGCCTCCTTCGATAAACGCGCCTATTTAACCCGACCCCGCGGTGCGGTGCAAACGGCTTACCAGCAACGCTCCAGGAGGGTCAGCAGCTCCTCCCGATCGGCATCCTTGCGATTAAACAGCAGGGCACCGTCATTGATGGCGAGATCCCGGATCTCCACCAGCAGGCTCTGCTCGGTCAGGCCCGCCTCGCGCAGGGTGCGCGGCAACTTGACCCGCTCCCAGAGCAGATCGCGCAGGCGGCAGAGGGCCGTGATGGCGGCGCGGGGGCGCTCCGAGGGCGGGGTGCCGGCATAGTGTTCGGCATCGGTCAGGGCCAGTAGCAGTCGGGTCAGGGCCGGGTCTATGCCGGGGCGGTTGTACTCCAGCACCCAGGGGAGGAAGAGGTTCATGCACAGGCCATGGGGCAGGTGGCAGCGGGCACCCAGGCTGTGACCCAGGGCGTGCACCAGTCCCACCATGGAGTTGGAGAAGGCCATACCGGCCAGGGTCGCCCCCTCGGCCAGGGCCAGACGCAGCTCGGCGTCATCGGGTTTGTCGAGGATCGCGGGCAGTGCCCTGGCTATTTTCTCGACGGCCATCAGGGCCAGCCCCTGGCTGACCGGGTTGGCGCTGTTGCCAATGAGGGACTCGATGGCGTGGGTCATGGCATCCATGGCCGTGGCTGCCGTGATGGGCAGCGGCAGTGACAGGGTCAGGCGCGGATCCAGTACCGCCAGGTTGGGGATGAGGAAGGGAGAGGTGAAGGGCACCTTGCGTCCGCTCTTCTCGTCACGGATCACCGCCACCAGGGTCACCTCGGAGCCGGTGCCCGCCGTGGTGGGCAGCACGGCCAGGGGGTTGAGGGGGCGGGTCAGCAGATCGGCCCCCGACCAGGCCAAGAGATCGTTCTCCTCTCCCATGGAGACCAGAATATTGACCGCCTTGGCGGTATCGATGACCGAGCCTCCGCCGAGGGCGATAAGGGAGTCGCAACCGAGGCGGCGATAGCGCTCGGCGATGCGCTCGACCACCTGGGTGGAGGAGTCGGGCGGTACCTCATCCTCGATGGCCAGGGCCACCAGGGCGCCGGCGCCCAGGATGTCGTAGACCTTGTCGGCCAACCCGCTGGCGCGGATCCCCTTGTCGGTGATGAGCAGGGGGCGTTCGGCGCCGAGGGCGGCCATGGCGGCAGGCAGCTGCTCGATGGCAGACTCCCCCACCAGCAGTTTGACCGGACAGAAGAACTCGAAATAGCGGCTGTGATCCATGGTGAACTCCTCAGGCGATAAGCAGGCCGGCGCAGATATTGAGGGCGCGGGGCAGTTTGCGCTCGGGGGCGCGGTATTGGCGAAGCAGGGGACGAGCCAGAAACGCCGGCAGCAGCAGGGACTCCAGGGCCTCCAGGGCCCGCACCAGATGCATGGCGGCGGTGAGATCCCCCTCCACGCTCACCCTGCCTTCACAGAAGCTCTGGTTGATGCCGAGGCGAAAGCCCAGCACCCGCAGGGCCGTCTGGGGGTGTTTGAAGGTCATGCTAAGAGAGGGGGTTGAGTGGCTCACGTGCCAGCTCTCCCCCCGTTTTTGCAAGGTGAGGTGGCAGCTTAGCCCCCGCACCTTGAGCTGAAAGCAGAAGCCGTCGGGCAGGGGCGCCAGCTCCCGTGAGACCACGGGGTCAACCCGGGCGGCGCGGGAGAGGGTGCGCCCCATGCCCCACATCAGGAGCGAGATCAGGGTGCGCTTACCCTGCCAGGCCAGGGTAGAGAGGGGGAGGGACAGGGCTTTGCTCATGATGCACTCCTTGCGATGGCATGCCAGAAGAGGTCGAAGGCCGCCTGATGCCACTCGGGATCGCGTGAGCACTCGGGCTCGGCGACGAACAGAGCGGCGCAGGCGAGAAATTGTCCCTGGCATGCCTCCATCAGCAGCGGCAGGGGGCAGGGACGTACCACCCCCTGCCGGATCCCCTCCTCGAGGAGGATGGGCAGGAAGGTGAGGCTCTCGTTGATGATGCGGCTGCGCAGTGCCAGGGGCAGGGCCGCCGAGTGAAAGAAGCCAAGCAGGAAACGCAGCTCCCTGGGGTGGGCCAGCAGCCAGCTCATGGTCCCCTCCCAGTAGTGATAGGCCTGCGCCTTGAGGGGAAGCGTCTCCTCGGGGGGGGCCAGGGCGGCGGCGAGCCGCCCCTTGATCTCCTGATAGAGGCAGAGGATGAGTGCCTCCTTGTTGGGAAAGTGGTGGAACAGGGTTCCGTTAGCCACCCCTGCCGCCTTGGCGATGCGGGCGGTGGCGGCACCGGCCGTTCCCTCCTCGGCGCAGAGAGTGAGGGCGGCATCGAGGATCTGACTGCGCTTGTCCTGCATGCTCCCCTCCTAGCGCATGAAGAAGCGCAGCATCAGGCGCTGCAACCAGCCGTAGGGAGGATGGACCAGGCCACCGGTGGAGAGGCGACCGCGGCGCAGCACCGTCTTGGCCTTGGAGAAGGTAAGGAAGCCCTCGTGGCCGTGGTAGTGACCCATGCCGGAGGGGCCTATCCCCCCGAACGGGGCATCGTCGGCGGCCACGTGAAAGACGGTCTCGTTGATGGCCATGCCACCGGCGTGTACCTCCTCCACCACCCGTCGGGTCAGCGCCTCATCCAGGCTCATCAGGTAGCAGGCCAGCGGCCTCGGACGGGCGCGAATGTAGTCGAGCGCCTCGTCCAGGGTGTCGTAGGGAATGATGGGGAGCAGAGGGCCGAAGATCTCCTGCTCGAGCAGGGTGCAGCGCTCGGGCAGGTTCCACAGCAGGTGCGGCACCATGCGGTGTTGCTCGGGATCCATCCCCGGCTCGGCCACGCTGGCCACCTCGGCGCCCGCCGCTTTTGCCTCCTCCAGCCAGGCGCTGAGACGCTGGAAGTGAGTCTGATTGATGAGGCTGGTGTAGTCGGGACTCCCCAGTCCCTTGGGATAACGACGCAGGAAGGCGCGGCGGAAGGCCTCTGCCAGCGCCTCTTCCTGGCCACGGGGCAGCAGCAGGTAGTCGGGGGCGACACAGATCTGGCCCGCATTGAGGCACTTGCCATAGATGATCCGCTCCACCGCCAGATCCAGCGGCATATCGGGGGCAATGAGACAAGGGGACTTGCCGCCAAGCTCCAGGGTCAAGGGGGTGAGGTGCTGGCTCGCGGCCGCCATCACCTTGCGCCCGACGGCGGTTGAGCCGGTGAAGATGAGGTGATCAAAGGGCAGGGCACTAAATTGGGCCGCCACCTCGGGCCCCCCCTCCACCACGGCGACTTCGTCTTCATCGAACCGCTCGGCCAGCAGCTGCCGCAGCACGGCATTGGTGGCCGGGGTGAACTCGGAGAGCTTGATGATGGCCCGGTTGCCGGCCGCCAGGGCGGTAATGAGCGGGCCAATGGAGAGCATCACCGGAAAATTCCAGGGCACCATGATGCCCACGACCCCCAGCGGTTGGTAGTGCACCCTGACCGAGGCCGGGGCCAGCAGCAGGCCGGCATGGCGGCGGCTGGGTGCCATCCAGCGGCGCAGGCGGCGGCGGGTGTAGTTGATCTGCAGCACGCAGGGCAGCAGATCCGAGATGCGGGTGTCGAAGGCGCTGCGCTGGCCATAGTCCTGAGCGAGGGCCTCCTCGAGGCGTTTGCCCTCTGTAAGCAGTCCCTCCTTGAGCCGTGCGAGGGCTTCCTGGCGCTGCTTGAGAGAGGGATAGGGGGTAGCGGCGAAGGCCTGACGCTGGCACTCCAGCAAGGTGTCAATAGGGGCCGCATTCCATACCGGGGCCTGGGTCATGGTCATCTCCTGCAACAAAACCGACTGATTGGTCGGTTGAAATCTAGACAAGGAGATTTCCTTTGTAAAGGCGGGTGAGCATTTTATTCAGCTGGCATCAAGCGAAGCCCCTTTGAGGATAGAGGACGGGCTCTGGAAGTGTGGCTTCAAACACAATTCTGTTATTAATGGCTGTGCTGCCGCCGCGCCAGGAGGTAGCTTGGAGCAAGTGGATACCTATAAGGAGATAGATTATGACGGTGGAGCGACTGCTGACCCAACTGGATGAGGTGATCGACCGCATGCCCGAGAGTTTCAATACCTACGAGCTGGTACAGCGCCTCTCGGCCCTCTATCCCGCCGACTACTTTGCGGCTGGTCACGCCCTGGCCCAGGGGGGCGATCCCCATGCCCTGCATGCCCTCCACAATGCGGTGGCGGCGCACCTGGCCGGGGGAGAGCGGGTGATAGAGGGGGCGCATCTTCCCTGCACCACCCCCTGGGGAGAGCGCAGCAGCTCGCCGCGCTGGCACCGCAAGCACTAAACGACGAGGCCCCGCAGTGCGGGGCCTCGTGTTTGGGGGGTTAACCCTGATTGGCGGGGGCGGCGTTGCACCCTTCGACGGCGGCGCGGATGAGATCCAGCGCGCTCGCCTCGCAGGGGGGGAGCTCCTCGTCGCAGGTGGCGATCGGGGTGACCCGCTCGCCCCACTTGATGAGGCCGGCGCCCCAGGTCAGCCCGGCGCCAAAGGCGGCGGTCAGCAGGTAGCTGCCAGGCTTGACGCGCCCTTGCTCGAGGGCCTCGCACAGGGCGATGGGCACGGTGGCGGCCGAGGTGTTGCCGTAGTGCTCGATGTTGACCATCACCTTGTCCATGTCGGCGTTCATACGCTTGGCGAGGAACTCGATGATGCGCACGTTGGCCTGGTGCGGCACCAACAGATCGATTTGCTCGGGGGCGATGCCGGCCTGGGCCAGCACGGTGGCGGTTGCCTCACCCATGCCGCGCACGGCGCGTTTGAAGATCTCCTGACCCTCGAAGTTGAAGATGTAGTGGCCATCGGTGTCGGCGAAGCGCACCCGATCAGAGCCAAAGTTCGGCACGTGCAGGATCTCGCGCGCCTCGCTGTCACTGCCGAGCTTGTTGGCGATGAGGCCGGACTCCTGTTCGCTTGCCTCTACCACCACGGCACCGGCACCGTCGCCAAACAGCACGGCAGTATCGCGGCGGGCCCAGTCCAGCAGGTAGGTGAGACGCTCGGCGCCGATCACCAGGATCTTCTTCATCATGCCGCTCTGGATGAGGGAGGTGGCCACCGACAGGGAGTAGACGAAGCCGGTGCAGGCGGCATTGAGATCGAACACGGCGGCACGGTGGGCGCCGAGGGCCTGCTGCACGGCGGAGGCACTGTTTGGCACCAGTGTGCCCGGGGTGGCGGTGGCCAGTATGATGGCGTCGAGTTCGGTGGCATCGAGGCCGGCGCAGGCCAGGGCGCGGCGGGCGGCCAGGGTGGCCAGCTCGCTCTGGCTCACGTGGGAGACGCGGCGCGCCTTGATGCCGGTGCGCGGATAGATCCACTCATCGGAAGTCTCCATGATGGTGCCGAGATCGTCGTTGGTCAGCACGGCAGGAGGGAGGCACTTGCCCCAGCCGGTTATGTTGGCGTAAGTCATAGGGATACCACGGGTATGCGGGCGGAAAATCGCCCGATTATGCCGCAAAGTAACCCGAGTGTCACAATCCTCTGCGGCTTTCGACGGGGCAGTGAAGCTGCTAGGCTGGCACTCCCGGCCGTCCCATGGGAGCCCCTATGCCCAACCTCAATCTGTTGCCCACCCTCAGGGTATTACTCGAGACGCGCAACGTGAGCCGCGCTGCCGAGGTGTTACACCTGAGTCAGCCCTCCATCAGCAAACAGCTGGGTCAGCTGCGCCGCGAGTTCGGCGATCCCCTGCTGGTGCGCGAGGGACAGCGCTGGTTGTTGACCCCAAGGGCAGAGGGGCTGGCGGCCGAGCTGGATGGCTCCCTTGGTGCCCTCGAGCGACTCTATGCCGCCCCCACCTTCGAGCCTGCTGACTGTCGCCGGGTGTTTCGCTTCGCCTCTTCCGATTACGTGGCCCAGCATATCTTTCCGCAGATTTGCGTCGCCCTGGCCGAGCAGGCACCCCATGCGACCATCGACTACCAGCTGTGGGAGAAAGGGCAGTTGCCGCGTCTGTGGGAGCTCGATCTCGACCTGGTCTCCACCATCACGGACGAGGTACCGGATCAGATCTGTGGCCGCCAGCAGGGGAGCGATCATCTGGCGGTGCTGATGGGGGCCCATCACCCCCTGGCGGGCTCCTCCCTGACTCTGGAGGATTATCTCGCCTGGCCCCATCTGCAGGTGAGCGGAGGCGGCGACAAGGAGAGCCCGGTCGAGCTGGTGCTCGCCTCACTCGGTCGCAGCCGGCGCTGGTTTGCCAGGGTTCCCTTCTTTCAGGCTGCGGTGGAGGTCTTGCTGCGCACCGACTGCCTGCTCACCATTCCGGCCCATATTGCCTGGCTGCTGGCCGAGCGCCATCCGCTTGCCTTCACCGCCTTGCCGTTTGACACCCGGTCTCAGCGCTATCACCTGCTGTGGCACCGTCGTCACCAGCAGGATCCCGCCCATCGTTGGCTGCGGGAGCTGGTGTGGCCCATTCTGAGTGGCCACTTGCAACAGGGGGTGGCGCAGAGCCGGCGGGTACTGGGCAACCCATGCTGAGCACCGGCTTGCAGAGGCGGCCAGCCGGGTTGGTCGTCTTTGGTATTGCCATAAGTTATGGCTTGTATGAAATAGTTTTATTTTGTGCATAGCACCAACTTTGTCACAGTGTGGCCATACCAAGGCGATTGCAAATGGAGCATCAAAGATGGAGTGGAGTAGCTGGTTGGCCCTGGCCGCCATCTGTGTCATGGGGGCCGTGAGCCCGGGGCCGAGCCTGGCCCTGATCATTCGCAACACGGTCGGCGGTGGGCGCGGCAACGGCGTGGCCACGGCTCTGGGTCACGGTCTCGGGGTTGGCCTCTATGCGCTCATTACCGCCATGGGGCTGGCGCTGCTTATCACCAAGACCCCGCTGCTGTTTGACGGGATCCGCTATGGTGGGGCCGCCTTTCTCGCCTGGCTCGGGGTCAGGGCGCTGCTCGCCAGGGGGGGGCCGGCGGCGACCGATGAGCACCAGGGGAGTAACCGGCGCGGCGCGCTGGAGGGGTTTATGGTCGCCTTTCTCAACCCCCAGCTCGCCATCTTCTTCGTGGCGCTGTTCAGCCAGTTTGTGCACCAGCAGACCGGTTGGCGCGAGGGGGGCATCATGATGCTCACCGCCGG
Organism: Aeromonas sp. R6-2; assembly: GCF_040908155.1. Lineage (NCBI taxonomy): Bacteria > Pseudomonadati > Pseudomonadota > Gammaproteobacteria > Aeromonadales > Aeromonadaceae > Aeromonas > Aeromonas sp. R6-2. Next base: position 60,281 of record NZ_JBFODE010000031.1, on the reverse strand, counting down.
TGGCATCGATGCGCTCTGGTATCTGCTGGTGGCCCTCGGCCTCTCCCACGGCCCCGTGCTGGCCTGGTTGCACCGCAAGGCTTCGATGATCAACAAGGCGAGCGGCCTGGTGCTGCTGGGGTTGGCGGTCAAGGTGGTGGCCTAGGATAAAGGTGAATGCACAAGGTATCTTTATCCCTATAAATTAAGCGGGATCAAGACACAGAGGGGGATGGGAGGCTACACTCTCCTCCCCTTTTTCTCGCCTGAACTCTCCCATGCACAGCCATCGACTCGAGCTGCTCGCTCCCGCCAAGACGCTGGAGTACGGCATTGAAGCCATCAATCACGGCGCCGACGCCGTCTATATCGGTGGGCCCGCCTTCGGTGCCCGCAGTGCCGCCGGCAATACGGTGGCCGATATCGAGGCGCTGGCCCGCCATGCCCACCGCTTCGGAGCCCAGGTCTTCGTCGCCTGCAATACCCTGCTCTATGACCATGAGCTGGAGGCGGCGAGTCGCATGGCTCACGACATCTATCAGGCTGGGGCTGATGCCCTCATCATTCAGGATCTCGGCCTGCTGCAGTGCGACCTGCCACCCATTGCGCTGCACGCCAGCACCCAGACCGACAACCGCACCCCGGAGAAGGTGAAGTTCCTGCAAGATGTGGGGTTTTCACAGGTGGTGCTGGCGCGCGAGCTCTCCCTTGAGCAGATCGGCGCCATCAGCGCGGCCACCAACGTCCAGCTCGAGTGCTTCATTCACGGTGCCCTGTGCGTCTCCTATAGCGGTCAGTGCAACATCAGCTATGCCCGCACCGGGCGCAGTGCCAACCGGGGCGAGTGCGCCCAGCTCTGTCGCCTGCCCTGCAGCCTGCAGACCCCGGAGGGTGAGGTGCTGGTGGCCGACAAGCACCTTCTCTCTCTCAAGGATATGGATCAGAGCGACAACCTGGAGGCGCTCATCGACGCCGGGGTGCGCTCGTTCAAGATAGAGGGGCGCCTCAAGGAGCTCGGCTATGTGAAGAACGTCACCGCCTGGTATCGCCAGCGGCTCGACGCCATTCTGGCGCGCCGCCCCGATCTCGCTCCGGCCTCGGCCGGGCGCTGCACCTATGCCTTCACCCCCAACCCGAAGAAGAGCTTCAACCGGGGCAGTACCGACTACTTCCTGCATGGTCGCAATATCGATATCGGCTCACCAGATTCGCCAAAGTCCCTCGGTGAGGCCATTGGCCGGGTAAAACGGGTGACCCGCAGCGGTATCGAGCTCGACTCCGGCGTGGTGGTCAACAACGGCGACGGAGTGGCTTTCTTCAACCCCAGGGGGGAACTGGTGGGGGCCCGGGTCAACGAGGTGAGCGGCGGTGAGCTGCGCTTTAGCGATCCATTGCGTGGCCTCAAGCCCGGTAGTGCCCTCTATCGCAACCACGATCAGGCCTTCAGCCGACAGCTGGAGAAAAAGAGCAGCGACAGGCGCATCGCCCTCGACCTCGCACTGACGGTGACGGCCGATCGGCTCATCCTCAGGGTCACCGACGAGCAGGGGTTTAATGTGACGTGCGAGGGGCAGGGGGAGTTTGCCCCGGCAGAGCATCCGGAGCGGGCCTCGCAACAGGTGCGTGATCAGCTCGCCAAGCTCGGCAATACCCTGTTTGCCGCTCGCGCCATCGAGGTGGTGTGGGAGCAGCCCCGCTTCGTGCCGGCGGGACTCTTGAACGGCCTGCGCCGGGAGGCGGCCGAACGACTCGAGGCGGCGCGCATCGATGGTTGGCAGCGCCCGGCGCGGCGGGTTGCCATGCGCGAGGCCGTTTATCCGGCCAAGCGGCTCAACTACCTGGGCAATGCCCTCAATCAGGCGGCGGTGGCGTTTTTCCAGGAGCATGGAGTGGGACGGGTGGCTCCCGCCTATGAGGCCGGGGAGGAGCAGGGAGAGGCGGTCCTGATGATCACCAAACACTGCATCCGCTTTAGCCAGCACCTCTGTCACAAGCAGAACCCGGAGATCAAGCCCGAGCCCCTCGAGCTCAAGATGGGCAAGGATACCTTCCGCCTGCGTTTTGATTGTGTGCGCTGCGAGATGCAGGTGCTGGGGAGCCTCAAGCCCTGAGCTCATGGCCCCTGTGTCCCGCCACCCTTTTCGCTTCTCGTCGAGGTGGCCCTGATGCACTATGGGGGCCGCCTCACTGAACAGGGATAGACGAATGAGCATGGATGTGATCTCCCTCGCCCGGGATTATCTGATGGAGCGTTATCGGCCGCACTGCATCATCCTCTACGGCTCTCACGCCCGTGGCGATGAGGGTCCCTCGAGCGATATCGATATCGTCTGTTTTTGTGACGGGGTGGAGGCGCAGCAGGATGCCAGGCCCTTTCACGGCACTTTTCTCGATGGCTGGATTTACCCGGCCACGGCCCTGGGCAGCACAGACCCCGAGTGGTTACGCTTTGCCGGGGGGCAGTTACTGCTCGATCTCACCGGTGAGGGCAAGGGGCTGCTCGAGCGCCTTGATGCCTTGCTCAAGGCCGGGCGCTCACCCATGAGCCCGCAGGAGCGGGCTTCCACCCTGTTGTGGGTCGAGAAGATGGTGGCGCGGGCCGGGTGTGACGAACTCGATGGCCACTACCGCCGTACCTGGCTGCAGTGTGAGCTGCTCTCTCTCTATTTTGAGCTGCGCGGTCTCTGGTTTCTCGGCCATAAACAGGGCTTTGCCTATCTGAAAGCGCAGGATCCCGAGACTCATGGCTGTTTTGAGGCAAGCTATCGCCACCCTCTTGATCACAGCCGACTGCGGCAACTGGTGAAGGCCGTTGTCGGCAGTGGGGACGGGGGCGCCTGAGCTCGGTGGCGGCAGCGCCGGGTCGGCTCAATGGTCAGCTCAACGGCGGGGGTCTAAAAAGAGAGGGGCTGCGTCACAGGCGCTCTCAGGGCGAGACGGATGCGCAAGATATCATCCTGCTATGCGCCCCCATCCCTAACCGGAGCAGTAGCGATTTCGCCCGCGACTCTTGGCCAGATAGAGGCGGTCATCGGCGATATTGAGCAGGGTCTCCAGCCGGTGGCCGGCCTCCTCCCGGGTGGCAATGCCTATGCTGGTGGTAAAGGTGAGCGGCCCCTTCTGCGTCTCTATCCCGCTGTGGTGCAGGGCAGTCAGGATCCTGGCTGCCATCGCTTGCGCTTCCTCTCTCCCTTGCCGCGGTAACAGCAGGGTGAACTCCTCCCCCCCGAAACGGCCAATCAGAGCATCGCTTCCTGCCACGCGTTCCAGCATGCGGCAGAAGGCCTTGAGCACCTCATCGCCGACGGCATGGCCATAGGTATCGTTGATCCCCTTGAAGTGATCGAGGTCCATGGAGAGAAGGCTCAAGGGGGCGCCGGATGTGAGACAGGACTCCAGCTCGGCCTGGGCCCGGTTGGTGAAGTGGCGCCGGTTGGCGACTCCGGTCAAGGGGTCGGTCTGGGCCAGGCGCCTGAGCTCTCTCTCCATCTGCTTGCGCTCCGATATGTCGCTAAAGGCCTGGGTGAGCAGGGTATGTCCCTTGTGGTGAAACAGGCTGAAGGCGATCTCGACGGCAAACGGCGGGTGGGAGGGAGAACACATGTCCACATCGATACGGCTCTCGCAGGGATGGGGCTCGAAGCTCTGATCGACGGCGGCCAGATACTCCTCGCGAAAGGGGGGGGGCGATGAAGCTGTCACAGCACTGTCCCAGCAGATCGTCCTGGCGCATCCCCAGGTGTGTGGCGCAGTAGCTGTTGACCATGATGATCACCCGGTGGGGATCGATGAGCATGATGCCGATCGGTGCCCCGTTGATCAGCTCCTGCAACTGCTTGCTGGAGCGTTTAGACTCTTCCAGCGCCGCATTTTTCAGTCGCTCCACTACCTTGCGTACCGTGATATCGCGAAACAGGATCAGCACCTGCCCACTCTTGAGGGGAGAGCAGCGGAGTTCGATATAGAGAGTCTCGCCATTGCGTTTGAGCCGGCACTCGTGTTGTTCGAGCCGATGGAGCCGGCGGCAGTTATCGAGGTGGGTAAAAAACTGGGGATGTTCCCGAAACAGGGGGAGCGTGTCGATGCAGCTGTATTTTTCGATATCACCAAACAGCTGCGCCAGGTATTGGCCTGGCCGGATGTCGCGGATGACGTTCGTCTCATCGAGCCACAGGCAGGTGTCGGGGAGGGCATCGAGCAGGGTGTTGAGCAAATCGTTACGCTCGTTGAGCTCTTGTGAGCTGATGTCCAGAGAGCGGCCCAATATGGCCTCATCCTCGCTAAAACTTTCATAGGAGTCGTTGACGGCCTCGATAAAGGCCGCCAGCACTTCCGATGGTGGTATACCGTCAGGAAAGCAGCGAGCGAGCTGCCGCTTAAGAAGACGATGCATGCGGGGGCGCTTCCGAAAGGGCCGTGACCGTCATGGTCTGGTTGTGCAACTCGGCGCAGTTGCCCAGTTCAAAGGGAGCTATCTCGCCGTAGGAGTAGTAACCACACACCTGGGCTTGCTTTCCCAGTACCTCTACCACCTGGTCGATCTCGTCGTCTGCCAGTTGCCGCAGTAGCAGACGACGGCCGACACAGCTTATCAATATGATCACCTCGGGCTGGCTCGCTTCCCCTTGCTGACAGACGCTGGCGGCCTGGCTTGCCCCCTCGATGAGCGACTCTGCATTGGCCCGCATCATTCTGACGCTCGCTCCCTGAGGGATATCACCGGCGAAGGTGATGCTGCCGCTATGCTCGTCGATGGCGAGCAGGGTCCGAACGACTGTGGTGGGCTTGTTGGCCTCCTGGATCTCCAGTGGATATCTGAGCCCCGCGGCGGGCAGATCGCATCCCAGCTCCCCGAGGTAGCGGCGGTAGACGGTGAGGGCGCTCTCGTGGTCGAGCTCTTTGAGCACATTGCCGTCGGCGGCGGTGACGGTTCGGACGGGACCGAAGGGGGTCCAGCCCCCACGCGAGCCATAGCCGACTCGCAGTCGCTCTCCATAAAAACCGATGGCGACCACCAGATGTGAGGCCAACCTCTCATTGGCAAGCACACTCGTCTCCTTGAAACATTCTCCATCGCCGGCCAGTCCCCCCGTGATGGGTATCGTGGGGTGGGTGTCACAGAGCCCCTTGGTGAGTTCGCTGCCGTTCACCGTGACCCCTTCACTGATGACCATGATGTAACGCAATCCTTCCGAGTCCAGAGCAAGGGCGAGGCGCTGGCCCGCCTGGTAGGAGGCCTTGCGATCATCGATCTCGGCGGTGACGAGGTGCAACCTGACCGAGTCAAACCCGATCAGGGTGGCGATCAGGGTGCCATCCGACGTGCCAAGAGCGGAGATCTCCCCGGCCGTGGTGCAGCCGACCAGCCGGGCCAGGGGTAATGTCTCCCTCAGGGCGTCGATCGCATCGGTAAAGCGCGGCAGATCACCAAACAGAAGAACCAGAGTATTGGAATGGTTAAACGGGGCCAGTTCACCGCCATCCCAGTGTTGGCCGTTCCAGCGAAGTTGAAGGGACGTCATAACCGCTTCCTTTACTGCAATCACTACTGAAGTCTAGACGTGTCATACCGCTCCTGCTCAGGGTGCCGGTGTGTGATCCCCAGGGTGCCGGCGCCGCATCCTGGCGCCCTGGTGTGCGGGACCAGAGGAGGGACAACCGATGCCTCCGCGCTTTCCCGCGATGGGTCGTCTATACCAAGGAGCATGGCCAATAATGCGTCACAGGAGAGAGATGACCGGGCTGCAACCTTTCGATGCTGCGCAGTACAAGCGCGCGCAGCGTGCGCAGTGGAACCGGGATGGTGCCGCGTGGCGGCGCTGGAACCCTGTGCTGGATCGCTGGTACGGAGAGGTGACGCGTCTGATGCTCGATAGCGCCGGGATCCGGCCCGGTCAGCGCATCCTCGACATCGCCGCCGGAGCCGGGGAGCCGGCGATCAGTGCCGCCGAGCGGGTCGGGCCCGACGGCTATGTGCTCGCCACCGATCTGTCCGAGGGGATAGTGGCGCTCGCCAGGGAGGAGGTGCACGGGCGCGCTTTGAACCAGGTGGATACCCGGGTGATGGACGGTGAGCGGCTCGATCTGCCGGATGCCACGTTTGACGCCGTGATCTGCCGGCTCGGCCTGATGTACATGCCGCATCCACTCGATGCCTTGCGTGAATGGCGCCGGGCGCTTAAACCCGGTGGCCGGGTTGCCCTGGTGGTCTTCTCCACTCCGGAACACAACGACTGGGGGGCTGTGCCGGCCGCCATTATCCGGCGTCACGCCGGGCTCGCGGCCCCTGCCGTCGGGCAGCCCGGTCCGTTCAGCCTGGGGGCGCCGGGTCTGCTTGACGCCTTGCTGCGCGAGGCGGGGTTCGAATTTCCTGTTGTGCGCGCCGTGCCGGTGCCGCACCGGGCAGCCTGCGCCGAGGCGTTTGTGCAAGTCGCCCGGGAGGCGTTTGGGGGGCTCAACGCCATGATGGCGCACCTGCCAGAGGCAGCGCAGCGCGCCGCGTGGGACGAGATTGCGCTGGAGATGCGCCGCTTCGAGTCGGCGTCAGGGTTTGAAGTCGGCGGCGAGTGCCTGCTGGCCAGCGCCAGCAAATGAGGCGATCCCTTCGAGTTGCAGCAGGGCCTGCTTGATGCCGAGTCCGCCCGCATAGCCGGTCAGGCGGCCATCTTTGCCGATCACCCGGTGGCACGGGACTATGACTGACAGCGGATTGCGCCCGTTTGCGGCGCCCACCGCGCGGCTCGCGCTCGGCTTGCCAAGGGCGGCGGCCAGCTCCCCATAGCTGCGGGTCTGGCCGTAGGGAATGTCGCACAGGGCCTGCCACACCGCGTGTTGAAACGGCGTGCCGCTCGGGGCGCATGGCACGCTGAACGAGCGCAGTCGTCCGGCGAAGTACTCCCTAAACTCATGAATAAACGGGGCGAGTGCATGCCGGTCACGCAGCCACCCCTCCTGGCTTGGCAGGGCGCGCAGACCATGCAGAAAGTCCACGTGGGCCAGCCCTTGCCGGTTGATGGCCACCAGCAGGGGGCCGCATTGGGTGTCCATCACATCAAAGCGGATCATCGGGTGCTCCTTGTCGTGCATCCATCACTGAAAACGGCAGCCTATGGGTGGCCCCATGCCACAGCCAGTTTGCGGCGTAGGCACGCCACGGGCGCCATGGCTCGGCCAGCGCCGTGAGCTCGGCCACCGACAGGCGGGTGCCCGGGATCGTGGCCTTCTGCAGCACCAGATCGCTGGCCGGGAACGCATCCGGATCCTGGCCGCAGCGCAGGCGCCAGTAAGCGACCGTCCAGGGGCCTATGCCGGGCAGGGCGAGCAGCTCGGCATCTTGCGCCGTCTCCAGGTTCAGGCCACCCAGCAGCGCCTCGGCCAGCCCCTTGAGGGTGCGAACCCGGCTGCCGGTCAGCCCCAGGCCATCCAGGCTCATCGCCTTCAGCTCGGCCGCATCGGGCAGTCGCGACGCACCAAACAGCTCGGCGCGGCGTGCCACCAGCCGCCCAAGCAGGGTGATGGCTCCTTTCACCGAGATCTGCTGACCTATGATGGCGCGCAGCATCACTTCGAGAGGACTCCAGCCTCCCGGCAGGCGCAGACCGGGGGCCGCCGCAATCCAGGGGGCGAGTCCCCCCTCCTGCAGTCGCGCCACAATGGGGAGTTGATCGGCATCGAGGTCCCATTGGCGACGCACCTTGTGCAGCAGTGCAGGCAACGCCTTGGGAGCAACCCCATAAAAAGTGACCCTGAGGTGATGGCCATCCCCCTGGCACACCTCGATGCGTGCCGGCATCCCGTCATCACCAGGCGTTAAGTGGCGAACGTAGCCGTGTGCACTCACTTCCTCGATACCCTTGATGGCGCGTACCCGAAAGAACGACAGCAAGGCGGCAAAGTCATACGGTGGCCGGTATCCCAGACGCAGTACCAGTCCCTCACCGCAAGCGATCGGATCCATGCGTTTGCGCAAGGCACTCGGGCAGAGACCATAGGCGTTAAGCCAGGCATCGTTGAAGCGGCGCAGGCTGTGAAAACCGGCCGAGAAGGCCACATCGGTGACAGACAAAGAGGTGTCAGTGAGCAGTTGCTTCGCCAGCAACAGACGCCGGGTTTGCTCCAGCTTGTGTGGGGAGAGGCCAAGATATTGCTCGCACTGGCGCCGCAACGTGCGTGCCGTCATGGCGCAGCGAGCCGCAAGCTCATCCAGAGTCAGATCGGCAAGGTCGCCCCGCTCGATGGCGTTAATGGCTCTCGCCAGCCCGGTCGGCAGGGCGTGGCGCTCTCCCGGAGCAAGCTCGGGACGACAACGTAGACAAGGCCTGAGCCCTGTCTGCTCGGCGGCGGCAGCCGAGAAGAAGTAGCGCACGTTAGCTTCGAGGGGGGGGCGTGCAGGACAGACAGGCCGGCAGTAGATGCCGGTCGAGAGCACGCCGGTAAAGAAGCGGCCATCGAAGCGGGCATCGCGAGCGAGGCGGGCGGCGCGGCACTGCTCAGGGGTCAGCGTCATAACATCTCCTGGGATCATGAACGCAGACTAGAGGTAGAAACACCGCAAGACTAGCCAAAAACGGACGGCAATCGAAAGAAAAGTCGTCGCCCCGGCGCTCAGGGTGTGCGAGGGTAGGGTGACAGGATAAAGGAGGTGGTCATGGCGGGAGCAGCGCGCGCAGGCGCACTCATCTATGTGGCGGATCTTGCGCGGCAGGCGCAGTTTTATCAGGCTCTGCTTGGCATGCAGGTGCTGCATCAGGATGCACAATATGCCGTGCTCGATAACGGGGACACTCAGCTTGTGTTACATCGGATGCCTGCACCTTATGTGGAGCAGATCGTCATCTCAGTGCCACCGACCTTGCGTGAACAGTGTGCCATCAAGCTGTTTTTCTCGGTGCCGAGTCTCGCGCGCGCCGAAGTCAAGGTGGCCGATCTCGGCGGTGGCATGCTCCCCGAGCAGTGGAGTGGCCCCGGCTTTGTGGTGCGTAATGCGTTCGATCCGGAAGGCAATCTGTTTCAGTTGCGTCAGTGGGAGCCGGACAACTGATGTGCAAAGGGCCGCGATGGCGGCCCTGGTTAAATCAACGTCCCAGATAACGCTGCTCCAGATGGCGGCGTAGCCAGTGGGGCGACAGGCTCTCGCCTGTGGCCTGCACCATCAGGGTGTCGGTTGGCAGGAAGCTCGCCTGTTGCCAGATCTTCTGCTTTAGCCAATCGAAGATCGCCGGCAGCTTGTCCGCCGCGATCAGCTCTCCCGTCTCGCCGAGATCGCGCTCCAGCGCGAAGCGCAGCTGCGCCGCCGTCATGGCACCCAGAGTGTAACTCGGGAAGTAACCGAACGAGCCATCGGTCCAGTGGATGTCTTGCATGCAGCCGTCCCGGTAGTTGCCTGCCGTGCTGATCCCGAGCCAGTGGCGCATCTTCTGATCCCACAGCTCAGGGATGTCGCGCACCTCGATACGGCCTTCCATGAGATCGCGCTCCAGCTCGTAACGCAGAATCACGTGGACCGGGTAGGTGACCTCGTCAGCGTCGACCCGGATAAAGCCGGGCTCGACCCGGTTATAGAGCCGCTCCAGGTTGGCCGGTGCCAGTGCCGGCTGATCGCCGAAATGGGTGCGGATGTGCGGCGCGATGAGCGACAGAAACGCCGGGTGATGACCAAGCTGCATCTCGCAAAACAGGCTCTGGCTCTCGTGCACGCCCATGGAGCGCGCCTCGCCGGCCGGCTGGCCCAGCCAGTCGCGCGGCAGTCCCTGCTCATAACGGGCGTGGCCTGTCTCGTGGATGATGCCCATCAGGCTCGAGACGAACTCGTCGTCGTTATAGCGGGTGGTCATGCGCACATCGGTCGGCACACCACCACAGAAGGGGTGGGTGCTCACATCCAGGCGGCCGTGGTTGAAGTCAAAGCCGATGATCCCCATCACCTCGAGGCCGAGCGCCTTCTGTTGCTCGACGGGGAAGGGGCCGACCGGTGTGAGTATCGCCGCCCCGCGCTGGCGCTCGGTCACCTCGGTGATGAGCCCGGGCAGCCAGGTGGCAAGATCCCCGAACACCTGATCCAGCCTGGTCACGCTCATGCCCGGCTCATACAGCGCCAGCATGGCGTCGTAGGGACGCACCCCGAGCGCCTCGGCACGCAGCCGGGCGACCTCGCGGGACAGGCGCACCACCTCCTCGAGGTTCGGGGCAAAGCCGGCCCAATCGTTCTCTTTGCGCTGACGGCGCCAGGCGTGTTCGCACTTGCTGCCGGCCAGGGAGAGGGCCTCGACCAGATCGGCCGGCAGCAGGCGCGCATCCTGCCAGTGGCGGCGGATCTCGTGCAGGTTCGCCTGCTGTGGTGGGCTCAGGGATTCCCCCTCGGCCGCGGCAATCCAGTCGCCCACGTCGGGGGCGGTTTGCTTCTCGTGCAGCAGCACCTCGAGCTCTGCCATGGCCTCGGCACGGGCATCATTGCCCCCCTCCGGCATCATGGTGGCCTGATCCCAGCCGCAGATGGCGGCCAGGTGTTGCAGGCGATGGATCTGTTGCTGGTGTTGTTCAAGCTTTTGATATGACATCTGTTGTTATTTCCTTGTCGATGCTTTCCTGGCCCCGGTGATGCAGGGAGGCCTGGCCTATCACGGGCCTGGCCCCGGTGATGCCGGGAAGCCTAGCCTATCACGGGGCGCCTCCCTTGCCGAGGCGTCGACCCAGATAGCGCCCCAGGGTGAGCAGGGGCAGGGTTGGGGGTAGGCCCCAGGGCTCGGGGATCAGCGAGGCGTCGCACAGATGCAGACCGCGAAGGCGCGTCTCCAGCCCCTCGTCCAGATGCTCGCCGAGGGCCACGCTGCCACCGGGATGGGCGGCAAACGGGTGGCTGCACACCAACCGGGTTGCCCCCGCCTGGCACAAGATGGCTTCGGCCTGTTGCCGGCCGATGGCCAGCACCTGTTTGTCCTGCCCGCTCAGGCTCTTGACTGGCCACTCCAGGGGGCCGACGCGTCCGGTCAGGCTGTCCCGTCCCTTGACCATGAGGCAGAGGCTTCGGTGCGGGTCGATGCGTCGTCCCACCTGAGCGGCAAAGAGATGCAGCAGGGGAGCCGGCAGGGCGAGATCCGTCAGCAGGTAACCCTGCTCGGGGGCGTGCAGGCCAAAGACCATGGGGAGTTCGCGCCCCGAGCCGGGGGCGGTGGGCAGCTCTCCCATCACCGCCAGCACAGGATCGACAAACAGGGACTCTCCCACCTCGGTGAGCCCGCTTCGGCGCAAGATCGCCGGGCTGCCGAGCCCGCCGGCCGCGACGATAACCCGGTTGGCCCAGGCCTCCTGCCAGCGTCCTCCCTGGCGATAACGCACTCCGACCGCGCGCCCCTGCCGCTCGATCACCCGCTCCACCCGGGCACCGGTCTCGAGACGAGCCCCGAGTCTGACCGCCTCCTGTACCCAGAGCCCGGGGTGCCACTTGGCCTGGAATGGGCAGCCATAGGTACAGCGGTGGCAGTCGCTGCGGCAGTTTGCCTGTTCGATGAGCTTCTCCTGGGCTTGCCAGGGGAGTTTGAGAGCGAGCGCCGCCTCGCGCAGCAGGCGGGCACGGGGGCCGATCAGCGACGCCTTGAGGGGGGCGATGGGCAGCTCTGCACGCACGGCGGCAAGATCTTGCGCCAAGTCGATGCCATGGCGCCGAAACAGGCTCAAGGGGGGGTCGCCTGCGGTGGCGTAGTTGATAAAACCTGAGCCCCCCGGGGTGAGGGCGCGCATGATGAGCATGCCGTCTTTGCTGATGAAACTGCTCTGGCCCGGTATGCAGGCCATGGGTAGCAGGCGGGAAAAGGTGCCGCACTGTTTGGGGGCCTGGCCCCGCTCCAGCACCAGTACCCTGGCACCCTCACGGGCCAGGGTGAGGGCAACCGAGGCACCGCCCGGGCCGCTTCCCACGACGATGGCATCGACCTTCATCCCAACCTCCTCATGTGGCGCTCCCGGTTTTCCGCCTTCTTGCGCTCGCTCTTTTTCAGCAGCACATAGAGGGCGCCACTGCCGCCATGGCGGCGCTCGGCACTGTGGATGGCCATCACCTCGGGGATCCGGGGCAGCCAGGCGCTCACATAGCTCTTGAGCAGGGCCTGGGGCTGGCTACGCTCGCCCTTGCCGTGCAGGACCAGCACGGCGCGGATGTCCCGCTCCTGACAGTCGCGCACAAATTGCAGCAGCACCATGCGCGCCTCACGCAGGGTGTGCTGATGCAGATCCAGGCAGGCCTGCAACTCGTACTTACCGAGACGCAGTTTCTTGTAGACCCCCTCCTGAACACCGTCACGCTTGAAGCCGACCGAATCATCGGGGCGCAGCATGTCGACGGCTTCCATGGAGAGATAGTCGAGATCGCAACCCTGCGTGCCCATGGCGGCATCGCGCCGGGCGAGCTGGGCATCGCTCGGGAGGTGGGCGGTTGGGGGTGTTTGGACACGGTCGGAGCTAATTGGCTTGACGCCGCTCATCTCCGCCATAAACAACTGATGCTCGTCGTGGTGCACGGCGATGGTTCCTGGCAGTTTTTGCCAGAGTATACCGCCGCGCCCCGACAGGAAAAACCGTGGCGGGCAGGAGGCCTGCCCGTGGTGACTAGTGCCCCTGCTTGGGTTCGTCGTGGTTGATCTTGTAGATGAAGTAGCCGGCGTAGAAGCAGACCAGCAGTATGGTGAAGATGATGACCAGCATGGACATCAGGCCTACGTCATTGCCAAACATCAGCTGCATCCAGAACTCCATGATTGACTCCTCTTCCTTGGGGGATGAGAAGCATCATGGATGCATCTTAACCGTATGAAACTGATCTCGATCAAGGGTCAATGACGCCTATTTAATCGGCGCCTTAATTTGTGACGGGCTTCACTTGGTAACCACTTCTCTTCGCCCCCTCCAGCAGGCCGTCGGCCCCATAGAGATGCAGCGCTCCCACCACCACCAGGCTCTGTGCAGGCAGGGTGGGGAATTTGGCCAGCCAGCGGCGGTTGCGCTCGGCCAGCAGTTTTTGTTCGAGCCAGACCTGCAGCTCGGCGGGGCCCATCTCCTCGCGCAGCAAGGCGGTGAGGGTCTTCTCATCCCCCGCCTGCCAGGCCTTGAGTACCTGCTCGAAGGTCTCCTTGAATCCGGTCAGCTCGTCGAGGGTGCCTGACAGCATCGCCTCCTGATATGGGGCCACGCTGGCGAGATAGCCGAGCTGCTCGGCAAAGCCTTCCAGTCCGATGACCGGTTTGCCCTCTTTGCCTGCCAATTCGAGGAAGTGGTTGTCGATGCCGAGGGCAGGATTGAAACCGTGGCGAGTGATGGCCGCCTGGGTCAGGGTGAGGGCGACAAACCAGGGCTGCAGCCCCTCCAGCCCTTCCGGGGAGAGTCCCACATCGCGAGCGGCGGTGGTCAACCTCTGATGCAGGGGGGCGGGTAGCACCTGGCGCAGGGTCTGCGGAGGGGGGAGGCGGGTCAGCGGGCCCATGGTGGCCAGCTCTTCGGGGGGGATGCGAGTGAGATCCACCTCGACCACCAGCTGCCGGCTCTGGCGCCAGGCTGCCTCGACGGGGGCGGGAAGGGGGTAGAGCGCCGGGGTCCCCGCATGGACAGAGCCGAGCAGCCAGAGGGTTTGATCGCCCTTCTCGAGGCGGTAGAAGGCGGGATCGGCCAGCAGCAGGTGGGACCAGGTCAACAGGGGCAGCAGCAGCCACAGACGCAGGGATTTGATCATGAAAAACCTTATGTTGCACACTGGGGGCGCCTCACACTAACACAAAGGGAAGTTTGTATGCCTCACCTGCGTTGCCGCGCCATGTCCCAACCGGATGTGGAGCGACTGAGCCTGACCCTCATCACAGAGCTTGCGGCTCTACTGAGGGCCGACCCGGCCCACTTCACCCTGGAGCGGCTCGAGAGCACCTTCGTCGCCGACGGCTGGCCCGTTCATGGATCCCCCATGATAGAGGTGCACTGGTTTGCCCGCCCTCAGGAGCAGCAGGATGCGGCAGCGCGCCTCATCACGACGCGGGTGCGTGACATCGTGGGAGAGGGGGTCAAGATTGCCGTGCTCTTCTTCCCCCTGGCGCGCCACGCTTACTACAGCGATGGCGCTCATTTTTGACACTCAGGCCGCCTTGGCCAGCAACCGATCCAGTAGCCGGGTCGGCAGCAGGCGCCGCAACCAGGAGAAGAGACGGGTCGGGAAGGTGACCGGGTAACGGGCTCTGGGGCGGCGACTCGAGAGGGCATGCACCAGGGGCGGGATGCAGGATTCGGGGGGCAGGGTGAAGCGTCCGCTCGGTCCCTCCCGCTCCAGCCGCTCCAGGGTCTGGCGATAGGCTTTTTGGTGGCGGCTCCCCTTCACATCGATATGACGCAGGAAGGCATCCCGGGCATGCTCACGAAAACGGGTGTCGATAGGGCCCGGTTCGATGAGGCTAACGTGGACGCCGCTGCCAGCCAGCTCGAGGCGCAGGGTGTCGCTGTACCCCTCCAGGGCGAACTTGCTGGCGTTGTAGGCGCCGCGAAACTTCATGGCCACCAGCCCCAGCACAGAGCTGTTTTGTACGATACGCCCCTCTTTGGCCTCGAGCATGGCCGGCAGTACCAGACGGATCAGATGGTGCCAGCCGATGAGGTTGGTCTCGAGCTGATCACGCAGGGCCTGGGTCGGCAGATCCTCCAGCGCCCCTGGCTGGCCATAGGCGCCGTTGTTAAACAGGCCATAGAGGCGTCCACCGGCGAGGTAGAGCGCCTCGGCCGCCCCCTCATCGATGCTGGCGGGATCGCTTAAGTCCAGACGCAGAGCGGTGAGCCCCTCCTTGCGCAGGCGGGCCGCATCCTCTTCCGTGCGGGTCGAGGCAATCACCGAGAAGCCGTGAGCGCGCAGGGCGCGGGCCGCGGCCAGACCAATGCCGCTGGAGCAGCCGGTGATGAGTACGTAACGGTTGGCCATCATGGGGTCCTTGAGATGAAGAGGGCTCAGGGTAGCGCAAAATGAAACCGGGCCACAGGGGCCCGGTTGGATTGCATGGCGTTCGCGCAATTACATGATGGTGAACGGCATGATGACGTGGAACTTGACGTCATGCTCGGAGGCGAAGATGTTCGGATAGTGAGTCCAACCACCGTCCTGAGTGATGTCGTTGTTGTAGTCGGTGTAGTGCAGCTTGAACAGGGTGCCCTTGAGCTTGCCATCCTGCACGGTATAGCTGACGTCGAAGTTGACGGCCCACTCGGTGTCTTCACCGTTGGCGGCCTTCTTGCCCTGGCCATCCTCGATATCCCAGCCGTAGGCACCGGAGACACCCACGGACCAGCCCGGAGCGCCCACCAGATCATCCAGGGAGCGGGTCACGCCGGCAAACAGGGCCTTCTCGTTGTTGGCGTTCCAGTCGGAGCGGGAATCCCACCAAATCTCGTTGGCGCCCTGGGAGTTGGCGTAGCCACGGGTCAGACGGGGCAGATAGTTACCCTCGGCACCCTCGGCCTTGGTCCACATTCCTTCCAGACGGAAACCGTAGTGGCCGGCATTCCAGGCGGCGGTCAGAGCCTGCTGCCATGCCAGACCGTCGTAGGTCTCGATCTTGCTACCACCCTTCTCATAGGTGTCGGTCTCGGAGCCGTAGAACTGGTAGCTGGTGGAGAGGCCACCGAGCACGTCAAACTTGTGAGCCAGTTTGAAGTGGTAGCTGTCCATGTAGCCTTCGGACTGACCGAAGGCGGCGGTGACGGCGGTGCCGTTTTCGAAGGTGTAACGAGCGGCCAGACCGTGGATATAATCGATGACGTTCTCGGAAGCGAACGGATCCATCCATGCCTTGGCACGGGAGAACTTCTGGGTCTGCTTGTACCAGGGAGCCTTGTACTCGTCAGCGATGGCATAGGTCAGGTAGAGACCGCCGAAGTTACCTTCGATCTGGCCACCACGGTAGGTACCCGGTTGATAGGACCAGTTGACGCCCATGATACCCGGAACATAGAGCTGGGTCAGACCACCCTTGGCGGTGATGGCACCGTCCATGAATTTCAGCTTGAGGGCTGCGTTGGAGAGGCTGACGCCACCTTCGGGGGAGCCATCGGCGTAGTTTTCACCCCACTTGCCACCGGCGAAGGAGAACTCGTTTTCCTGATTGACCGGGTGATTCTCGGTCACGGCCAGGTCATAGGCACCAAAGCCGCCCAGATCCAGACCGACGGTGTCCCAGGCATAGCCGGAGTTGAAGTTCAGAGCCATCTGGGTGGTGGCGTGGCTCAGGTTGGATTGGTACTTGCCTTCCTTGTTTTTGGCAGTGGGGTCACCGTCGATACGCTGACGATCACGCTGGAAGTAGAAGAGGCCACCGGTGATCTTGGCATCGTTCACAAACGCTTCATAAGACTTGCCGTATTCCGGGCTCATCATATCCTGGGCGGCCACAGCCAGACCCGGGGCCACCAGTGCGGCAACGACAGCGGCGCTCAAAGCGGCACGCTTGAAGATCACTCTTTCCATTGATAATGCTCCTGATTTTATGGACTTAGCATTTTTCGGGCGGCCGGGTCACAGCCCGCCGCTCGGTGATGGCATCTGGCCTTTCGGCCTGCTCTTTATCTTGTTTGTGTCGCTCTCCCGGGTCTTGGCCCCCGTGGATGCAAACACTTCATCGATTCTCTTTAATCTCGTTCCGAACTTGGCCTTCGGACACCTCAAGAGTACTTTCGCACCGCGAAATATCAATCGCCTGATTGCCTCAATTTTCAAAAGTATGACAGAGTGCAAAAAAATCAGACCTTCCCGGGGAACTTTCGTGAACAGGCCGCGATAAAAGGGCTGGCAACGTTTTCCAGTGCGCCTTTTGGTCGTCTTTGGTCACTTTTTTACCCTTTGCCAGGCGCACTCTTGGTGCCGGACAGGGTTAAAATAATTTGCACTCAAAAAAAACAATGGGATGGCGCCGGGTCCCCGAATGGGGAGCTTGTCCCCCAAGTCATAAAAGTGTCATAAAAGGTTCCAATAATTGGCGCACGTTTCTTAACGCGGGAGAGTAGAGGGAAATGGCAAAGCGAATTCTGGTGGTCGAGGATGAGGCCCCAATCCGCGAGATGCTCAGCTTCGTGCTGGAGCAGAAGGGATATGATGTCATCGAGGCCCAGGACTTCGACGATGGGCTGGTCAAGTTGAAAGAGCCCTATCCCGAACTGATCCTGCTGGACTGGATGTTGCCCGGTGGCAGTGGTATCCAGTTTCTCAAGCAGCTCAAGCAAGAGGAGCTGACCCGTCAGATCCCGGTGGTGATGCTCACCGCCCGTGGTGAGGAAGAGGACAAGGTACGCGGTCTCGAGGCCGGTGCCGACGACTACATCACCAAACCCTTCTCCCCCAAGGAGCTCACCGCCCGCCTGCATGCCGTGATGCGCCGGGTGTCGCCTACCTCGGTGGAGGAGGCGATCGAGGTGCAGGGGCTGCGTCTTGACCCCCTCTCTCACCGGGTCAGCGTGGAGGAGAAGCCTCTCGACATGGGGCCAACCGAGTTCAAACTGCTCCATTTCTTCATGACTCACCCGGAACGGGTTTACAGCCGTGAGCAGCTACTCAACAATGTGTGGGGCACCAACGTCTATGTGGAAGACAGGACGGTTGATGTGCATATCCGCCGCCTTCGCAAGGCCATCGAAGAGACGGGTCACGACCGTCTCATCCAGACCGTGAGGGGGGCGGGCTACCGCTTTTCGACCCGGCTGTAGGAACACGCCATGTTGCAACCGTACAGTTGGCGCCGTCAGCTCTGGCGCATGATTGGGTTTTATATCCCCTTCGCCCTGCTTGGCTGGCTGCTCGACCACGTGGCCGCAACCCTGTTGGTTGCGACCACCCTTCATCTCGTCTGGCACTATCAGCAGCAACACCGGCTGGCCCACTGGCTGTGGCATGATCGCAGCCTGGTGCCCCCCTCCGGCAGCGGTAGCTGGGAGTACATCTTCAACGGCATCTACAAGCTGCAGCAGCGTCAGCGCGGCCGCCGCCGGGAGCTGGCGGGCCTCATCCGCCGCTTTCGCGAGGGGGCCGAGGCGCTGCCCGATGCGGCCGTCGTCTATCGGGAGGATGGCTCCATCCTCTGGTGCAACAAGTTGGCGGAGAAGATGCTCGGCTTTCGCTGGCCCGAAGATGCCGGTCAGCACATCGGTAACCTCATTCGCGCGCCGGCCTTTACCGCCTACCTGGCCAGGGGGGACTACGAGGATCCCCTCGAGCTGCACTCACCGGTCAACGACGACAAGTTGCTGGAGTTTCGTATCATGCCCTATGCCCTGGATCAGGCGATCCTGGTGGCCCGGGATGTGACGCGTCTGCGCAGCCTCGAGAAGACCCGCAAACACTTCGTGGCCAATGTCTCTCACGAGCTGCGTACACCGCTTACCGTGCTCAAGGGATATCTGGAGATGACCGAGGAGCTGCCGGCTCCCGGTATGTGGGGCAAGGTACACAGGGTGATGCATGAGCAGACCCTGCGCATGGACAATCTGGTCAACCAGTTGCTCACCCTGTCGCGTATCGAGGCGGCGAGCGAGGTGGATCTGGCCAGGGTGGTGGATATACCGGCCATGCTGGCCCTGCTCGAGCAGGAGGCCAATGCCCTCTCCGGAGAGCGGGCCCATCTCATCCGTTTCCAGGTCCAGCCCGACTTGAGGGTGCACGGGGATCCGGATCTGCTGCGTAGTGCCGTTTCCAATCTGGTCTATAACGCGGTGCACTATACCCCGCCCGGCAAGGGGATTCTGGTGGAGTGGCGGCGTCAGGGGCAGTATGCCCTGTTTGCCGTGACCGATGAGGGGGAGGGCATTGCTCCCGAGCACCTCTCGCGCCTTACCGAGCGTTTCTACCGGGTGGATCGGGCACGCTCGCGCCACACCGGGGGGTCGGGATTGGGGCTGGCCATCGTCAAGCATGCCCTGAGCCATCACGATACCCATCTGGAGATAGAGAGCCGACTCGGCCGGGGGAGCCGTTTCAGCTTCCTCATGCCTCCCCAGCTGATTGCCGATCAGCGCAAGAGCGCCTGACCAACCATACAGAGGGCTGCCCGGGCAGCCCTCTCTCTTTCGTGCGTTGACCGATAATGGCTTGGCATGTCATGAAAGTGTCACAGATTGTCCATATCTTTGTCATGGCACGGCCAGATACTGGCGCCGTCTTGGAACAGACCCTCGTTACTTTTGGAGAGATTGGATGAAACTCAACAAATTGGCTGGCGTTATTGCTGTCTCTGCCGTGACCCTGTTTTCTGCCCACAGCATGGCAGCAGGTGTCGACAAAAATCTGCAGGAGTATCAGCCTGTTAGCGGTATTTCCGGTAACTTGTCTTCAGTTGGATCTGACACCCTGGCCAACATGATGACCCTGTGGGCCGAAGAATTTAAGCGCATGTATCCGAACGTCAACGTTCAGATCCAGGCCGCCGGCTCCTCCACCGCCCCCACCGCCCTGACCGAAGGGGTCGCCCAGTTTGGCCCCATGAGCCGCGAGATGAAGGCCGGCGAGATCGAGGCCTTCGAGAAGCGTTTTGGCTACAAGCCGGTCGGGATCCCGGTCGCCGTGGATGCCCTGGCGGTGTTCGTCAACAAGGACAACCCCGTCAAGGGGCTGACCATGGAGCAGCTCGACGCGATTTTCTCCAGCACCCTCAAGTGTGGTGGTGCCCAGCAGGCTTCCCGTTGGGCCGATGTGGGCCTCGAAGGGGGTTGGGCGGCCAAGGATATCCAGCTCTACGGTCGTAACTCCGTCTCCGGTACCTATGGCTACTTCAAGGAACACGCCCTGTGCAAGGGTGACTTCAAGAGCGGTGTGAACGAGCAGCCGGGCTCTGCCTCCGTGGTGCAGTCTGTCTCCTCCTCCCTCAATGGCATCGGTTACTCCGGTATTGGCTATGTCACCTCCGGTGTGCGCGCCGTGCCCCTCTCCAAGGATGGCAAGAGCTTTGTCGAGGCGACCGAGCAGAACGCCCTGACCGGCAAGTATCCGCTCTCCCGCTTCCTTTACGTTTACGTGAACAAGCACCCCAACAAGCCCCTCTCTCCCATGGAGCAAGAGTTCATCAAGATGATCCTCTCCAAGAGCGGCCAGACCATAGTTGCCAAGGATGGTTATATCCCGCTCCCGGCCAAGGTGGTCGAGCGTGACCTCAAGACCCTGGGTCTGATGTAAGATCTGCGCTGTAAAAAGCGGGCCCGTCGGGCCCGCTTTTTATTTACCCACTCCCTGATGACTTGCGCAGCGCCCCCCCTTTTTTGACAATAGAGTGAAGTCGTTTCCCAAAGGATGCTTCATGTCGCTCACCACCCGCTCTGTTCGTCTGCTCTCCTTGCTGTGCGGGGCCACCCTGCTGGCCGCGTGTGCCCAATCCCCGACCGGACGCAGTCAGATGCTGCTCTACTCCCCCCAGCAGATGAACCAGCTGGGCGCCAGCTCCTTCGAGGAGATGAAAAAGCAGGCGAAGATCAGCACGGACAAGAAGGTAAACGCCTATGTGCAGTGTGTCGCCGGCGCGGTGACTGCCCAGGTGCCGGCCCACTACGGCATCAAGAGCTGGGAGGTGGTGGTGTTTGACGATAAACAGGTCAATGCCTTCGCCCTGCCCGGAGGTAAAATCGGTGTCTATACCGGGTTGCTCAAGGTGGCGGCCAATCAGGATCAGTTGGCGACCGTCATCGGCCACGAGATCACCCATGTGCTGGCCCAGCACTCCAACGAGCGCCTCTCCCGCAGCCAACTGGCCGGTATCGGTCTGGCGGCGGCCGACGTGGCGCTTGGCTCCAGCGAGTATGGGGGGGCCACCATGGCGGCGCTGGGACTGGGGGTACAGGTGGGTTATCTGCTCCCCTATGGCCGTGCTCAGGAGAGCGAGGCCGACAAGATGGGGCTCGATCTGATGGCGAGTGCCGGTTTCAACCCTGCCGAGTCGGTTGCACTGTGGCAGCGCATGAGTGCCCAGAGCGGTGGCAACAAGCCGCCACTGCTGCTCTCGACCCACCCGAGTGACACCCAGCGTATCGAGGCGCTGCAGGCCGACCTGGCCCGGGTTGATCCCATCTATCAGCAGGCCCGTGCCGCAGGCAGGAGCCCCCAGTGTCGGAAATAAGCCTGCGCATCGCCCGTCTCGAGGACGTGGCGGCCATGGTCCGGTTGCAGCGTGCCAGCTGGCGCATGGCCTATGGCAGCGTGCTGGGTGAAGACGTGCTCGAGCAGATGGATGAGGCGGCCCACCACCGGGTGTGGGAGCGTCGCCTCACCGAGACCGACCCCCGCCCCATGTTGATCTGCCTGGAGGAGCAACCGGTCGGGCTGCTCTACTGGCAGCAGGAAGGGGATCTCGCCTGGCTGCGCGCCTTCTACCTCGATCCCGACATCTGGCGTCAAGGGTTGGGTCGTCGTCTGTGGCAGGTGGTGATGGTGCAGATGCGCCGGGCCGGTTGTCGTGAGGCGCGCCTCTGGCTGCTCGGTGGCAACCGCATCGGTGCCGGTTTCTATTTCAAGCACGGGTTTCGTCCAACCGGTGAGCGCCGAACCCTGCAGACACTCGGTCGAGACTGTGTGCAGCATCAACTGGCTCGCCCCTTGTGACCCCGTTTTACGCCCCTCGTCACTTTATTTTTTTTGCGAATTAATACAATAGAGCCTCTTGAGGATTGGGTTGCTCCATATCAGGGAGGAAGGCATGTATTACGGATTCGATATCGGTGGCACCAAGATAGCGTTTGCCGCTTACGATGGCGGCCTGGCACTGCGCCACGAGCTGCGTCTGGCGACCCCTAAGGACGACTACGAGGGACTGCTCGATCTGCTGGCCGAGCAGGTGCGCCAGGCCGATGTGCGCTTCGGGGTTCGCGGCTCGGTGGGGATCGGCTTCCCCGGTATCATCAACGCCCAGGATGGCAGCGTGGTGGCCGCCAACCTGCCCGCTATCAATGGTCGCCATCTGGGGAGGGATCTCGGCGCCAGGCTGGATCGTCCGGTCGCCGTCGACAATGACGCCAACTGTTTCCTCTGGTCCGAAGTTCAGGAAGGCAGCGCCGACGGCGCCGCCTCGGCCCTTGGCATGACCATAGGCACCGGCATTGGTGGCGGTGTCTACCTCAATGGCCGCATTCATCAGGGCCGTAACTGGCTGGCCGGCGAGATAGGACACTACCCGTTGCCGGGCACTCTGTTGCTGAAATATCCGGATCTGCCCCGCCTGCGCTGTGGCTGTGGTCGTCTCATCTGCTTTGAGACCCTCGCCTCGGGCAGCGGCCTGGAGCGCCTCTATCACCATCACACCGGTGAGCGCCAGAGCGGTCAGCAGATTGTGGCCCGCCTTGAGGCGGGGGAGGCCGCGGCTCGGGCGGTGATCGACGGTTGGCTCGACGTGCTGGCCGCCGGGCTGGCTTGTGCCCTCTCCACCCTGGATCCCGAGGTGGTGGTGCTGGGGGGGGGGCTCAGCGGGCTACCCATCCTCTATGAACAGCTGCCCTTGCGTCTGCCCGGCCATCTGCTGCCCGGGGTGGCGCTGCCGGCCATTCGCCAGGCCCGCTTCGGCGGGGCCGGCGGGGTTCGTGGGGCAGCTCTCCTTAACCTGACCAGATGAGAGCGGGCCATACCCGCACCAAGCCATGACGAGACTCGAAGTTTGCATCGATAACCTTGAATCCCTGCACACGGCCCAAGCGGCCGGAGCAGATCGCATCGAACTGTGCAGTGCCCTGGGGCTGGGGGGGCTCACCCCCTCCCATGGCCTGATGCAGCTGGCTGCCCGCCTTGCCCGTGTCCCTGTCTACGCCATGATACGACCCAGGGCCGGGGATTTTTGCTTCTCCGAGGAGGAGATGGCGCTGATGGAGCTGGATATCGCTGCGGCCCGCTCGGCCGGTCTGCAGGGGGTGGTGGTGGGGCTGCTCGACGAGCGAGGCCGGGTGCCGGGTGAGCGGCTCAGGCGTCTGGTGCAGGCCGCGGGTCCGCTTGGCGTGACCTTTCACCGGGCCATCGATCTCTCGAGCGACTGGCGTGCCGATCTTGAGATCATCATAGCCGCCGGCTGCGAACGCATCCTGAGCTCGGGCCAGGCGGCCAGCGCCGAGGCGGGGCTGGTGACCTTGCGCGAGATGCAGGCCCTGCTCGCCGGGCGGGCCAGCCTGATGCCGGGGGCCGGGGTCAATGGGGACAATGTGCTGCGGATCCTGGCCGAGAGCGGGGCCGCTGAGGTGCATATGTCCGGCATGGGCTGGCGTGGCAGCGCCATGGCGAGCGGCGTCTCCATGGGGAGTGCCGACGATGGCCGCATCAATGTCACCGATGCCGGCAAGATCGCCGCCGTGCGTCGACTGCTCGGCTGACACGACAGGGGGCGTCGGCTCTGTTATCATCGGCCCCTCATTTACCCTCGAGACAAGCGAGAGCGACATGTCCCAATACAACACCACCGAACAGAAGGCCAGCTACGGCGTCGGCCGTAACATGGGCGAGCAACTGGCCCAGCAGGCGTTCAGCGGTCTGGATATTCCGGCCCTGCAGCAAGGTCTGGCCGATGCCCTGAACGGCCTCGAGTTTGCCGTCAGCCGCGACGAGATCAACGAAGCCTTCGGTATCATCACCGAGCGCATGCAGGCCGAGCAGGAGGCCACCGCCAAGGCCGCCGCCGCCGAGGGTGAGACCTTCCTGGCCGACAACGCCAAGCGTGCCGAGGTGCAGGTGACCGACTCCGGCCTGCAGTATGAAGTGCTGGTAGAGGGTAACGGTGAAACACCGGTTGCCGGTCAGTCCGTACGTGTTCACTACCACGGTACCTTCACCGATGGTCGTGTCTTCGACAGCTCCGTCAGCCGTGGCCAGCCGGCCGAGTTCCCGGTGACCGGCGTCATCAAGGGTTGGGTTGAGGCGCTGCAGCTGATGCCGGTGGGTTCCAAGTGGAAGCTCTACATCCCGCAGGATCTGGCCTATGGTGCCCGCGGTGCCGGCTCCATCCCCCCCTACTCTGCACTGGTCTTCGAAGTCGAGCTGCTGGACATCCTGTGATCCACACCAAGCGGTAGACCCTGACGGCGGCCCCTGTGGCCGCCGTTCTTTTTGGGGTTATAGTGGTCATCATGACAGCAAGGGGAGGGGATGATGAGAGAGTGTCTGTTGGTGTTCTGGCTGCTGGGTATGGTGCCAGCGGCGCTGGCCGATACGGTGCGTTGCAAGGATACCCTGATCACGGAGGGGGACAGCACGGCCCTGCTGCTGATCAAGTGCGGCGAACCCCTCCTCAAAGAGGATCTCACCCGTTTCGAGGAGAACGGCTTCGGGGCGAAGATCACGGTCAAATACGGCGAGCGCTGGACTTATAACTTTGGCAAGCAGCGTTTTATGCAGATGGTGACCGTGGTCAACGGCGAGGTGGTCGAGATCGAGAATGGCCCGCCGGGAGAGTCGTCGCGGGCCATCCCTTAGCAGGGGGCGAGACCCGGGCGCAGGGTGCGCAGCAACTGGTTGATCTGGCCGGCCAATGCCCGCTGCTCGCGCTGCCCTTCGAGCCTGACGCGCCCGTCGCAGAAACGAAATTCACCCACCGACTCCACCGCGAAGGCACCCCGGTGGAAGCTTTTTACATAACGGGCGATCTGAACCGGTGAGAAGCGTTTGAAAATTTTCATCTGTTCCTCGACAGTTTGATTAGTCATTCTCACTATAACAGTATCAGATGACGGTAAGATGAACGGTCTCGTCGCCCTTTGTTAATCATTCATGGGGAGATGTCGCCTGCAGAATAATGGCTTTATACTGCAACTCTTTTCATGCAGTCAGGAATAATCAGGGATGGAACTGGTCGAGGTGGTGGACGAGCAGAACAGGGCTGTGCGGATTGCTCCCAGGGACGAGATCCGGCGGGATAATCTGGCTCACAGAGCCACCTATATCCTGGTGCGGCGCAGCGATGGCCGGGTGGTGGTACAGCGTCGGACCCTTTGCAAGGATTTTTGTCCCGGTATGCTCGATGCCTGTTGCGGCGGTGTGGTGAGTGCCGGTGAGCAGTATGACGAGAGCGCCCTGCGCGAACTGGCCGAGGAGCTGGGGGTGCAGGGGGTGCCTCTGCACGGTTTTGGTACCTTCTACTCACGCAGTGACCTCTACCATGTCTGGGGGGGGCTCTATCTGTGCACCTATGATGGCGAGCTGACGTTGCAGGCCGAAGAAGTTGAGTCTATCGAGGAGCTCACCCTGGAGCAGATTGCCGCCCGAGCCGACGAATTCACCCCGGACTCCCTCATTGCCATCGCCGAGCTGCGCCGACGCGGCGCCTTCACCCAACTCAAGGAGTAGCCCATGATCGCCATCGGAAGCCGATTGCCAGAGCACGATTTCACCTTTATTACCCCGGAGGGGAAGGTCACCCGTAGCAGTGCCGATCTCTTCGGCGGCAAGCGCGTCGTGCTGTTTGCCGTGCCGGGGGCCTTCACCCCGACCTGCTCCAACGCCCATCTACCGGGTTATGTGGTCAAGGCGCAGGCGTTTGCGGCTGCCGGGGTCGATAGCCTCTGCTGCCTCTCGGTCAACGATGCCTTCGTGATGGCAGCCTGGCAGCGGGAGCAAAACGCCGAGGCCATCACCATGCTGGCGGACGGGGATGGCGCCTTCGCCAGTCAGTTGGGGCTGGCCAAGGAGACGGGCACCTTTGGTGGCCTGCGCGCCCAGCGTTTTGCCCTTATCGCCGAGGATGGCGTGGTGACGGCACTGCGGGTCGAGGCGCCGGGCAAGTTCGAGGTGTCGGATGCCGAGAGCCTGCTGGCCCTGCTGTAATTTAAACGCCGACCGTTTACACTAACGGCAACTTGTGAGGCCTGCAGTCAGCAGGCCATTTTTTATGCGTAGAGGATGTAAAACGAGATGACCTTGTCCCTGTTGGCCATCGTAGCCGGACTGGCCCTGCTGGTGTGGAGCGCGGATAAATTTGTGGATGGGGCGGCGGCGACCGCCCGCTATGCCGGTATGCCTCCCTTGCTTATCGGCATGGTGATCATCGGCTTTGGCACCTCGGCCCCCGAGATGGTGGTGTCGGCCCTGGCCGCTTCTCAGGGCAACCCGGGCCTTGCCCTGGGCAATGCCTATGGCTCCAACATCACCAATATCGCGCTCATTCTGGGTCTGACGGCCCTGATCAGCCCCATTGCCGTCGCCTCTCAGGTGGTACGCAAGGAGATCCCCGTCCTGCTCGGTATCACACTGCTTTCGGGGGGGCTGCTGCTCGATGGGCATCTGGGGCGCGGGGATGCCCTGATCCTGATCGTGGTGTTCTTTGTGTTGATGGGCTGGTCCATCTGGCAGGGGATGACGGGTCGTGGGGATGCCCTCGATGCGGAGGTGAGCGAGGATATCGAGAGCGAGGGGATGAGCCTCAAGCGTGCCCTCTTCTGGCTGGTTCTGGGGTTGGTGCTGCTGGTGGGCGCCTCTCGCCTGCTGGTGTGGGGGGCGGTCGAGGTAGCCCATAGCCTGGGGATCAGCGATCTCGTCATCGGCCTCACCATAGTGGCGGTGGGCACCTCCCTGCCGGAGCTCGCCTCGTCCCTGATGGCCATCAAGAAGAAGGAGCACGACCTGGCTCTTGGTAACGTGCTGGGCTCGAACCTCTTCAATACCCTGGCGGTTGTGGGGATCGCCGCCGGCATTCACCCGCTGGATGTGGATCCGGCGGTGCTCTCGCGGGACTGGAGCGTCATGATGGGGCTGACCCTGGTGTTGCTGTTTATGTGCGTGGGCCGCAAGGGACAGGGTCGCATCAATCGGGCCGAAGGGGGTTTGCTGCTGACCGCCTATGTGGCTTATACCCTCTGGTTGCTGGGCACTCAGTTCTGAGTCTTGGCAATAGAAGAAGGGGAGCCATCGAGGCTCCCCTTTTCGTTGGGGTCAGGCGACGGCGGTGAGTCGCAGCTCTTGCTGGCTCGAGTCGATCACCAGGATGTCGGCCTTGGGGAAGAAGTTGAAGGTGGAGGCGGAGGCCCAGGTGTAGGCACCCATGACGCGGCCGACCACCAGGTCCCCTATCTCCAGCTCGGGCAGCGGGATCTCATCGCGGATCACATCCACGCTGTCGCAGGTGGGACCGGCCAGCACGCTGCGGTGCGGATCGCCACTGACATAGGGCACACTCACCGGGTAGGTGACGTGGTCGTACATCTGGCCGTTGTAGCTGCCATAGAGGCCATCATCCAGGTAGTACCAGATCTTGTCGCCGCGATGGGCCTTGCCCATGACGCTGGCCACCGAGGTCATGGCCGGGGCCGAGATGAAGCGGCCGGGCTCGGCAAGCTTCTGCACCGTGGCGGGGAGCCTGGCCAGGGCGTCACGAATGGGGGCGCAGAAGGTGTCGATATCGAACTCGCCCCCCTCATAGTCGACCGGGAAGCCACCGCCGATATCCAGCACCCAGGGCTTGAGGCCGAGATCCCACGCCTGCTCCAGGATGGCGCGGCAGGCATCGATGGCCTGCACGTGGCGCCTGGGGTTGGGCACCTGGGAGCCGACGTGGAAGGAGAGCCCCATGACCTTGAGCCCCTTGGCCTGGGCCAGCTGCATCAGGGGCAGGGCCTGCTCCGGGGTGCAACCGAACTTCTTGGAAAGGTCCACCTTGGTCTCGGGGTTGGGGAAGCTGACGCGCAGCAGCAGTTTGACCTCGTCCTTGTAGGGGAGAAACTTGTCGAGTTCCCAGGGGTTGTCATAGACAAACACGGTGCAGCCGTACTCCAGGGCGTGGCGAATATCGCCGTCACGCTTGATGGGGTGGGTATGGATGCAGCGCCCGGGGCGTACCCCCTGGCTCTTGACCAGATCCACTTCGCCGTTGGTCGCGAGATCGAAACAGGCTCCCTCTTCCTTGAGCACCTCGACCAGCGCGGGGTGGGGAAGGGGTTTGAGTGCATAGTGCAAACGCACATCGGGGAGGGCGGCGGCCAGTGCCCGGTACTGTTTGCGGACGCTGGCCTTGTCGAGGAGCAGCAGAGGGGAGCCGTATTGTTCAATCAGTTGGCGGTAATCCAGAGCCTGAGAGGTCTCGTTCATTGTCGTGTCATCATCCTTAGGGGGCGCAGTGCCCAGTCCAGTCACAGTGAACCGGCGGCGGCCGGCTCAGGCGCGAACCAAGCTCGCGTGGGTGCTTGGTTATGCGCGTGATTATGGTCTCATTGCATTTTTGTGCAATATGCGTGGGTGGGTATGTTGTTGAGTTTTTCTGATTGAGACGACAGAGGAAACTGCATGGTTTCCGGGGGAGGCTGATGCCAGGTTGTGTGATTGTTAATGAAGGTAAACAAGACGAAAAAGCCGGCATGAATGGGAGACAGCTCACGTTTTTTTGATTACCATGCGCCGGCCTAATCCAAATTTAGTTCGGATGAAGGTGGCAGGAGAGCGATGGGAAACCATCCACCGAAGAAGTGAATCTTTCAGGTACCGGGCAACCGGTGTGGACTGCCACTGGACGATACTCTGGAGAGACCCGTTAAATCGGGCGCCGAAGGAGCAAGGCTGCCGACCCGTGCGGCAGCCGGAAACTCTCAGGCAAAAGGACAGAGGGGATGGGATGGTTGTACCCGGGCTTTGGCCCTTCGCATCGCCTCTGCGATCGTATTGCTATTGGGAAGATCATCCTTCTCCTCCTTAATTTTTCTGTTTAAGGAGGATGCATGTCATCAATTCAAGCGGCCTTGTTGGCCATCGACAGTTTCATCTGGGGGCCTCCCCTGCTTATCTTGCTGGTCGGTACCGGCATCTATCTCACCGCCCGTCTCGGACTGTTGCAGGTCTTGCGGCTGCCCCTTGCCCTGCGTCTGGTATTTGGCCGCGATCAGGGACAGGGCAAGGCGGGGGATGTGTCGAGTTTCGCGGCGCTGTGTACCGCTCTCTCCGCCACCATAGGCACCGGCAACATCGTCGGGGTCGCCACCGCCATCAAGCTGGGCGGTCCGGGTGCCCTGTTCTGGATGTGGATGGCCGCCTTCTTTGGCATGGCGACCAAGTATGCCGAGTGTCTGCTGGCGGTGAAGTACCGGGTGACCGATGCCAATGGCCAGATGGCCGGTGGCCCCATGTATTACCTCGAGCGTGGTCTCGGCTCCAGGCCGCTGGCCAAGCTGTTTGCCCTGTTTGGCATCGGAGTGGCCTTCTTTGGTATCGGCACCTTCCCTCAGGTCAATGCCATCTCCGACGCCATGACCCTGTCGTTTGCGGTGCCCCGTGAGGCGACCGCCGTAGTGCTGACCCTGCTGGTCGGGCTGGTGACGCTGGGGGGGATCCGCTCCATCTCCAGCGTGTCGAGCAAGGTGGTGCCCTTCATGGCCCTCTTCTATATCGTCTCTTGCCTCGGGGTATTGGTGGCCAATGCCTCGGCACTGCCTGATGCGGTCTCCCTGGTGCTCACCTCGGCCTTCACCGGTCAGGCGGCGACCGGCGGATTCGTCGGTGCCGGCGTGATGCTGGCAATCCAGTCCGGGGTGGCGCGCGGTGTCTTCTCCAACGAGTCGGGCCTTGGCTCGGCCCCTATCGCAGCGGCGGCGGCCAAGACCGACTCTTGCGTCGAGCAGGGGCTGGTTTCCATGACCGGCACCTTCTTCGACACCATCATCATCTGCACCATGACCGGCCTCACCCTGGTGGTGACCGGGGTGTGGAGCGGCGATCTGAGCGGTGCGGCCATGACGAGTGCTGCCTTCGCCCAGGGACTTAACCCCCATGTGGGCCAGTACCTGGTGAGCATAGGCCTGCTCTTCTTTGCCTTCACCACCATCCTCGGTTGGAACTACTATGGTGAGCGCTGCACCGAGTATCTGTTCGGGGTCAAGGCCATCAAGCCCTATCGCCTCACCTATCTGGCGCTGGTGGCCAGCGGCGCCTTCCTCCACCTGGATCTCATCTGGTTGCTGGCAGATATCGTCAATGGCCTGATGGCGGTACCCAACCTCATCGGTCTTATCGGCCTGCGCCATGTGGTGGTGGCCGAAACCCGGGCCTTCTTTGCCCGGCGCGATAGCGCTGAGCCGGAAGGGGAGACTCAAACGGCCTGATTTCTAGAGTGAGCCCGGTTTCGACCGGGCTCACTGCATGATTTAACTCTCGGATTACTGACTCCTTGCATGATAATCTGGCCGGACCGGATTAGAATGACCCCTTTCGACGAGCGGTGTGAGGTTGTCTGTGCTGAGGATGTCCGAGATATGGAGTGCCAGGAATCACTCCGAAGACTTCACCATGACTCGTATCGAGTTTATGACGGTGCGGTTTCGCTGGCTGGTGTGCCTGCTGATGGTCGGCTTGCCGGCCTGGTCTGTGGTGGATTGGTTGACCCTCAGTGCCGGGCAGTATGCCTTCTTGCTCAAGGTCAGGATGACCACCTTTCTGGCTCTCTCTCCCTTAATTCCCTTTTCGTTTTTCATTAACTACCGCCTCTCGCGAATGCGGGCGGCCCTCGGTTACCTGATGAGCGTCATGCTCGCCTTCGCCCTGATCTGCATGGCGGGGCTCGGTCACGTCGAGGGGCTGCAGATGGGTTATACCGTCTTTCCCTACCTGATGATCAGTCTGTTTGCGGTCTTTCCCATCCCTCTGATGATCGGTTTTGGTGTTGCCCTCTTCATCTTCTGTGTCCTGTTGCTGGGGCGCAGCATACTGCTCGATCAGGCGCTCTTTGGCATGGAGACCCTCAACCAGCTCTGGTTGCTGCTGCTCTTTACCCTCACTGCCGCCTGGGTGCAGGCGGGCCAGCTCAACATGTTGCTGCGCCTCTACCGGGAGTCCACCACGGACGAGCTGACCGGCATGATGAACCGTCGTCTCTTGATGAAACAGCTGGAGCAGGCCAGGGCCGCCCTGATGAGCCGGGATCGCCCCTTCGCCCTGCTGCTGCTCGATCTCGATCGCTTCAAGCGGATCAACGACAACTATGGCCATCTGGCCGGGGATGCGGTGCTTCACACTGTGGCGACCACCCTCGGAGAGCAGCTCGAGAAGCAGCATGTGCTCGGCCGCTACGGGGGAGAGGAGTTCGCCATCCTGTTACCCCGTTGTGCGACCCTGGAGCAGGCACGGCAGATTGCCGAGCGTCTGCGCCTGTCGGTGGAGGCGAGGGCGGTCAAGAGCCCCGCTTCCGATGAGATGATCGAGGTGACGGTGAGTATCGGGGTGGCGCTGGCCAAGCGGGGGGAGGGGGTGCAGGCGCTGCTCAACCGGGCCGACGAGTGTCTCTACCAGGCCAAGATCAACGGGCGAAACTGTGTGGTGGTGACACCGCCATCGAGCCAGTCGATGGCGGTCTGAGATCAGGCGAGACGGTACTTGTCAGAGAGCTGGTGAGCCAGATACTTGAACATGTTGAAGACCGCCATGGTCTTGGGAGTGGGGGTGCCATCTTCGGCGAGGAAGTACTCCCCCTTGAACACCAGCACATCGCCCCGCTGCTCGACATCGTCGGCCTGCATGCCGTGGATGAAGTCTTCATGTTCACGGATCATTTGATTGGCGATGGTGAGCAGCGCCTCCCGACCGATAGATTCTCTTTGCGTATGCATACAACTCTCCTCATGGTGCGAGGCCGAGGATGATAGCGCAGTCGTGAGCCCTGTGCATCGGGTTACTCCAGGATCAGGTTGCGCAACCAGCGGCGGCGCCCGATGCGGCGCAGCACCAGCAGACACTTGGCGATCTCCTCGAGCAGCACCAGGGCGACCACGGCCGGCAGTGGCCAGCCCAGCCAGACGGTGAGGGCGGCCAGGGGCAGACCGATGCACCACATGCTGACGATGTCGATGAAGATGGTGTAGTTCACATCACCCCCAGAGCGCAGTACCCCGACGATCCCCACCATGTTGAACACCTTGACCAGCATGCCGATGCAGACAATGGCCAGCACCTGGCTGGCCAGAGAGCCCGGATCGCTGTGCAGATTGCCGATGGCACCGAGTAGCGGTGCTTGCAGCAGCCAGACGACAGCCCCCACCAGCAGGGCGCCAAAGGGAGCGAGCAGCAGAAAGAGCTGGGAGTGCTGCCAGGCGCGCTGGTACTCCTGAGCGCCCAGCTGGTGACCGAGCAGGGTGGCGCAGGCCACCGCCAGACCAAAGAAGAGGGAGATGAGGATCCCCTCCAGGGCACCCAGGGTGGTCATGATAGCGAGCTCGTCGACCCCCAGATGCGCGTAGAGAAAGCCGTAGAGCATCATGCCAAAGGCCCACAGTCCGTCGTGCAGCAGCAGCGGCAGGGCGATGAGGGCAAAGCGGCGCGTCTCGACCCGGGTCAGAGCCCGGTGCCAGTCGGCCCGGGTCGGTAGCAGATCCCGGCGGGCACGCCAGAGGTAGACCAGCAGCAGCACCGTTTGCAGGCAGCGTGACAGCGTGGTGCCCCAGGCCGACCCCGCCACCCCCATGGCCTCGAATCCCCAGTGACCGAAGATAAGGGCATAATTGAGCAGTACGTTGGCGAGGATGGCGACGAGGCCGATTCGGGTCGGCGCCGCGGCCTGACCCACGGCGCGCAGGGCTGACTCCAGCGGTACCACTATGGCGGTACAGAGCACAGAGCCCCCGGTGATCAGCAGGTACTGCACCGCCAGAGGGATGAGTCGGGGGTCGCTGGTTGCATGGCGGATGATCCACTCAGGGTGGGTGAGATAGAGCAGGGCGAAGGGGAGTGTCACCAGCATGGCGCCGAGCAAGGCCAGGGCGAGGGAGCGGCGCACACCGGCCAGATCCCCGCGACCGAAGTATTGGGCCGCCAATACCGAGACCCCGCCACACAGGCCGGCGATCACCAAGAGGTTGAAGAAAAAGATCCGGTTGCCAAGACCCACCGCCGCCACCTCTGTGGTGCCGAGCTGGCTCACCATCATGATGTCGATGAGGCCGAGCAGGGAAAACATCATGGATTGTAGCGATACCGGCAGCGCCAGTCGCCACAGACGCCTCATGAAGTCGCGGTCGGTGGTTTGTTTTAAAATTGCTTGCCAATGAGTCATTAAGAACAACCGGATCGAAAAAAGTGACTTTCAGTGCTTATATGATAAGGAACTGTGTGGATGGAGACGCTGTGGCAGACTCTCCACTTTATTGTTTGAAACTATCATTGTGAGCGAGGGCTATGGCATTTTTACGAGAGTGTCTCGACATAGCACCCACCTGTGTGGAGCGGATGGTGGGGCGTGAGGGCTACCCTTTGCTGGGGGAGGCCGGGCTCTTCCTGACCGGGCTATCGGTGCTGCGGGATCACTATCTCATTCGCCGCAACCGCCCCGATTTTCATATCTTGCTGATGAGTCATGATGAGGGAGGGGCCCTGTTGTTGCCCGAGGGGGCTCAGCCTATCCCTGCCGGCAGCCTGGTTTTTCTGCCTGCCAGGGTGCCGGGAGGGCTGGCCCTGACCGGTGCCAGCTGGCAGACCAGCTGGGTGCTGCTCGACGATGTGCCACGCTGGCACCATCTGCATCGACTCGGTCATCTGGTCCGTCACAGCGATCAGGTCGAGACGCTGCATCATCTGCTCGCCCTGCTGCATGGAGAGCGGCCCGATTCCCCCCTGCTACCGGATCTGCTCACCCTGCTGCTGAGCGTCATCGAGCGCTCGCTCAAGGAGGAAGGACAGGAGGCGCCGGAGCGCCGGTTGCACCACTTGTTTCGGGTGGTGGAGGGGCGCCTGGCCGAACCCTGGAGTGTGCGTACCCTGGCGGCCTTGCATCCCTGCTCTGTGCCTCACCTTCACCGCCTCTGCCAGCTGTGGCTCGGCTGTGGCCCCATGGCTCACCTCACCCGGCTGCGCATGGAGAAGGCGAAGCAGTGGCTGCTCTACACCGACTGGTCCTTGAGCGAACTGGCGGCTCGGGTCGGTTACAGCGATGGGGCCAACTTTGCCAACCGCTTTCGTCGCCACACGGGTGTGACGCCGGGCGAATTTCGCAGGAGTGGCCGCCTCCCGGTCTGCAAACCCTTTGAAATTGAGGAGTGAAGCCCCTAGGATCGGCGGGCAACCACAGCAAGGTGAACACCATGTTTGAAGATAATAATCAGAAACGTCCCCTCTATATTCCCTACGCCGGTCCGGCACTGCTCGAAACGC
The DNA here is from genome assembly GCF_040908155.1 of Aeromonas sp. R6-2. Classification (NCBI taxonomy): domain Bacteria; kingdom Pseudomonadati; phylum Pseudomonadota; class Gammaproteobacteria; order Aeromonadales; family Aeromonadaceae; genus Aeromonas; species Aeromonas sp. R6-2. Next base: position 26,236 of record NZ_JBFODE010000031.1, on the reverse strand, counting down.
CCCTGCTCAACAAGGGGAGTGCCTTCACCGCCGAGGAGCGAGCCTCCTTCAACCTCGAAGGATTGCTGCCGCACAACATCGAGACCATAGAGGAGCAGGCGGAGCGCGCCTATCGCCAATATCAGGCGTTTGGCAACTACATGGACCGTCATATCTATCTGCGCAACATTCAGGACACCAACGAAACCCTCTTCTACCGCCTGTTGGCGAATCATCTCAAGGAGATGATGCCGATCATCTATACCCCGACCGTGGGACAGGCGTGTCAGGAGTTTTCCAACATCTATCGCCGTGCCCGCGGCCTCTTCATCTCCTACCCGGATCGGGAACGGATCGACGATCTGCTGCAAAATGCCACCAAGCAGAACGTCAAGGTGATCGTGGTGACCGACGGGGAGCGGATCCTGGGTCTGGGGGATCAGGGGATCGGCGGCATGGGGATCCCCATCGGCAAGCTCTCCCTCTACACCGCCTGTGGCGGCATCTCACCGGCCTACTGCCTGCCGGTGGTGCTGGATGTGGGTACCAACAACCAGCAACTGCTCAATGACCCCTTCTACATGGGGTGGCACAACCCGCGCATCACGGGGGAAGAGTACGCCGAGTTCGTCGATGCCTTTATCCAGGCGGTCAAACGCCGCTGGCCGGATGTGCTGCTGCAGTTCGAAGACTTCGCCCAGACCAACGCCATGCCGCTGCTCGGCCGCTACAAGGACGATCTCTGCTGCTTTAACGACGACATCCAGGGCACCGCCGCCGTGACCCTGGGCAGCCTCATCGCCGCCTGCAAGGCCTCCGGTGCCAAGCTCTCCGAGAAGCGGGTCGCCTTCCTCGGCGCCGGCAGCGCCGGCTGCGGCATTGCCGAGCAGATCGTGGCCCAGATGAAGGCCGAGGGGCTGAACGACGGTGAGGCCCGGGCCCGGGTCTTCATGGTGGATAGATTCGGCCTTATCACCGACAAGATCCCCAACCAGCTCGAGTTTCAGCGTCGGCTCTCCCAGCCGCTGGAGCGGGTCGCCGACTGGCCGGTGGGGGATAACATCTCCCTGCTCGAGGTGATGGAGCATGGCCGTCCGGATATTCTCATCGGTGTCTCCGGTCAGCCGGGTCTCTTTACCGAGGAGGTGATTCGCACCATGCACAAGCACTGTGCCCGTCCCATTGTCTTCCCCCTCTCCAACCCCACCTCCCGGGTCGAGGCGACCCCGGCGGATATCCTGCGCTGGACCGACGGTCAGGCCCTGGTGGCCACTGGCAGCCCGTTTGCGCCGGTGGACGTGAAGGGCAAGCTCTACCCCATCGCCCAGTGCAACAACTCCTACATCTTCCCGGGGATTGGATTGGGGGTGCTGGCGAGCGGTGCCAAGCGGGTGACTGACGCCATGCTGATGTCGGCCAGCCGTGCCCTTGCCGAATGTTCGCCGCTCGCCAAGGGAACCGGTGAGTCCCTGCTGCCGGATCTGGCGGATATTCAGCAGGTCTCCCGTCACATCGCCAAGATGGTGGCCAAGACGGCCATGCTGCAAGGCAAGGCGGTACAGACCCCGGATGAGGTGATCGACAAGGCGATCGAAGCCAACTTCTGGCACCCCGAGTACCGTCGCTATCGCCGCACCTCTTTCTAAGGGCGGCATAAAGAAAAAACCGGCACCCGTCAGGGTGTCGGTTTTTTTATGGCGGTAGCCTGCGCCGGGATCAGTCGTCGAAGACGCCGAAGTGCTCCTTGGAGAAAGCGATGCGCTGGGCCACATTCATCTTGCTGCTGCCCAGACGCTCCACCGCCTTGAGGTTGGGCACCAGGCCACGACCGTTGGCGATCTGGATAGAGAGACCCGGGCGGGCGTTGAGTTCGAGCAGCATGGGACCGCGTTGCTTGTCGAGCACCATGTCGGTGCCGATGTAGCCGAGCCCCGACATCTCGTAGCAGGAGGCGGCCAGGGTCAGCAGGGTATCCCAGTGGGGCACCTTGAGCTCATAGAGATCGAGGCCGGTATCCGGATGGTGGCGAATGGGCTGGTTGAACTGCACGGCGCGCAGGGCCCGGCCGGTACGCAGGCACAAGCCCACCCCCACGGCGCCCTGGTGGAGGTTGGCCTTGCCGTCCGAGGCGGCGGTGGAGAGGCGCATCATGGCCATCACCGGGAAACCCTTGAAGATGATGACCCGCGAATCGGGCACCCCTTCAAAGGAGTAACCATCGAACACGTCATCGAAGTTGATGAGGTCTTCGACCAGCACCTTGTCGGGCTTTCCCCCCAGGGAGTAGAGACCGGCCAGGATGTTGGAGATGTGACGCTCCAGGTCCGGCACCGTCTCGGCCTTGCCGTTGGGTTTGTAGTAGAGGCCATCCTCGTGGCGCAGGATCACCAGGATCCCCTTGCCCCCGGAGCCGCGTGCCGGCTTGATACAGAAGCCGGGCCAGTCACGGACCATGTCGGCAATCTGGCTCACCTCGTGCTGCTCACTGATGGTGCCGATAAGTTTCGGCACCGTCACTCCCGCATCCAGCGCGATCCGCTTGGTCTGCAGCTTGTCATCCACCAGCGGGTAGAGGCGGCGCGGGTTGTAGCGGCTGATGTAGGAGTGGTTGCGCTTGTTCATACCGAGGATGCCCGCTTCCGAGAGCTTCCAGGGCCAGGTGTACTTTTCCCAGAACGCCATCTTAGTGCTTGTCCCCGTTGCCCTTGCCGGCACTCATTTCATCCACCAGCGGCTTGAAGCGCTTGAGCTCGCTCAGCTTGTAACCGGTGTAGTTACCCATCAGCAGTACGGTGGCCATCAGCACCAACTGCAGGCCGAGGAAGTTGAAGGTGAGGTGACGAATGAGCTCGTTATCCATGGCGAGATAGGCGATGACCGCCACCATCAGGGAACCGCCCCCCTGCTTCATCACCTCTTTCGGGCCCTCTTCCTCCCACAGGATCGACATCCGCTCGATAGTCCAGGAGAGGATGATCATGGGGAAGAAGGTGATCTTCATGCCATCGGTCAGCCCCAGCTTGAAGGCCAGTGCCGAGAAGATGCCGATCATCGAGATGACCATGATGATGACCGCCGATATCCGGGCCACCAATAGCAGGTTGAGCCTGGAGAGATAGGAGCGGATGACCAGACCCGTGCCGACGATGAGCAAGAAGCCCACCAGGCCGGTGAAGAGCTGGGTCTGGATAAAGGCGACGGCAATCAGCACCGGCATGAAGGTGCCGGAGGTCTTGATGCCGACGAGTACCCGCAGGAACACCACCATCAAGACACCGATGGGGATGAGCAGCAGCCCCTTGAACAGGGTTTGCTCCTCGAGCGGCAGGCTGTGGATGGAGAAGTTGAGCCAGTCCGATTTCTCGTACTTCTTGGCCAGGGCCACGCTCACCGGCTGCTCCTGCTCAATCATGGAGAAGGTGACGCGAGAGTTGTGACCGCCGGTTACATCCAGCAGGGCGCCCGAGTTGTACTCCCACAGCAGCAGATTATTGGGTTGTCCCTGCTGGCCCGTCTTGGGATCGAACAGCAGGAAATCCTTGCCCTTGAACACCTGCAGATAGTCCACCAGCTCCTGGCGGCGACGACCGTCTTCCAGCTTCAGGGCGTGTACCACCCGGGCCGGAACCTCGGCATTGTTGAGCAGTTGGGCTATCAGGGTGGCACGGCGCTTGTGGTTTTTCAGCAGCTCGGCGTTCTGACTCTGGTTGTCCATCTCCTTGATGATCTCGCGAGTCAGGGTATAGGCATCGGCGGAGCGCTCCTGGGCCCGCTCGAGGATCTGGGCCATGGCGGTGGCATAAGGCTCGCTCTCGATCTCCTTCTCGATGGCCGGAGGTTGGGAGATCGCAGCCGGCTTGGCAAAGCTGTCGGCCATCATATCGACGCGATAGTAGAGCTCCTGACGACCGGTGGCCGAGCGAATCGACCACTCGGCGCGGGCATCCCCGTCTTTTTCCACAAACGAGAGACCATAGCCCGGGCTGGCGGCGTTCTCGTTCATCAGGGTGAAGCCCTTCTGGGTGCCGGGGATGGCCAGAGAGGCGATCACCGGCTCACCGGTGGCATCAAATTCCAGCTTGGCCTCGATAGACCAGATCTGACGCTTCTCCCCCGGAGTCAGGGGAACGTCCAGCGCAATATGGTGATAGATGGTCATGCCCAGGCCGACCAGATAGAGCAGGGCGACCAGCAGATAAAACGGCTTGCGAGAAACCATGGATTACTTCACATCCTTGAGCTGGGGTTTGGGCTGGATATATTCGCGGGCCACGTCGACCACGGCGATGTCTTTGAGGTACTCACGGCCGAGCAGCACGGGGAAGGCCATGTCGCTGCGATCCTTGAGGGTGAATTCGGCCTTCTCGGTCATGTCGCCCAGACGAACGGCCAGCCGCACCACGGGACGGCGATCCAGCTCGTCGGCAGAGGCCTGACGCACCCGAACGTGACGCACCAGCGGTGCCTCGATCTGGATGCGGTCATCCATCTCCTGGTGACTCAGGTAGAAGCGTACCCAGTTCTTGCCGTTGCGCTCGAAGATGGTGATGTCCTGGGCGCTGATGGAGGAGGTGGTGGCGCCCGTGTCAACCCGGGCCTGGAAGGCGTCGTTGGCGGCATCCACCCAGAGCCACTCGGCTTCGCCGACCAGCAGTTTGCCATCCAGAGTATGGCCCTGGGCGGGGGCGGGACACTTGGCAGTGGGGATCACCACCGGCTTGGGTTCGGTGCCCGGCAAGTTATCGAGCTTGTCGTCCACCTTGCTGACGGTCTGTTTCATACGCTTGAGGTCGCTGGTCAGTTGAGCAATGAGATCGGATTGCTGCTGGATCAACTGCTTCTGCTGCTGCATCAGGTTGGACTGGAGCCGCTGCTCGCTCAGGGAGAGCTCGCTCTTGATCTCGGCCAGAGTGGCGGGCGGCGTCTGGGGGGCCTTCTCCATGGCCACACAACCACCCAAGGTGAACAGGGAGAGCAGGGTCATGCCTTTGATTGTGCTGTTCATGTGCTTCATTTTATTGGGCTTCCAAGAATGGAGTCAGTGTAACTGTCCTTGAGTTCATCGGCTAGTCTTTGGCCTTGCGGGCGATCAGTACGGCCCGTTTCGGGGCCGGGTAACCCTCCACCGTCAGGGTGGGGTTGGCAGGGTCCAGATAGTCACCAAGGGACTCATTAATCATCCAGTCGGTACGACGTTGTTCGTCGGTGCTGGTCACATTTTCATCGACGATGCGCACGTCGATGAAGCCACAGCGCTCAACCCAGCGCTTGAGGGCCTGGCTCGAGGGGATAAACCAGACGTTGCGCATCTTGCCGTAGCGATCTTCGGGCACCAGCACCTGATGCTCGTCACCATCGATGACCAGTGTCTCGAGCACCAGCTCCCCCCCGTCCACCAGCTGACTGCGCAGCTGCTCGATGTGCTCGATGGGGGACTTGCGGTGATAGAGCACCCCCATGGAGAAGACGGTATCGAAGGCGCGCAAGGGAGGCAGCTCCTGAATGCCGAGCGGCAGCAGGTGGGCGCGCTGGTCGCCGCCAAGGAAATGGCGAATAGCTTCGAATTGACACAGGAACAGTGGGCTAGGATCGATGCCGACGGCCAGCTTTGCCCCTTCACCCACCATGCGCCAGAGGTGATAGCCACTGCCACAGCCCACGTCCAGCACATGGCGACCGGCGAGCGGCGAGAGATGGGGCAGCACTCGCTCCCACTTCCAGTCGGAGCGCCACTCGGTATCGATATGGATGCCGTGTACCGTGAAGGGGCCCTTGCGCCAGGGCATGAGTTGGCGCAGCAGGCTCTCTACCTTCTTGCGCTCCCCGTCGGCGAGACTCTGTGCGTCGCCGACGCTCACTGCGTGGGCCAGGTCCATGGACGTTGCCGGCACCCGGGGCAGCTTGGCCAGGGCGCGCTCCCAGCGCGGCAGATCCCCGTGCTGATTGTCGTGGCGCCAGGTGTGGAGCTGGGCCGGCAGGGTATGCAACCAGTGGCTGAGACGGGTCTTGGCGATCAGCTGATAGAAGTTGGCAAAGTCGATCATGATTGCTTGATGGCTACCAGGGAGCCGAAGTTGAAACATTGGAACCAGAGATCCACGTGGCTGAAACCGGCCTCCAGGAGGCGCGCCTTGTGGGTCGGAATGGAATCGGTGCGCATCACGTTCTCCAGCGCCGTGCGCTTTTGACTGATCTCGAGTTCGCTGTAGCCGTTGGCGCGCTTGAAATCCAGATGCAGATCGATGAGCAGGTCGTTGACGGCGTCGTCTTCGAAGCGGAACTTCTCGCTCAGCACCAGCAGGCCACCCGGCACCAGACCATCGTGGATGCGCCGGAGCAGGGTCAGACGCGCGGCGGGCTCGAGAAACTGCAGGGTAAAGTTGAGCACCACCACGGAGGCGTTCTCGATGGGGGTCTCGCAGATGTCCCCCTGCACCAGCTCCACCGGCAGTCCCTTGAAGGCGGCCAGATGCTTGCGGGCGCGCTCTATCATGGGGGCGGAGAGATCCACCGCCGTGATGGTGCAGCCTTCGGCGCTGACATGGCGGCGCATGGACTGGGTCGCGGCCCCGAGGGAGCAGCCCAGATCATAGAGTCGGGTGTGGGGGCGGGCGTAGCGGGCGGCCATCATGCCGATGGCGGAGATGATGTTGCTGTAGCCCGGGATGGAGCGCTGGATCATGTCCGGGAAGACCTCTGCGACCTGTTCGTCGAAGCAGAAGTCCCCGAGCCGGTCGATCGGAGCGGCAAAAATCTGATCTTTGGAGTGCATGTTGTGCAGCCTGGTTGCCGCAAGAGGGCAACCCATGTTCGGGTAATGTGCGCAGTCCTGCCCACCTCGGGATCTGTCCCGGTAAAGGATGGGCAACGGGGCGCATTTTAGAGGATTGAACCCGGTTTGTCTTGGGAGGTGACCGGGCTCACAGTAAAAAAAGTGCTGCCCGTGACCGCCTCGTCACAGGTCGAGACGCCCTTGCCGCACCGAATCGTTTTCCCCCACGAACGGGGGGAGGGGGTGCCCGAGGAGCTGTGCCACCTCTCGTGCCAGTATCGGGGCATGGGCGTTGTCGGCGGTGTGGATAAAGAGGTAGAGGGACTTGCCCTCATCGAGCCACTGGCGCCAGCGCGGCAACCAGGGCTGCAGGAAGGGGTGGTTGTCGGCGGGATGGGGTAAACCGATGAAACGCACCACGGGGGCGTCGGCGGTGGCCAGCAGGTGCACCGGCAGCCTTGGCTTCTTGCCCTGGGCATCGATCATGGCCGCACTCTTTGCCGCGACACTGGCTGCCACCGAGAAGAGTGGACGGCTGTCGAGCATGATGCGATTGACCCCGCGCGCCATCAACAGGCGATTGAGGGCTCGCTCGGCTTCCCCCTTGGCGAAGAATGCCGGGTGGCGCACCTCGACCGCATAGGCAAAGTCGGCAGGCAGGCGAGCGAGGAAGGCCTCTAGCCGTGGCAGGCTCGCTGGCCCGAAGCCGGCCGGCAGTTGCAGCTTGAGCAGACCGAGGCGTGCGTGCAGGGGGGCAAGCAGTGCGATGAAGGCGCTCGCCTCCCGATCCACGTCGAGCAGGTCGCTCTGGTGGCTGATGGTTTGGGGAAACTTGAAGGTGAAGCGAAAATGATCACCCGTGGCGTCGTGCCAACGCCGTATTGTCTGCGGGGTGGGAGTGGCGTAGAAGGTGGTGTTGCCCTCGATGGCATTGAACACCTGTGCGTAGTCGGCCAGATGGTCGGCAGGACGGGTGGCGCGACCGAGCAGCTGGCCGGGCCAGGCGGGGTGACTCCATTGGGGCAGACCGAGATAGAGTGGCATGGGACGATTCACGATGGGAGATGCATCGGGCCATTTTACCCGGAGCGGGCTTTTCCTCTATAATGTGCCCCCTTTTGTTACCAAATTCTTGTGACCCATGCCTATCTACGAATATCGTTGCGATGACTGTGGCCATGAATTGGCAAAACTGCAAAAGCTCTCCGATGCCCCCCTGACCGATTGCCCCGCTTGTCACAAGAGCGCCTTGGTCAAACAGATCTCCGCCGCCGGCTTCCGGCTCAAGGGGTCGGGGTGGTACGAGACCGACTTCAAACCGGGCAAGAAAAAGAATCTGGCCAGCTGCGAGACAGACGGTGCTTGCCAGTCGTGCCCGGCGGCTCAGGGTTAACCGTCTCTCATTATTTCCGAAGGAAGAAGTCCATGCGCACACATTATTGCGGACAGGTCAACGAGGCCCATGAAGGGCAGACCATTACTCTCTGTGGCTGGGTGCACCGCCGTCGCGATCTCGGTGGTCTCATCTTTATCGACATGCGTGACCGTGAGGGGCTGGTTCAGGTCTTCTTCGATCCGGACAGGCCCGAGGCCTTTGCCCTGGCCTCCGAGCTGCGCGGCGAGTTCTGTATCCAGGTCAAGGGTGTGGTCCGTCTGCGTCCTGAGTCCCAGCGCAACGGCGAGATGGCCACCGGTGCCATCGAGGTGTTCGGCCACGAGCTGACCATCATCAACCGCGCCGAGCCCCTGCCGCTGGACTTCAACCAGGTCAACAGCGAAGAGGTGAGCCTCAAGTATCGCTACCTGGACTTGCGTCGCCCCGAGATGGCCAGGTTCCTGAAGACCCGTGCCAAGGCCAGCGCCTTCGTTCGCCGCTTCATGGACGAGCACGGCTTCCTCGACATCGAGACCCCGATGCTGACCAAGGCCACCCCGGAAGGGGCTCGTGACTACCTGGTACCGAGCCGTGTGCACAAGGGCAAGTTCTACGCCCTGCCCCAGTCCCCGCAGCTGTTCAAGCAGCTGCTGATGATGTCCGGCTTCGACCGTTACTATCAGATCGTCAAGTGCTTCCGCGACGAAGACCTGCGTGCCGACCGCCAGCCGGAATTCACCCAGATCGACGTGGAGACCTCCTTCATGACCGCACCCCAGGTGCGCGAAGTGATGGAAGAGATGATCCGCAAACTCTGGCTGCACATCCTGGACGTGGATCTGGGCGACTTCCCCATCATGACCTTCGACGAAGCCATGCGCCGCTATGGCTCCGACAAGCCGGACCTGCGTCTGCCGATGGAGCTGGTCGATGTGGCAGATCTCTTGACTGCCGTCGAGTTTGCCGTGTTCGCCGGCCCGGCCAACGATCCGAAAGGCCGTGTGGCTGCCCTGAAGGTGCCGGGCGGCGCCGAGCTCTCTCGCAAGCAGATCGACGACTACACCAAGTTCGTCGGCATCTATGGTGCCAAGGGTCTGGCCTGGATGAAAGTCAACGAGGCCGCCAACGGTCTCGAGGGCGTGCAATCCCCGGTAGCCAAGTTCCTCTCTGACGCCATCGTGCGCGAGATCCTGGCCCGTACCGGTGCGGCCAACGGCGATATCATCTTCTTCGGCGCCGACTCCAGGAAGGTGGTGTGCGATGCCATGGGCGCCCTGCGTCTGAAAGTGGGCCGCGATCTGGGCCTGCTGGAGAACAGCTGGAAGCCCCTGTGGGTCATCGACTTCCCCATGTTCGAAGAGGATGGCGAAGGCGGTCTGGCGGCCATGCACCACCCCTTCACCTCTCCGCGCGACATGAGCGCGAGCGAGCTCAAGGCCAACCCGCTGGCGGCTTATGCCAACGCCTACGACATGGTCATCAACGGCTATGAAGTCGGTGGCGGCTCGGTGCGTATCCACAACGGCGAGATGCAGTCTACCGTGTTCGATATCCTGGGCATCGCCCCGGACGAGCAGCGCCAGAAGTTCGGCTTCCTGCTCGACGCGCTCAAGTACGGTACTCCGCCCCACGCGGGGCTGGCGTTTGGTCTGGACCGCCTCAGCATGCTGCTGACCGGCACCGAGAACATCCGCGACGTCATCGCCTTCCCGAAAACCACGGCGGCCGCCTGTCTGATGACCGACGCCCCGAGTTTTGCCAACCCGGCCCAGCTGGGCGAGCTGGCCATCGCCAGCACGGCCCAGGCCGACGAGTAAGGCACGTGGCCGCGCATTGCGCGGCCCGTTCAGTGGTTGCTGAACGATTAAATCATTGAAATTCAAAGAGTATAACGGAGAGTTTATATGGCAGGTCACAGTAAATGGGCCAACATCAAACACCGTAAGGCGGCTCAGGACGCCAAGCGTGGCAAGATCTTCACCAAGTTGATCCGTGAGATCACCACCGCAGCCCGCATGGGCGATGCCGACCCTGCCAACAACCCGCGTCTGCGCGCCGCGGTGGCAGCTGCCCTGTCTGGCAACATGACCCGTGACACCATCAACCGTGCCATCCAGCGCGGCGCCGGTGGTGGTGACGGTGAGCAGCTCGAGACCATCGTCTACGAAGGCTACGGCCCGGCCGGCTCAGCTGTCATGGTGGAGTGCCTGACCGACAACCGTAACCGTACCGTAGCCGAAGTGCGTCACGCCTTCAGCAAGTGCGGCGGCAACCTGGGTACCGACGGCTCCGTCGCCTATCTGTTCACCAAGAAGGGGGTACTGACCTTCGTGGGTGCCGATGAGGATGCCCTGATGGAAGCGGCCCTGGAAGCGGGCGCCGACGATGTGGTGAGCGAAGAGGATGGCACCATCGAGGTGTACACCACCCCGAACGACTTCGGCACCGTGCTCGATGCCCTGGAAGCCGCCGGCTTCAAGGCCGAGAACGCCGAAGTGACCATGATCCCCTCCACCGAAGCCGAGCTGGACGCCGAGACCGCGCCCAAGCTGATGCGCCTCATCGATATGCTGGAAGATCTGGACGACGTGCAGGAGGTGTACCACAACGGCTCCATCTCCGACGAGATCGCCGCCACCCTGTAAGGGAAGAGGCGAAGAGAAGCAAAGAGGGCTGCCCATGGGCAGCCCTCTCTTTTATGGCTGGATATCAGGCGTTTTCCTGTTCCCGGGCCAGGGCGGCCGGTCGGAACTTCACCAGGAAGGCGGTGGTGATGGCCAGGGTGGAGCCTACTCCGATCAGAGTGGAGAGGGTCATCCCCAGGCCGAAGCCGATGGGGGCGTTGGCCAGATAGGTGATGCACACAGTGGTCATGAACATGGCCGGCAGGGTGCAGATCCAGTGCAGTTTGCCCTCCTTGATGAGGTAGGCCGCCGCCGTCCACAGCATGATGACAGCCGTGGTCTGGTTGGCCCAGCCGAAGTAGCGCCAGATCACCCCAAACTCAGCCTTGGAGATGATAAAGCCGATGATAAACATGGGGATGGCGATGAGCAGTCGCTTGGCCATCGGCTTCTGCGTCAGGTTCAGGAAGTCGGCGACGATGAGGCGGGCGCTGCGAAACGCGGTATCACCCGAGGTAATGGGCAGGATCACCACGCCGAGGATGGCCAGGATGCCGCCGACACTGCCAAGCAGGCTGGTGGAGACCTCGTGTACCACGGCAGAAGGGCCGCCATTGGCCAGCGTGGCGTTGAGGGCATCGGTGCTCTCGTAGAAAGAGAGGCCCAGGGTACACCAGATGAGGGCGATGATCCCTTCACCAATCATGGCGCCGTAGAAAATGAAGCGGCCGGATTTTTCGTTCTGCATGCAGCGCGCCATCAGCGGGGACTGGGTGGCGTGAAAGCCGGACACGGCGCCGCAGGCGATGGTGATGAAGAGCAGGGGCCACAGGGGCAGCTCGGTCGGGTGCAGGTTGGAAAAATCCATCCCTGTGTTGTAGAACCCCTTGCCCGAGGCGATGAGGCCGATGATGAGGCCGACCGACATGAAGACCAGCAGGGCGCCGAAGATGGGGTAGAAGCGACCGATGATCTTGTCGATGGGGACTATGGTCGCGAGGATGTAGTAGGCGAAGATGGCGCCAATCCAGTAGACCAGATCGATGGAGGTGAGGTTGGCGAGCAGACCCGCCGGGCTCAGTACGAACACCACGCCCACCAGCATCAGAAGCAGCACGGCGAAGAGGTTCATGAAGTGCTTGGCGGCCTTGCCCAGATGCTCACCGACCACGGTCGGGACCGACGCGCCTCTGGCCCGTACCGACAGCATGCCGGAGAAGTAGTCGTGTACCGCACCGGCGAAGATGCAGCCGAAGACGATCCAGAGCATGGCAACCGGGCCATAGAGGGCACCCAGGATAGGGCCGAAGATGGGACCGACGCCGGCGATGTTGAGCAGCTGTACCAGGTAGACCTTCTTGTCCGACATGGGGACGTAATCCACCCCGTCGGCCATGGTGACTGCCGGGGTAGCCTGTTCGGGCCTGGGCCCGAAGATGTTTTCTACGAACTTGCCGTAGAAGAAGTAGCCGGCCACGAGCAGACCGACACAGAGGAAGAACCAGATCATTTCGACGCTCCTTTTCTTTTATCGTGTCTCGCATAGTAGGAGCGTGCAGACCAGGGGGCAGCCACTTTGCCGTGAGCGGCGATCTGGCTCGATAAGCGGTCATCGCTTGTGATCTGCCTCACGCCAGGCCGAGTTGCTCACGGATGGGGCGCAGGAAACGACGGCTCACCGGCACGGCCTGATCGCCGGGTGTGATGAGTTCCACCTGATGACCATCGGTGCGCAGCTCCCGAATGGCGGCAGGGTGGACCAGATACTGGCGATGGCAGCGTATCAGGGGGGTGCGCTCCTCCAGCGTCTTGAGGGTCAACTGCGTGTGCAGCAGCTCCCCTTCACGGGTGTAGATATGAACGCCGCCGGGGTCGGAGAAGGCGATCGCCACCTCATCGAGGGGGACGACCCTGACCCTGTCGTGGCAGTATGCGGGCAGGCGGGTGAGGGGCGGCACCAGGGGGGCGAGAGCCTGGGGGGTAAGATCCTGACGCAGCCGCTGCAGGGTCTTCTCGAGACGGCACGGCTCTATGGGTTTGAGCAGATAGTCGAAGGCGTTCTCCTCGAACGCCTGCACCGCATAGTCGTCGAAGGCGGTGACGAAGACGACCCGGGGCAGGGGGGGGGTGAGCAGGGCCAACAGTTCCATGCCGCTTAACTGGGGCATCTGGATATCGAGAAACAGCACATCGGGTCTGTGCTGCCGGATCAGGGCGAGGGCCTCGATGGCGTTGGCCGCCTCGCCGAGGATCTGGAAGTCGCTCTGCTCGGCCAGCAGTGTCCTGAGCTCGGCACGGGCATAGCGTTCGTCGTCGATGATGAGGGCGGTGATCATGGGTGCTCTCTGGGCAGGCTCAGTATGATGCGAGTATGACAGTCGGGTTGGCACTCCACCGTCAGGGCGGCACGGGGACCACAGGCGCTCTTGAGGCGACGCTCCACCAGCGTCATGCCAAGTCCCTCTCCCCCCTCATGTTGGCGCCACAGGCCGGCGTTGTCCTCGATGATGAGTGCTATCTCCTCCCCCCTCTCTTCGCTGGCGATGAGGATCTTTCCCTGGCTCAGCAGTTGCGCCGTACCGTGCTTGATGGCGTTCTCGATGAGGGGCTGCAGGGTAAAACTCGGCAGTTTCAACGTCAGATGGGCGGGATCGATGTGGCGCTCGACGCTCAGATGATCCCCGAAGCGGGCCAGCTCTATCTCCAGGTAGTCGTCACAGTGCGCCAGCTCCTCGGCCAGGGTCGAGAGTCCCTCCGGACGTTTGAGGTTTTTGCGAAAGAAACGGGAGAGGTGCAGCAGCAACTCCCGCGCGCGCTGGGGGTTGCTGCGGGTGATGGCGCCTATGGTGTTGAGGGTGTTAAAGAGGAAATGGGGATTGACCTGGGTGTGCAGCACCCTGAGCTCGGCCTGCATCAGCTGATGTTTTTGTTGCTCCAGACGGCCGCTGAGCAGCTGGTGGGAGAGCAGAGTGGCGATGCCCTCACCCAGAGTCCGGTTGAACTTGAGAAAGAGTCGCTGCCTGGGTTCATAGAGCTTGATGGTGCCGATCACCTCCTGCTCCCCTTGCAGCGGGATCACCAGCACCGAGCCGAGGGGGCAGCGACTGGCCAGCGAACACTGATAGGGCGTGCTGTTGCCATCGGCGAACAGTACCCGGTTTTGGGCCATGGCATCCAGGGTGAGGGGCGAGGAGATGGGCGTGCCGGGCAGGTGGTGATCCTGGCCGATACCGGTGAAGGCGAGGATGGCATGTCGATCCGTGATGGCGACGGCGCCAACGCCTGTCTCTTCGTGCACGATGCGGGCGATGGCGCGGCTCGCCTCCGGGGTAAAGCCGTCGTGGAGCAGCCCCACAGTGCGCTGGGCGATACGCAGGGCCTTGGCCGACGAATCGCTCGAGAACTTCTCATACATCCATTTCTGATCGCGGATCATGCTGATAAAGAGGGCTGCCCCCAGCGCATTGGCGGTCAGCATGGGGATGGCGATATGGCGCACCAGCTCCAGGGCCTCACCGGAGGGTTTGGCCACCAGCAGTATGATGATCATCTGCAACGCCTCGGCCACGAAGGTGGTGATGAGGGCTACCTGAGGGTGAAACAGGGCATCGAGACGATCCCGACGCAGCAGATACCAGTGCACCAGGCCACCGAGCAGTCCCTCAACCGTGGTGGAGATGGCGCAGGCCACATCGGTAAACCCGCCCAGGGTCCAGCGATGCAGACCACCGGTGAGACCCACCAGCAGGCCGGTGAGAGGGCCTCCGAGCAGGCCTCCCAGCACGGCTCCGACGGCTCGGGTGTTGGCGATGGCCCCCTGGATCTCCAGGCCAAAATAGGTGCCCATGACGCAAAACGAGGAGAAGAGAAAGTAGATGACCACCTTGTGGGGCAGGCGCACCGAGTAGTTGACCAGGGGGTGGAAGAGGGGCGTCTTGGAGAAGAGGTAAGCGATGACCAGAAAGACGCTCATCTGTTGCAGCAGGGAGAGAACCAGCAGCATCTTATTCATCCTTGCTGAAAACCGGCGCCATGGTACGCACTGGGGTCAGCAGTGGAAGCGTGGGGATGCCATAACGGGATCCCTCTCACACTTCCCCCCTTCGGCGATAACGGGCTCAAGACCAGTCGATTTTTTGCGCACCCCTTCTCGGGGCTGGAAATGAGAGGTCAGGGCTGATTATTCATGGTTGTCCAATGAGTTATCCCCAGCTTCTGGGGATAACTCAGAAAGCAAAATAATAACTGAAGCGACGGGTCAGGTTGAAAAACTGACGCTGCGCCTCGTCGAGCTCCTCGATGAGGCAGGCTCGCACTATGGTGCGCTCATCCTCTTTGAGGTCCACCATGGCAACCCCCTCAGGCCTCTGTCCCTTGATGTAGGGCAGGATCTTGGGTTTGAGGGTGGAGGAGGGCTCGGAGGAGAGCACCAGTGCAATACTCTCGTCCGAGAGCTGAACCAGGGTCCCCGGGGGATAGATCCCCAATATCTTGATGAGCAGCTTGACCTGGTCTGGCTCGAACTTGCCTTGCGACTGCTTGAAGAGCTGGCTGACCACCTGGTTGGGTGGGGCCGGAAAGCCACTCATGCGCGGATGGAGCAGCTCGTCATAGTAATCGACCAGACCGATGAGGCGCGCCAGTGGGGAGATCTCCTCCCCCTTGAGCCCCTTGGGATAGCCGCTACCGTCGAGTCGCTCGTGGTGCTGAATGGCGACGGCACGCACCTTGGGTTCGAAGGCCTTGAGTTGGGCCAGCATCTCGAAGCCGTACTGGGGATGCATGCGCAGGAAGTTGATCTCGGCCTTGCTGAGCTCGCCGCGCTTTTGGGTGATCTGGGTCGGGACCCTGAGCTCTCCGATGTCATGTATCAGCCCCGCCAGCCCCACCTCCTCGATCTCGACCGGATTCATGCCGAGCTCCCTGGCGATCAACATGGCCAGATAGGCGACGTTGAGGCTGTGCTGCAGCAGGACGTCCGTGTGAGTCGAGCGGATAAGGTGCAGGCCGAGGGGGCCCTCGTGCAGGGCGATCTGGGCGGCGGCATTGCGCACTATCTGTGCCGTGTTGGCCAATCCTTCGTCGGGCTTGAGGTTGAGAGCACCAAGTGCATCGCGCAACTCGGAGACCGATTGGCTGAAGGCCTTCTCGGCCACTCGCATGGAGCGACGAAACGCCTTCTCGTCGAAAGGGGGAGGCCCGGAGGGCTCATCGATCTGGGGTGGGGGAGGCGCCTCTTCGATCACCTCACCGCGGATCAGTGGCTCGAGGGGGAGATCACTCTTGTCCGTGTCCACCATCACCAACATGGCGGAGTCCAGATGGCGAATGATGTTGAGCTGATCCTCATCCTTTATCTTGAACGCATTGAACATGAAGGGGTGGTTCTTCCATCCCCCGGGGAGATGGACGAAGTGACCGACTCTCAACTGCTCAATGGAGGCCTGGATCAGTGGCATGGTGTTATCCCTTTGCGCGATATAGCTAAACCTAGCAAGGAGATAGCAGAAAAGAAAAGCCCGCGCTGTGCGCGGGCTTCCATTTGGGGCCAAGAATATTAGGCTTTGGCCTTTTTCTTGCTGTCAGCCTTCTCTACCTTGGGGGCTTCGGCGGCGGCGACGGTGCCTTCGGTGAAGGGACGACCATAGTAGGAGTCCAGCAGCACCTGCTTGAGTTCGCTGATCAGCGGGTAGCGCGGGTTGGCGCCGGTGCACTGGTCATCGAAGGCTTCAACGGCCAGCTGGTCAACGGCAGCCAGGAAGGCCTCTTCCTGCACACCGGCTTCGCGGATGGAGGCCGGGATGCCCAGAGTGGCTTTCAACTCGTCCAACCAGGTCAGCAGCTTCTCGATCTTGACGGCGGTACGGTCACCGGCGGCAGTCAGACCCAGATGGTCGGCCACTTCGGCGTAACGACGGCGAGCCTGCGGACGGTCGTACTGGGAGAACGCGGTCTGCTTGGTCGGGTTGTCGTTCGCGTTGTAGCGAATGACGTTGCTGATCAGCAGGGCGTTGGCCAGGCCGTGCGGAATGTGGAACTCGGCACCCAGCTTGTGGGCCATGGAGTGGCACACACCCAGGAAGGCGTTGGCAAACGCGATACCGGCGATGGTGGCGGCGTTGTGCACCTTCTCACGGGCGATCGGGTCGTTGGCGCCGTTCTGGTAGCTGGAGGGCAGGTAGTCCTTCAGCAGCTTCAGGGCTTGCAGAGCCTGACCGTCGGAGTACTCGTTGGCCAGCACGGAAACATAGGCTTCCATGGCGTGGGTCACGGCATCGATACCACCGAAGGCACACAGGGATTTCGGCATACCCATGACCAGGTTGGCGTCAACGATGGCCATGTTCGGGGTCAGCTCGTAGTCAGCCAGCGGATACTTCACGCCGGTAGCGTCGTCGGTCACCACGGCGAACGGAGTCACTTCGGAGCCGGTACCGGAAGTGGTGGTGATACAGACCAGCTCGGCCTTCACACCCATCTTCGGGAACTTGTAGATACGCTTGCGGATGTCCATGAAGCGCATGGCCAGGTCTTCGAAGGCGGTGTTCGGGTGCTCGTACATCACCCACATGATCTTGGCCGCATCCATCGGAGAACCACCGCCCAGGGCGACGATCACGTCCGGCTTGAAGGAGTTGGCCATCTCGGCACCCTTGCGCACCACGGTCAGGGTCGGGTCGGCTTCCACTTCGTAGAAGACTTCCACTTCCATGTTCATGCCCTTGAGCAGGCGAACCACTTCATCGGCATAGCCGTTGTTGAACAGGAAACGGTCGGTCACGATCATGGCGCGCTTCTTGCCTTCCAGGTCGCCCAGGGCGATCGGCAGGGAGCCACGACGGAAGTAGATGGATTTCGGAAGTTTGTGCCACAGCATGTTTTCTGCCCGTTTTGCGACTGTCTTCTTGTTGATCAGGTGCTTGGGACCCACGTTCTCGGAGATGGAGTTACCACCCCAGGAGCCGCAACCCAGAGTCAGGGACGGAGCCATGGCGAAGTTGTACAGGTCGCCGATACCACCCTGAGTGGTCGGGGTGTTGATCAGAATACGAGCGGTCTTCATCTTGTCGCCGAAGTACTTGATACGGTCGGCGTTGCGATCCTGGTCGGTGTAGAGGCCGGAGGTGTGGCCGATACCACCCAGGTTGACCATGTCACAGGCCATTTCGACGGCTTCTTCGAAGGTCTTGGCACGGAACATACCGAGCAGCGGGGAGAGTTTCTCGTGAGCGAACTCTTCCTCTTCACAGATCTTGAGGCCTTCGCCGATCAGGATCTTGGTGTCGGCAGGCACGGAGACACCGGCCATTTCGGCGATCTTGGTCGCAGGCTGGCCCACGATGTTGGCGTTCAGGGCACCGTTGATCAGGATGACCTTGCGAACCTTGTCGGCTTCGTCCTTGGCCAGTACATAGCCCTTGTGGGAGGCGAAACGCTCTTTGACCTGGTCGTAGACGGCGTCAACCACGATGACGGCCTGCTCGGAGGCGCAGACTACGCCGTTGTCGAAGGTCTTGGACATCAGCACGGAGGCGACGGCACGCTTGACATCGGCGGTTTCGTCGATGACCACCGGTACGTTACCGGCACCCACGCCGATGGCCGGCTTACCGGAGGAGTAAGCAGCCTTCACCATACCCGGGCCACCGGTGGCCAGGATCAGGTTGATGTCGTTGTGCTTCATCAGGGCGTTGGAGAGCTCGACGGAGGGTTGGTCGATCCAGCCGATGATGTCTTTCGGGGCACCGGCAGCAATGGCGGCATCCAGCACCAGCTTGGCGGCGGTGTTGGTGGCGTTCTTGGCGCGGGGGTGCGGAGAGAAGATGATGGCGTTACGGGTCTTCAGGGAGATCAGGGACTTGAAGATCGCGGTGGAGGTCGGGTTGGTGGTCGGTACGATACCGCAGATGATGCCCACCGGCTCGGCGATGGTGATGGTGCCCATCTCGTCATCCTCGCTCAGGATGCCGCAGGTCTTCTCTTCTTTATACTTGTTGTAGATGTATTCGGAGGCGAAGTGGTTCTTGATCACCTTGTCTTCGATGATACCCATGCCGGACTCTTCGACGGCCATCTGGGCCAGAGGGATACGGGCGTTGTTGGCGGCCAGGGCGGCGGCGCGGAAGATCTTGTCGACCTGCTCTTGAGAGAAAGTAGCGAACTCACGCTGAGCTTCCTTCACACGGGCGACCAGTGCATCCAGTTCTGCCAGGTTGGTTACTGCCATAGATGTCATCTCCTGATGATTTTTGAAAACTGTTTAACAAAACGTTGTGAGATTTTTTCAGGCCCGGCAATTATAGCCACAGCCGCGTTATCCATTCACCCCATCGGGGTATTGCATGCCTTGTTAAACTGCTTTCGACACCGATTATAGGGGGGAGGGATGCCTCAAAAAATTGATCGCGATCAAATGTAACAAAAGAACAAAAGAAATTTTTTTTCATGGACGGGCTCATCGTGTAACCCCTGGCGCTCCAGCCGGTGTTATATGCGACATACGTTTTTTTTGTTCTTTCAAAACAATGCATTATTGCTGTTTTTATCCCCTTTATCAGTATTTGCCTCCCCTCTGGCTAGAGAGTGTGCAGGGGCAGAGGGAGAAAGTCGTCAGAGATTTTCTCTTCCAATATGTCTTAAAGAGGGTGAATTTGTCTGCCTGGGCGAGGGCGATGAGCCTGCTTCGGGGAGAGGCCAGGGGATCAGGGGAGGAATGTGGGGCCCTTGTTGCGCATTTGTTCCGGATGTAGTGGTGGGTGGGCGGTTGTTAACGCACGCCGTGTTGCATATTTGTGTGTTATTAGCCGGATTATCTGGAACGGGGGGAGATGACCCAGATTAACTAATTGGTAGAGACGGGTGGCTTGATGTAAATTTACGCACGATTTAATCGTGCCCTCAGTGTGAACAGGATGCCATGGCTGAACTCGACTTCTCCCTCTACCTGAAATTTTTCATCGGCCTTATCGCCATCATCAACCCGCTCGGGTTGCTGCCTGTCTTTGTCAGCCTGACCAGCCACCAGAGCCCGGCCGAGCGGATGAAGACCAATACCACCGCCAACCTGGCCGTCATGGTGATCCTGTTGGTCTCCATGTATCTGGGGCAGCTCATTCTCGACGGGTTTGGTATTTCCCTGGCCTCGTTTCGTATCGCCGGCGGATCGCTCATCACTCTGATCGCCTGGTCCATGCTGCAAGGCAAACTCGGCGAGGTAAAACATAACAAAGAAGAGAAGGGGGAGCTGGCCGCCCGTGAGTCGATTGCTGTCGTACCCCTGGCTCTTCCCCTGATGGCGGGCCCCGGTGCCATCTCCTCGGTCATCGTCTATGCCAGCCAGAGCCACTGGCAGCAGCTGATTGGCATGTCCATCGTGGTGGTGATCTTCTCGTTCTGCTCCTGGCTCATCTTCCGCGCCGCGCCCCTGCTGTTCAAGCTGATGGGCAACACGGGTATCAACGTGGTGACCCGTATCATGGGTCTTATCATGATGGCTCTGGGCATCGAGATCATGGTGGCCGGAATCAAGGCGATGTTTCCTGCCCTGATGTGATCGCTTTCACCAATAAAAAACCGGCCTTCTGGCCGGTTTTTTATTTGTTTCCTTTTGGGGGGCGATTCCCTACAATCGAGCGGATTTGTATAAAAAAGCGCCATTTTCGCGTTGAGAAATTCTGCCAGGATTGGGATTTGATGGTTTTTCATCCATGAAAAGCCATAGTGTGCGCACGAAACTATTGCATTATTCAATAGTGCAGGGAATCATGCGCCAAGCGGGATTCTTTTCTCGTGAATGGATGTAAGCATGGAATGTTCTTGTTGGAGTATGGAAATGACTCACCAAAAAACGATTATAAATACCCTGTTGGTTGCAGCCCTGTTTGGCGGTTCGGTTCAGGCCGCCGAGGTTCCCGCCGGTACCAAACTGGCGGATGTGCAAGAGTTGGTGAAGGGGAACGGCTCCGAGCCTGCCACCCTGGACCCGCACAAGACTGAAGGAACGGTCGAATCCAATATTCTGCGCGACCTGTTTGAAGGACTGGTCGCCTCCGGCCCCAACGGGGAAGTGCTGCCTGCCATGGCGGAGTCCTGGGAGACCAAGGACAACAAGCACTACGTCTTCCACCTGCGTAAAAACGCCAAGTGGTCCAACGGTGACCCGGTCACTGCTCACGATTTTGTCTTCGCCTTCCAGCGCGCCGTGGATCCCAAGACCGCCTCTCCCTACTCCTGGTATCTGGAGATCCCGACCATCGTCAACGCCTCCGACATCATCGCAGGCAAGAAACCGGCCGACACCCTGGGCGTCAAGGCGACCGATGACTACACCTTCGAGGTGCAGCTCGAGAAAGCCATTCCCTACTTTGTCAGCATGCTCTCCCACACCACCACCTACCCGGTGCCGAAGAAGGTGATCGAGCAGTTTGGTGACAAGTGGACCCAGCCTGGCAACATGGTATCCAACGGTGCCTACGTGCTGAAAAACTGGGTAGTCAACGAGAAGGTTGAGCTCGAGCGGAACAAAAATTACTGGAATGACGCCAAGACCGTCATCAACAAGGTGACCTATCTGCCGATCCAGTCCACCAATGCCGAATTGAACCGCTATCTGGCCGGTGAAGTGGACATGACCTACAACCTGCCTATCGAGCGCTTCAAGCAGATGAAGAAAGAGAAAGGCGATGAGTTGAAGGTGACCGGCTATGTAGGAACTTACTACTACCAGTACAACTTCAAGAAGAAGCCCTTTGACGACGTGCGCGTGCGTACCGCCCTCTCCTACGCCATCGATCGCAACGTGATCGCCGACAAGGTGATGGGTCAGGGGCAGACCCCGGGCTACACGCTCGTGCCGGACTTCGTCGACGGTTTCAAACCGGTCGCTCCTGCATGGTCCAAGCTGACCCAGGCCGAGCGTGATGCCAAGGCCAAAGAGATGCTGACCGAGGCCGGCTTCGGTCCGGGCAACCCCCTCAAGTTCGAGCTGCTCTACAACACCGATGACAACCACAAGAAGGTGGCGGTGGCCGTGGCCTCCATGTGGAAGAAGCTCGGCGTGCAGGTGAGCCTGGTCAACCAGGAGTGGAAGACCTACCTGGAGACCAAGAAGCAGGGGCAGTTTGACGTGGGCCGTGCCGGCTGGATCGCTGACTACAACGAAGCCTCCTCCATGCTGGATCTGATGCAGACCACCCATGGCAACAACGACGGCAAGTACTCCAACCCCGAGTTCGACAAGCTGATGAGTGAGTCGCGCAACCAGGTGGATAGCGAGTCCCGTAACAAGCTCTATGTCCAGGCCGAAGAGATCCTGGCCAAGGATATGCCCATCGCCCCCATCTACCAGTACGTGACCGCTCGTATGGTCAAGCCCTACCTGGGCGGTTATCCGGCCAACCCGCTGGACAACCTCTACAGCAAGGACATGTACATCATCGCCCATTGATGGGTCGAGTCGCATAACAAGCAGGGGGTCCACCCGCCGGGTGGGCCCCTCATTACAAAGCGACCCTTTGGAAGCAGTTAGGACAGGTATTGTCTATGTTGAAATTTATCTTCAAGCGTCTTCTGGAAGCGATTCCGACGCTGCTGGTGCTCATCACCGTCTCCTTTTTCATGATGCGTTTCGCGCCGGGTAACCCCTTTAGCAGCGAACGCTCCCTGCCGCCCGAAGTCATGGCCAACATCGAGGCCAAGTACGGGCTCGACAAACCGATCGGGGTGCAGTACCTCACCTACCTGGGTAACCTGGTGCAGGGTGATCTCGGTCCCTCTTTCAAGTACAAGGACTTCTCCGTCAACGATCTGGTGAGTGAGGCGCTGCCGGTCTCTGCCAAGATCGGCTCGGTGGCCTTCCTGTTTGCCGTGCTGCTCGGGGTGACCTTCGGCACCATAGCCGCTCTCAAGCAAAACACCCTTATCGACTATCTGCTGATGTCGTCGGCCATGGCGGGGGTGGTGATCCCGGGCTTCGTGCTGGCGCCCTTGCTGGTGCTCTTCTTCAGTATCCACCTGGGCTGGCTGCCGGCCGGTGGCTGGCAGGGGGGCGGTATCCAGTTTATGGTGCTGCCGGTGTTTGGCATGATGATGTACTACATCTCGGCTATCTCCCGCATCATGCGTGGCAGCATGATCGAGACCATGAACTCCAACTTCATCCGTACCGCCCGCGCCAAGGGGCTGCCCCTGCGTTACATCATACTGCGCCACGCCCTGCGCCCGGCCATGCTGCCGGTGGTCTCCTACCTGGGCCCGGCGTTTGTGGGCATCATCACGGGGTCTGTGGTGATCGAGACCATTTTCGGCCTGCCGGGAATAGGTCAGCTGTTCGTCAACGGAGCGCTGAACCGTGACTACTCCATGGTGCTTGGCCTGACCATTCTGGTCGGTGCACTCACCATCACCTTCAACGCCGTGGTCGATATCCTGTATGCCTTTATCGACCCGAAAATCCGTTACTGATCAGGGAGTAGATCATGGTTGTATCAACAGAAAAGCGTGCTGCGGTTGAAACGTTCGCCCAGCAGATGGAGGTTGAGGGGCGCTCCCTGTGGCAGGATGCACGGCGGCGTTTCTTCCGTAACAAGGCGGCGCTCACCAGCCTTATCATTCTGGCCATCATCTCGGTGGCGGTCATGGTGGGTCCGCATCTCTCCCAGTACACCTTCGATGATCCGGACTGGAATGCCATGCAGTCCGCTCCGGACATGGAGACGGGTCACTGGTTTGGTACCGACAGCCTGGGACGTGATCTCTTCGTGCGTACCCTGCTCGGTGGGCGTATCTCGCTGATGGTCGGCATCATGGGGGCCCTGGTGGCCGTCATCATAGGTACCCTGTATGGCGCCGCATCGGGCTTTATCGGCGGACGCGTCGACAGCCTGATGATGCGACTGCTCGAGGTGCTCAACGCCTTCCCCTTCATGTTCTTCGTCATCATGCTGGTGACCTTCTTCGGCCGTAACCTGGCACTTATCTTCCTTGCCATCGGGGCGGTGAGCTGGCTCGACATGGCCCGTATCGTGCGCGGTCAGACCCTGAGCCTAAAGAGCAAGGAGTTTATCGAGGCAGCCCATGTTTGCGGTGTGTCGAAGTGGAAGATCATCACCCGCCATATCGTGCCGAACGTGCTCGGCATCGTGGCTGTCTACGCCACCTTGCTGGTGCCGGGCATGATCATGTTCGAATCCTTCCTGAGTTTCCTTGGCCTCGGGGTCCAGGAGCCGATGACCAGTTGGGGTGCCCTGCTGGATGAAGGCTCCAAGGCGATGGAAGTCGCCCCCTGGCAGCTCTTGTTCCCCGCCAGCTTCATGGTGGTGACCCTGTTCTGCTTCAACTTCCTCGGGGATGGTCTGCGTGACGCCCTCGACCCGAAAGATCGCTAAGGAGTTCTTATGCAGTTGCTCGATGTGAAAGATCTGCGGGTCGAGTTCAAGACCCCGGACGGCAATGTGGTGGCCGTGAACGACCTCAACTTCTCTCTGGCGGCCGGCGAGACCCTCGGCATCGTGGGTGAGTCCGGCTCGGGCAAGTCCCAGACCGCATTTGCCATCATGGGGCTGCTTGCCAAGAATGGCATCATCACCGGTTCGGCCAAGTTTCAGGGCGACGAGATCCTGAACCTGCCCGAGTCCAAGCTCAACCGTATTCGCTCCGAGAAGATCGCCATGATCTTCCAGGACCCCATGACCTCGCTGAACCCCTACATGAAGGTGAAGGATCAGCTGATGGAAGTGCTGATGCTGCACAAGGGGTTGACCCGGGCTGCGGCCTTCGAGGAGTCGGTGCGTATGCTCGATGCGGTGAAGATCCCCGAGGCGCGCAAGCGCATGGGCATGTACCCCCACGAGTTCTCTGGCGGCATGCGTCAGCGGGTGATGATCGCCATGGCGCTCTTGTGCCGGCCCCAGCTGCTTATCGCCGATGAGCCGACCACGGCGCTGGATGTGACGGTACAGGCCCAGATCATGGAGTTGATGGCAGAGCTCAAGCGTGAGTTCAACACCGCCATCATCATGATCACCCATGATCTCGGGGTGGTGGCCGGCATCTGCGACAAGGTGCTGGTGATGTACGCCGGCCGTACCATGGAGTACGGCAAGGTCAATGACATCTTCTACCGCCCGAGCCATCCCTATACCGAAGGGTTGCTGCGCGCCATTCCCCGCCTCGACACCGAGGGTGAGGTGTTGCCGACCATACCGGGCAACCCGCCCAACTTGCTGCGTCTGCCCGTGGGCTGCCCCTTCCAGGAGCGTTGCCACCGGGTGAGCGACCTCTGTCGCAGCCAGTCCCCCGTGCTGACTCCGTTTGGCGATGGGCGCCAGCGGGCCTGCCACTGGGTCTCTGAAGTCATGGGCAAGGAGGCGGTATGACAGTCGAGAAGAAATTGCTGCTCGAGGTCTCCGACCTCAAGGTTCATTTCAGTATCAAGAGCGATCGGGCCTGGCCCTGGGCCAAACCCTCCACTCTCAAGGCGGTAGACGGGGTGACCCTGCGCCTCTATGAGGGGGAGACCCTGGGTGTGGTGGGGGAGTCGGGCTGCGGCAAGTCGACCTTCGCCCGTGCCATCATAGGCCTGGTGCCGAGCACCGCGGGCAAGGTGGTGTGGCTCGGTAACGACCTGACCAAGCTGGATCACCAGGCGCTGCGCGAGAAGCGCAAAGAGATCCAGATGATCTTTCAGGACCCGCTGGCCTCGCTCAATCCGCGCATGACCATAGGCGACATCATCGCCGAGCCGCTTATCACCTTCTACCCGAACCTGACCCGGGATGAGGTGAAGGGACGGGTTCGCGCCATGATGAGCAAGGTGGGCCTGCTGCCGAACCTGGTGAACCGTTATCCCCACGAGTTCTCCGGTGGTCAGTGTCAGCGTATTGGCATCGCCCGGGCGCTCATCCTCGAGCCCAAGATGATCATCTGCGACGAGCCGGTCTCGGCGCTGGATGTGTCGATTCAGGCTCAGGTGGTCAACCTGCTCAAGTCCTTGCAAAAGGAGATGGGGCTGTCGCTTATCTTCATCGCTCACGATCTCTCCGTGGTCAAACATATCTCGGATCGGGTGCTGGTGATGTATCTGGGCAATGCGGTGGAGCTCGGTGAAGGCAAGGAGATCTACGCCAACCCCCTGCACCCCTATACCAAGGCCCTGATGTCGGCGGTACCGATCCCGGACCCGGACCTGGAGCGCAGCAAGACCATCCAGATCCTGGAAGGGGACCTGCCCTCTCCCATGAATCCCCCGTCGGGCTGTGTGTTCCGCACCCGCTGCCCCCAGGCCGGCCCCGAGTGCGCCAAGACCCGCCCCGTGCTGGAGGGGAACTTCAGCCATGCGGTCTCCTGCCTCAAGGCCGATCCGCTCTGAGCATGAAAAGAGGGGAGCCTGGCTCCTAATGCCGATCAGTTAAGGATCCATTGACCGATCCTTCTGATGTGTGAAAATCCGAAACCTATTGATTGGTTTCGGATTTTTTATGCGCATCG